>CAZKQR010000258.1:0-6551 GCA_964554965.1 uncultured Cytophagia bacterium | reverse complement strand
CCAGCGATGGCGCCGCCGTCGCCAAACGATGGGTGGAAATCATCGAGGCCGATTAGTTAATACGTATAGCGCAATACCATCCTTTGCGTATAATAATAGATCACCGGCGTTACATTTACTGAAATGGTGGGCGGGATGAGGAAGCCAGCCCTGGCGATATCCATCGCACTGTCCTCCAGCATGAACATGCGCAACAGCCATTGCCGCTCGAAAAGTCCCAGGCCGTCCTGCCGCTGCAGGGAATAGCCCACATCGATTTTTTTCGTCTTGAATCCAACTCGTGCGCTCCACACTGTCTCAGTCCACTCCCTCTGCGGTTTGCCGGTGGTTTCCACTCCGTTGATTAGATCGTTTTTCGTGGTTTATAATGTCCCTAAAAGGAAAATTATTCAGTAGCGCGAGCTATCCAGCCAAATTTGCCAACATGGCGCTGATGGGGCTGCGCGGCTGTTCTTTTTATCAGTTTTTCAAAAGGGATTTCAAAAAATGGAAAGACCGGGTTTGTCCTCGGCAAGACAGGAGGGCAGCGAAAAAATAACCTTGTCATTTTATCCTCATTTGGCTATTTTAGCTTAAACTATTTTGTGATACCGGGGTTGATTTTTTTTACGTCGTTCGATTTCACTTTTAGAGCGCCAAAGGATCCAGCGACGAACGATAGAGTGCAAGATCAAACCCCGTGCGACGATAGATTCCTCTCCCTTTGCGAAACCATCGAACACTTGGGAATACAGGGCCGCGGGCACGGAAAGACATGAGGATGATGTCGGCTGTTCCTTTTTTCATTAATGCGTTTTAAGAGGTATTTCAAAAATGACCTGACGAGCCGCAAAACGGCCGCGAAATGATGGTTTCCATAGCAGTAACTAAAGGAAAAGGTATAATGCGTCTGTTTCCATGGTCTTGTTTTCTTCGTCTTTTACTTTTTTGCGGTTTTTGTGGTTTTTCAACGCTTTCTGCAGCGACTGTCAAGGGCGTTCTGCACGATGCCTCCAACAACAGCCCCTTGGACGGCGTGCAGATCGTGATCAAGCCGTCGCAGCAGACCGTGACCAGCGGCAGGGACGGAGTTTTTCGCCTGTCCTTGCCGGCCGGCGCCTATACACTTACTTTTCATCGTACCGGCTTTGCCCTGATGGAAGAGAAAATTTACATCCAGGGTGAACAGGTGCAAAGCATGCGCTTTTTGCTGCAACCCACCTTATTAAAACTGCATGAGGACGTGACCGTGACGGCGGAGCGGGATGTGCTGGCAACGTTTCATTCACCCGCCGCCATCACTTCAGTGACTTTGCGGGAATTCGATCTGCCCCGCTCAACGCCCGAAGCGCTCATGGGCAGCCAGGGCGTTTGGATGCAAAAGACCAACCATGGCAGCGGCTCTCCGTTCATCCGCGGCCTCACCGGCAATCAAGTTCTGGTGCTGATCGACGGCATCCGCCTCAACAACACTGTTTTCCGCTACGGTCCCAACCAATACCTGAGCACCGTGGATCCCTACTCTATCTCCCGCATGGAGGTGCTGCGTGGTTTCGGCGCCACGCTCTATGGCAGCGACGCCATGGGCGGCGTGCTCAATCTGTTGACGCCGATGCCCGAGTTCTCCAGCGAACGGAAACAGACCGTACAAGCGATTACCAAATACCTCTCCGCAGATATGGAAAAGACCGCTCATGTGGATGTGGGCCTCAGCACGGCCCGCTTGGCGCTCTCCGCCGACGTGTCGGTGCGTTCCTTCGGCGATGTGCAGGCAGGCCGCGGCGTAGGCCTGCAGTCTCCCAGCGGCTACGATGAAAGCGCCGGCCAGGTCAAGGCCGCCTTGCGCCTCAACGACCGCGGGCTGCTGACCATGCTGTGGCACAGAGTGCGGCAAAAGGATGTGCCGGCTTATGACCAGGTTCATCAGCGTGGTTATGAGCGTTATCTGTTTACGCCGCAAGACAGACAACTGGCCTATCTACGTTCCACGCTGTTTTCCAGCCATCCTCTGTTGCGGCAGATAGAGATCACCGCCTCCTTTCATGAAAGCCTGGAGGGCCGGGAGCGACAAAAGAACAACAGCACGGTCGCCATCTATGAAAAGGACCGCGTGCACACCCTGGGCCTGCAGGTGCAAGCCCAGGCCGGCTGGAGCGGAACCCATCAGCTGATCTACGGCCTGGAGGCTTATCGCGACGTCGTCAACAGCAGCTCGAAACAGGTGGAATCCACTTCGCAGCAACAGACCGCGCTGCGCGGTCTGTATCCCGACGGTGCACGGTCGTATAACGGCGCCCTGTATCTGTCCTACATCAGGAACTGGTCCGCTCTGAGCCTGCATTCAGGTCTTCGTTACAATCTGGTGCACATCGAGATTCAGGATGCCGTCTTTGGCGACACGGATCTTTCCCCATCGGCGCTGGCCGGCCAGGGTTCCGTGCTCTACCGGTTCAGCGACCGGCTCAACGGTGTAGTGAATGCCAGTTCATCCTTCCGTGCGCCCAACGTCAACGACCTGAGCACCTTCGGTCCATTCGATTACGGGATCGAAGTGCCGGCGCCGTCGTTGAAACCGGAATACGGCTATACGCTGGAAGCCGGAGTGAAGACGCGCGCCGACCGCTCATCCTTCGCGTTGTTCCTCTATCACACCTGGATGCAAAATATGATCACCCGGGTGGAGGCGAAATATCTCGGCCGCAGCACATATCAGGGCGACCGCGTCTATCAGAAGGCTAATCTGCAGAAAGCGGTGCTTCGCGGCATCGAAGCAGAAGGGGAGTGGCAGCCGGCGAAACGCTGGCTGCTGCGCGGGAACATCAATTACTGTTACGGCCAGAATCTGAGCGACGATGAGCCCATGCGCCGCATTCCGCCCCTGAACGGGAGGTTCGCACTGGTTCACTATTTTAACCGGCAGTGGTCCTGGACCATAGAGTCGCAGTCCGCCGCCACGCAGACGCGCCTCTCTTCCGGCGATCTATCGGACCATCGCATCCCGGCCGGCGGCACACCGGGCTGGCATGTGGTAAACAGCGCGGCCTCCTGGCGGCCCGGCGGCTTTACGGTCACCGCCGGCATTGCTAATCTGTTCGACGATGCCTACCGTACGCATGGCTCCGGCATCTACATGTACGGACGTTGTTTTTGGCTGGGCCTGCAGGTCGGCCGCTCAAGCTGGTGAGCGGCTCGCTTTCTGCCGGTCTTTTCTCGTTCACAGGTGAAAGGGTAAACATTTATGAACGAAGCGCCCCTCTTTACCCGGCGTGATTTTTTATCGCGCTCTCTTCTGGGTTTTACCAGCTGCTTGGCAGCCAGAGGCCTGTCTGCCGTGCCTTCAGGCCGCGAACAGCCCAACATTCTCTTGATCATGGCTGACGATATGGGCTTTTCCGACATCGGTTGCTACGGGGGCGAGATCCGGACTCCAAACCTCGATGCGCTGGCGGCCCGGGGCCTTCGCTTCAACCAGTTTTATAACAATGGCATCTGCGTGCCCACGCGCACCTCACTGCTTTCCGGCCTTTACTCCCAACAGGTGGGGGTTTATGGAAACACACCCATGGCCTATGAAAACTGCGTCACCCTGGGAGAACTGCTTAGAAGCGCCGGCTATCGCACGCTCATGGCCGGCAAATGGCATGCAAAAGAGACGCCCTTTCGCCGTGGTTTTGACCGCCATTTCGGCCTGTGCGACGGCTGCTGCAACTATTTTAACCCCGGCCCGCAGCGGCCAGGCGAACCGGCGCCCGGGAGAAAAAAATCACCGGGCGGGTATCCCCGCCGATGGGCAGTTGATGGCCAGGAATATCTTCCCTATGCCCCTGAGGATGCCAGATTCTATTCAACCGATGCTTTCAGCGACTATGCTGTTCGTTATCTGGAGGAATATAAGGGCGAGGAGAGGCCGTTTTTTCTCTACTTGGCTTATACCTGTCCGCACTACCCCCTCCACGCCTGGCCTGAGGACATTGCCCGCTATCGCGGCCGCTACTTGGTGGGCTGGGATGTGATCCGGCGACAGCGCTTTGAGCGGATTCGTGATCTGCATCTGTTTGATCGATCGCTGACCCTGCCGCCAAGGGATGAGACTGTTCCAGCCTGGGAGGATGTGGCGGACAAGGACAGCTGGGATCTCAAAATGGCTGTCTATGCGGCCATGATCGACCGGATGGATCAGAACATCGGTCGAGTGCTGCAAAAGATCCGGCAACTCGGCAAAGAGGAGGACACCCTGGTGCTGTTTTTATCCGATAACGGCGGCTGCGCTGAAGATGTCAACCACACCCCTGGCATTGCCCCAGGCCCGGTGGAGTCCTATTGTTCTGTGGACAAGCCCTGGGCCAACGCCGGCAACACGCCGTTTCGTAAATACAAAAACACAGATCATGAGGGCGGCATCTGCACTCCGTTTATCGCAGCTTGGCCCGGGGTGATTCAGCAGCAGGGCCATGTGTGCAATGCCGTGGGCCATCTGATCGATGTGATGCCGACTCTGGCTGAGATCAGCGGCGCGCAGTATCCGGCGGAGTACAATGGCCGCATCGTGCTGCCGATGGAGGGCGCCAGCCTGCTTCCGGTGTTTCAAGGGGGCAAACAGAAAAAGGAGCGCACACTCTATTGGCGCACCCATCGCAACAGCCATCGCGCGATTCGTCGGGGCGCCTGGAAGCTGGTTTCTGCGACTCCGCAGTCAGCCTGGCAGCTCTATGATCTCAAACATGATCGATTTGAAACTAAAGACTTGTCGTCTGCGCATCCGGACAGAGTACAGGAGATGGCCCGGCTGTATGCGGTGTGGGAAAGAAAGGTGGGCCTGGACAGGGAATAGCGCTTTGCCGTTCCCGTGTTTGCGTAGGAAGAGAGGTTGCCGCCCTGCCGCTGTATTGATGAACGGCAGGATAACCAGCGAAGGTGTGAATCGGCAGCCGATTGGGCCACATCGTGCTGCTGCCGTTATTTCACTCCCTGCAGCTTTTCGAGAAACGGCTGATCCAGGGTGTTGGATGAGAAAAAAACCACTCCATCGGTATTCATCGAGTCGCAAAATGAGATCTGCTTGATCATGCTCTCCGGGGTGGTCCAGCTGAACCAGGAACCGCTGCCGACTCCAATGCCCGGACATAGCCGTGCTTTCCCCAAGTTGGCATCCATGGCCTGAAGCACCTTTTTTTCAAAATGGTCGCAGCGGTCTGTATAGAGCATGGGACTGACCATATCCACCAATCCTTCCTGGGCCCAGGTGACCCAGTCCTGGCCCACCATAATCCGGGCCGTGGCGGCGTCGTTAAAAACCGCAGCGCTGATTTTCACCTTCCGGTTTGTCGCATCCAACCCGCTTCTCAGCTCGCGGACAAAGATCGTCACCCGCTCCCGGTTCCAGTGAAGCCATTCGTTCCAGGCGATGCTGCCGGTGTCGCGGTTTTTTACCTCTGCCAGATCGATGCCGGTGTCCTCTTTGAACAGCCGCAGCGTCTCCCGGTCAAAACTGAAATAGGGTTCAACGGGCTCGCAGGGATAGCGAACGTAATCCAGATGGACCCATCTGACATCGTATTTCTGCACAAGCTCAAGGATCAAGCTTTTTTCATAGGCGCGAACAGCCGGAAGCGCCGGGTTGGCCACTGCCACCATCTCTCGTTTGGGGTTGGTGATCAGCCATTCGGGGTGACCGCCCACTTGGCCCAGCAAGGCGGTCTCAGGAAAAACACAGAACCAGGGGTGCACCTCCATCTTTCTTTTTTTGGCCTCAGTCAGAAAAACGGCGAAAAAATCCCAGTCATACGCTTTATCGCACACACCGATCTCGCTGCTGTAATAGAGATGGCCGGTGGTGTTTTTAACCAGGATGAACAGTGTGTTGATTCCGGCCTGGGCGTAAGCGTCCAGAGTGGCCTGCATCTTTTTCTTTGCGATCGTCTGATCCGGGCCGAAAAAGCCGGGGTGCATCCAGACTCCCCGAATGCGGCCAGACGGCTTTTCTCCGGGATTGGCGACTGCGGGCAGCATGCCCCCTATCCAGGATAGAACGAGAACGAGAACACAGCCGGCTCGCTGTTTCATAGTTCAGCCTCGTCGATGATGATAGGGTCTATTGCTTCAACGCCGGCGCCGCTGGACCAAGGGGACAGTGATTCGGTCCAGCGCAGGCCTTTCAGCGTCTTGCTGAATTCGCCGGTCTGAAGCAGGTGTGTATATTTTATTTCAACAGCAGCATGCGGCGCGTCTGTTGAAACGCTCCGCTCTCCATGCGCAGCCAATAGAGGCCGCTTCCAACCAGTTGACCATCCTCATGAGTTCCGTCCCAGACCACTGAGTGCTGTCCCATCGAACAGCTGCGGTTCACCAATTCTTTGACCGGCCGGCCCAGCATATCAAAGATGCGGATGGATACGGGCGAGGTGGTCGGAACGCTGAAGGCGATCCGCGTGGAATGATTGAAGGGATTCGGGTAATTGGCTTCGAGGCTGAATGACAGCGGCAGTCGCTCAGCGGTCAGCGGAAAGGTGGCGGCCATGGTCACGGCCAAAGGTCCTCCGTCGGTCCGACGCAGATCAGCCGCCACGGTCTGC
>CAZKQR010000257.1:0-6563 GCA_964554965.1 uncultured Cytophagia bacterium | reverse complement strand
TGCGCAGCGCCGGTCGGACCGGCAGCCATTTCAACAGAAAAAAAAGCGCAGCGACGACAAAGCCCACATGCATGCCGGAGACCGACAACACATGGATGACGCCGGCGTTGCGAAAATCCTCTTCCACCTCTCGAGCCACTGCCGAACGGTCGCCGACCAGCAGTCCGAACAGCAGCGCAGCCTGCTGAGCGGGCAGGGCTTTATACAACAGCTGATGAATAAAGCCGGCCAGCGGCATGAACACCCGTTGATCGAGCCAGGCGCCCTGGTCGTGGTCCAGACACAACGGCGATTCGATGAACACACTCAGAGTGGCAAAAATGCCCTGCGCCGCCAGATAACGGCTGTAATCAAAATCTCCCGGATTGCGTTCTCCGCTCGGCCGGCGTAAAAAGCCTCGCAATAAAAGCCGGTCGCCATACCTCAGCACCGCGGTGGTATCGTAGAGCTGAACATAAACGCGGCCCTGCGCCGGCCCGTGGTGGCTGCGGCTCCACACGGAATCGACCTTGAGCACAAAACAACGATGATCGAATCTGTTCACTACGGCGCTGCTGAGAACGCCCTCCACAGCCACCGGATCAACGCTGATAAATTGGCGTATCTCATTCGCGGCAGCGTGGTGATACTGCAGCGCTGTGCGCATAGCCGCTAAAAGCAGAATCAAAAGAGCGGCTGTGGCTGCCAAGAGGCGATGATGCTGCTGCCGATAGCTCCACAGCCAGAGAATGAAACCGAGAGCGCTCAAGGCCGGCAACCAAAGCACCGGCAGATCGCAGCGCACCCCCAGCACAATCCCTGCGCAGAAAGGGATCAGAAGCTTGACCGCGGGTGGCGTGCGTAGCGAAGGCATAAAAGCTCCCGCCCGGCCGGCAGCGCGTGTGCAAGGGTTCCTATCGGCGCTGTGTCCGGGCCGATGATGCGTCAGGACGGATCCCGGGCGGATTAACAAACAGTGCCCGGTTGCCATCCATCGTCAGAGATCGCCTGGCGGGCATCAGCTGCGCCGGCGCTTTTGCTGTGCCCGATCCAAGAGCTGGTGATGAAGATGCCGAACCATAGCTTGCAGATCCGCACGGGCCCCGGAATTATCCAACGTGTAATCGGCGCCGGCGTTTTTTTGCGCCGTCGACCATTGCGCCTGATAGCGCGCCGCCACCTCTGCCTTGGTCAGGCCGTCGCGCCGGCCCGCCCGCCGTTGGCACACGGATAGAGGCGCCCATACGGTTACCACCACATCCATTTTTTTATGCAAATCCAACTCAAAAAGCAGAGCCGCATCGACCACCACATAAGGGGCTTGGGGAGTGCCCTCCGCCACCTGTTTCATCTCAGCCAGCACCAACTTTAGCATGGCCGGGTGGACCATTCGATTGAGCAGGAGCCTGGCCTGCTCATCGTGGAAAACTCGCGCGCCCAGTTTTTTTCGATTCAGCGTGGTTCCATCGATAAAATACGCATCGCCAAAGGCGTCGCGCAACGCAGCCAGCACAGCGGGCGACTCTTCTACAGCACGGCGGCCGGCCTGATCCACATCGATCACTGGAATGCCAAACTGGTCATGCAGCAACCTGGAGACCGTCGATTTGCCCGCTGCGAATCCTCCGGTCAAACCCACGTACAATATTTCCGTATGCTCAGCGCACAATGGCCAACTTGCCCCACTTGGATTCTTTCTCGTTGCTCACCTGGTAGAGGTAAATGCCGGAGGCCAATGGCCGGCCCTGTTCATCCAGGCCGTCCCAGACCACTCCGCCGTCGCCATTGGTCTCATGCAAAATGCGCAGCGTTCGTCCCTCCAAGGTTATCACCCGGATATCCGCTTGAATGGTTAGATTCGCAAACGTAATGCCGCCGTCGTCCAGACCCGCTCGATAGGGATTGGGAAAGGTATAGACATCATCCAGATTGAATTTGGAAAATATCAGCTGAATCATATCGCCGCGGCCCTTTTGAATCGTCGTGCCAAGCTGGCTCCTCATGCTGTGAACCTTGATCCAATATCTCTTACCAAAAGCGCCCATCAGGGTTTCCGGAATGATGGTAAGATCGACTTGGTAGCAAGAGCGCACCAACTTGACCGAGGCCACCTGCAAACCATCGCTCATTTCATAATAAACCGGATCAAGCAGCTCTCTGGGATCCATGGATTCGCTGAAGGTCAGCCGAATGGTTTGATCACTGATCAGAGTGGCTTCGCTTAGATAGGGTGGCATGCTGACATTGCTCACGGTAAATTTAGCGCTGCTCCTGGCCTCATCCAGCGGCGTGCCGTCCAGATCCACCAGGCCGGTGGCCGTTACCGTGAACTGGCCCTCCTGGCTGATCCGCTTGCCTAAGGTCAGCAGGATCTCTTTGCCGCCTTTATCGTATCCGCAGGAGGTGGGTCTGCCGAGATCGCCGTCGATCATATAGTGCGTGGGATCTTTGGCGCCGGTGTCCAAGGGCTCGCTGAAATAGAGCCGCACGGTTCGCTCGGTCGCAAAGGCCTCAGCAAACAACCAGGGTTTGGGGCCCGGCCGCGCCGAATAGACGGCCGACTGATGGCTGCGATTGGGGTTTTTCTCATAATCGATGCAAGCCAGAGCATAGTGATACAAAAGCCCGCTGGTCACGGTGGTGTCGAGAAACGCCGGCACAGTGACCGTCTGCAGGACCTGCAGATCCTTTGGGTCCGTGCCGCGGTAGAGCAGGTATTCATCCGCACCCGGGACCGGATACCAGGTCAATTGAACAGAGCGTTCATCCAATGGGTGGGCGGTGATGCCGACCGGCGTCGGCGGCGCAGTGGCAACGCCAACCCGTCGGTAGGGCCGCATATTTTCGCCATCGCTGATCCAGAACTCTTGCTGACCGTCGTGATCCGCATCCACCACCAGGGCGCCGTTGCCCTGAATGGACGCGGCATGGAAGGTGATCTGATAACGATCCTCTTCCCATTCCGCCACATAGAAATCCGGATACGCGGTGATCAACACTTCCTCTCTGCCGTCCTGATCCACATCGCCGGCGGTCACGCCGCAGGGAAAATCCTTGGTGCTTTCATAACCGAAAAATCGCCATTCGGCGGCCATGCGGTAGGTGTTTTCGCCCTGATGGTCATAGATGCGATAATACCAGTGCCGGGCGTCATAGCTGTGTTCGCTGTTGAGCGAAGGATCGGAGTGACAGCCGGCGACAAACTCTTGTACACCGTCGCCGTCAAAATCGCCGGCGGCGGTCCATTCGATCGCATCCTGCAAAGGCAGCCGATCCTGCCACACCAGGCTGAAAGCAGAGCCGTTTCGCTCGTACATGTACAGATCGCCGTCGCTGTCGCCGAGCAGAATCTGCGTGCTGCCGTCGCCGTCCCAATCGCCCACTGAACAGTGCGGCACCCCGTTCAAATTATCTCCGCTCGTAGGATTGGCCAGGCCGGCGATGCGAACGTATTGACCGTCGCTCCCGCACTTCCAGATTTCGAACTGATCGCTGATCGCATTGGCGGTGCTTTTTTGCACGCGAAGGATCACCTCATCCCTCTCATCGCCGTCAACATCCACCAGTCGGCTGCCCCAGTACTGCTCGCTGCTGCTGCCGATCCAGCTCTTGACCAGCACCAGATCGATGCCGGATGAGGCGTTGTTCTCATAGAGATAGGTGGAAAAACCATACCCGGCCAAAAGCTCGGGCTTTTTATTGCCGTTGCTGTCGCCGATATCCCGCGGCACGAGGAACTCGGGCAGCGTCGCGACCACGGAAAAACCGTCGCCGCTGAATTCATACCATTGGCAAAGAATGCCGCCGCCCTTGGGATAGACGCCGACGATGATTTCCGGTATTCTGTTCTGATTGAAATCGACCCGGGCGTCCAGCAGATGACCGTTCGGGATCGAGTAATTCATCGGGGTGTAGCGCAGGCGGTCGATGGGCATGCCGGAGAGATCCGCTGGGTATAATTTTCCGCCGTGATCATCGATGGTGTGCATGCCGGCGCCGTTGCGCGCCATCAATTTTATTTCCAGCCTGCCGGTGGCCTGGCTTTGACTGAAATTCAGGCGCGGCTCCACCGTGCGGTAGACCATGGGGATCTCTTTGAACGGTTCGTTCACGCCCTCGGAGCGGTAATAGACCGTGTTTTCGGAAAGATCATCGGTGTGATACTGGATCAACACAGAATGGCGATCCGCATCGAGCATCGGCAGCAGTTCCACGCCGCTGAGAGCGGGAGGCGTGCGGTCGATAAAGATGCGCACCTGCGATTCCTGCTCAGACCCGTCCACATTGTGCACCAGCAACCGAAGGATGCAGGGGCCGTCCGTGGCCGGCAGCGAATTCCACGCGCCTAAAAAGCCATCCAGGACCGGCTGAGTTTTGTTGGTGACGATCGAAGACCATTTTTTCGGGTTGTCGCCAATGCCGTAATAGAGATCATAGCCGGCAAAACTGGAGCTCCAGGCGCTGCCCTTTATATCGATCGGGCCTTGACGGAACCCGTCATCCAGCCATGGCGAGCTGATCTGCACATTGGCCTGCTGTTGCGAGGCCAGGGCCGCATAAACGTTGAGCCGGCCGGCGCCATAGTATGGATCCCAACCGGGATCGCCCAGATCATCCGCCGTGGCGGTCAAAATATCGCGCACCACAGTGGGAGAATAGTAAGGATGCTGACTCAACACCAGTGCGGCGGCGGCGGACACATAGGGGGCGGAAAAGGAAGTGCCGCGCAACGTCGAGTCGTAGCGGCTGTGCAAAGTGGTGGAAACAATCTCCTGGCCCGGCGCCACCAGGTCGATCGTCGGGCCATAGTTGGTGAAACTGGCGGCATAGTAATCTTCGGCGGTTGAGGCGCCCACCGAGATCACCGGCTCAAAGCCGGAGGGATAGTGAATCAGGTCCGAGCTCGAGTTGCCTGCCGAGGCCACCAAGACCACGTTCTGCGATGCGGCATAGCGCACCACATCGTCCAGCAACCGGGTGACAAAGGTATCGCCCCAGCTCATGTTGATCACCGCGGCTTTCATACTCACCGCGTAGAGAATCGCCGAGGCGACATCGTCCTCCTCCCCATAGCCGCCGGCGTTCATGGAGCGCAGGTTCAAAACGCGGCAGCCGTGCGCCAATCCAGCGATGCCGATATGGTTATCCGCCACCGCAGCGATCAAGCCGGCCACCGCTGTGCCGTGCCCCATTTCATCCATAGGATCATTGTCGCGTTCGAGATAATCACCGCCACTGGGATAGTTGGGCGCATCGGTAAAATCCCATCCGCGTACGTCATCGACAAAACCGTTGCGGTCGTCATCCACGCCATTGAAATCCGCTGCATCCACCACGCCGTTGCCGTTTACATCCTCGCCCGCATGGACGTAGAGGTTCCCGGCCAGATCCGGATGGGTGTAATCGATGCCGGAATCAATCACCGCGATCAGCACCTCCGCCTTGCCGCGCTCCACCTCCCAGGCGTCAAACGCGCGGATGCGGGACAGAGCCCACTGTGAGCCAACGAGAGGATCGTCGGGCAAATGATGCAGGCGAAAAGCGCGGTTCAATTCAGCCGCTTCCACTTCATCGAGCCGCAACAGCTCGTCGAGCAACCGCTCCGGTTCCACGGAATCGGGCGCCACCCATTTGACCCAGCGGAAAGCGGGATCGGTGGATATGGCTTTCTGCAAACGATTCGAATCGTTTGTGACCGCTGCCACGGGCACAATTCGAACAGGAGGATAGCGGCGCGCCACGGCGTCCAGGCTGGGAATTCCGAACAGGGTGTGATCCTGCGCCGCTGTTTTAGCCAAAGCGCCGGGCAGTTCACGCAGCCGGATTAACACCGATCTCTCCGCCGCCTCAGCCGGTGTACCACTGTGACTCATGAGAAACACACAAAGGAAAATCAGTCCCATCAACCGCCGCTCCGCCGCCATCCCATTCATTCCGTTCGTCCTCATGCAAGTCTCGATTTGTTTTTATTGGTGTTGCAAAAACGCTCCGTCCTGCAAATGCGCCAGTAACAGACGGGGAGGAAGCAGAATCAGCAACCATAAAGTTACAACTAGTATGCCAAACTTTTGCACCGGTCCGTGCGCCTGGGCATGCAAATAGTCGACAAAGGAGCGGTGCGAGGAGGCCAACATCGCCGGCCGGCATGTGCGCACCGCGCTACCGGCCTGATGATAGACAAAGGCAGCGGCGCAAAAACGAATCCGCCAACCGGCCTCGATCACGCGTCGGCAAAAATCCACATCGCTGAAAAACATGAAGAAGCGTTCATCCAAGCGGCCGACTTGCGCCAGGGTGCTGCGCCGCACCAATAAAAACGCGCCCTGAGGTTGATCGACGTCGCGGCTGCTGAGGTGATCAAAGTCGCTCATCTTCCAGTCGCTGTAGCCGGGCCAGAGACGGTGCAGGAGGCGATGCGGCAGCCATTCGCTGAACACATCACGGGCGAGCGGAAACCTTCGACACGAGGGCAGCACGGCGCCGTTGCGGCGCCGCATTTGCGGAGCGATGACGCCGAGGGTGGGGTCCTTCTCCATCTCTTGCAGCAGAATCGGAATCGTGGTGGGCGGAATCAGCACATCCGG
>CAZKQR010000256.1:3658-6583 GCA_964554965.1 uncultured Cytophagia bacterium | reverse complement strand
CTGGATCACGCTGCCCAGCGAGCTGTCGCCCTATGAGGATCGCAGCAGCATTCAGATTCGCGCCACCGGGCCTGAAGGGTTGTCGTTCGAATACATGAGCCGGTACATGGATGAGCTGGGGCAGCTGGTGGAGCAGGAGGTGCCGGAGCGCTCCTCGCTCTTCAGCATGACCGCTATGGGCGCAGGCGCCTCCAACAGCGGCTTTCTCCGCCTGACCCTGAAAGAGCCTGAAGAACGAATCCGCAGTCAACAGGAGATAGCTGAACAGCTGGCGCCTAAGGTCAACCGGTTGACCGGCGCGCGGGCGTTTGTCGCTCAGGATCAATCCCTCAGCACCAGCCGGCGCTCCTCCCTGCCGGTGCAATATGTGATCCAAGCGCCTGATTTCGAAAAGCTGAAGGAAGTGTTGCCCAAGTTCGTCGAGGAGGCGCGCAAAAACCCCATATTCAATTTTGTCGATACGGACTTAAAGTTCAACAAGCCGGAACTGCAAGTGGTCATCAACCGGGAACGAAGCCGCACGTTGGGGGTATCCACCCGGGATATCTCGGAGACGCTGCGGCTGGCCTACAGCGGAGGACGCTGGGGGTATTTCATTCGCAACGCCAAACAATATCAGATTATCGGTCAGCTTGGCCGCGGCGACCGCGATGAGCCGATGGACTTGAAGATGCTCTATGTGCGCAACAAAAACGGTGAAATGGTGCGTTTGGATAATCTGGTGGAGCTGGAAGAGCGCAGCAGTCCGCCGACCCTGTACCGGTTCAACCGCTACGTCGCCGCCACGGTATCCGCCGGCCTGGTGCGCGGCAAAACCATCGGCGACGGCATCCAGGTCATGGATGAGATAGCCGACCGTGTGCTGGATGATTCGTTCCGCACCGAGTTGACCGGTCCATCGCGCGATTTCAGCGAGAGCTCCTCCAGCGTCCTGTTCGCGTTTTTTCTGGCCCTGGTCTTGATCTTTCTCATCTTGGCCGCCCAGTTTGAGAGCTTTCGCGACCCGTTCGTCATCATGTTCACCGTGCCGTTGGCGTTGGCCGGCGCGCTGCTGTCGCTCTGGTACTTTAATCAGACCATCAATATCTTCAGCCAGATCGGATTGATCATGCTGATCGGTCTGGTGACCAAGAACGGCATTCTCATCGTCGAGTTCGCCAATCAGCGCCGCGCTCAGGGGCTTGACCTTATGACCGCCGTGCAGGATGCCGCGGTCTCCCGTTTCCGGCCCATTGTGATGACCAGTCTGTCCACGTTTCTGGGAATCCTTCCCATCGCCATGGCCCTGGGCGCCGGCAGCGAAAGCCGCATCCCCATGGGCATCGCCGTGTGCGGCGGTCTGGTGTTCTCCACGTTTCTGACGCTGTTCATCATCCCGGCGATCTACAGCTATCTATCCAAACGCCAGCGTTCGTTCGAATATCTTGAGGTTAAGGAACAGGAAACGAGATCATGAAAACAGAGCGGCTTTTGCTGATTATTTCACTACTACTGATAACAGGGGCTGTTGGCCAGGAACGGTTGACGCTGGACCAGGCCATCGAGCTGGCGATGGAGCACAATTACGCCATCCGCGTCGCCCGCACCGAGGCGCAGATCAGCCGCAACAACTATCATCCGGGCAACGCCGGCATGCTGCCTGAACTGGCCGCCACCGCGTCCACCAACCACAGCGTCAGCAATTCGAAACAGACCTATGTCACCGGCAATGTGATCGACCGTACCAACGCGGTTTCGGACGCCAAGAATTTGGCGATGAATTTCAACTGGACGCTGTTCGATGGCCTGGCCATGTTCGCCAATCTGAACAAATTGCGCGAGTTTCGCGACATGGGCGAACTGGAGGCGCGTCAAGCGGTGGAGACGACGCTGAACGAGGTGATTTCGGCCTATTATGACATTCTCCGGCAGAAGCAGATCCAGCAGTCTCTGGAGGAGGCGATGACGATCTCGGGGCAGCGGATGAAGATCAGCGAGGCCAAGCACGCGATGGGTTCTGAATCCCGGTTCGATCTGCTCAACGCCCGGGTGGATTTAAACCAGGATCGTTCCAGCCTGGTGAACCAGGAGATCAGCCTGAACAATGCCAGGACCTCGCTTAACGAGTTGCTCGGCCGCGCCGGCGACCTGCACTTTGAGGTGGTGGATTCCATCACCTTTACCCGGCGGCTGACCTTGCCGGAACTGCGGGAGGGCTTGCTGCAAAACAATACTGAGCTGCTGTGGGCGAGAAAGAACCACCGGGTGGCTGAGCTCGAAGTGTCGGCGGCCCGCGCGCCCATGCTTCCACGCTTCGGCGTCAACGGCGGCTACACCATTGCCCGTTCCGAATCGCAATCCGGCCTCATGCACAGCAACAAAACCAACGGTTATAATTACGGCGTGAACGCCAGTTATGCGCTTTTTGACGGATTCACTATCCATCGCAATTGGCAAAACGCCCGGGTGATGGAACGCAGTAATGAGCTGAGAGTGCTGGAACTGCAAAACCAGCTGGAAGCGGAGCTGACCCGTCTGTTTCAACACTATCAGGCCAACATGGCGTTGATCGATATGGAACAGGAGAACGTGGAGGTAGCGCGGGAAAACGTGGCTATTTCCATGGAGAAATACCGGCTGGGCAGTATCAGCGCGCTGCAGATGCGCGACATTCAGGTCAAATACCTAAACGCCGAAAGCCGTCTCATCAGCGCCCAGTATTCGGCCAAAATCCACGAGATCGCGTTGCTCAAGTTGAGTGGACAGCTGGTCCGGCCGCAGGAAAAACGGTAGAGTGCAGGACGCGTTGGAACTGTTTTCATTTTTCGCTGCCACTCATCGCGGAGCTGGAGCTTCGCGCCCCCATTTTTTCCGCTGAATATCGCCTAGAGATCTTTCAAGCTTGGGAACGAGAGTAAAGCCAGGGCCTGGTGACGAGGGCAAAAA
>CAZKQR010000256.1:2287-3558 GCA_964554965.1 uncultured Cytophagia bacterium | reverse complement strand
ATCTTTCAAGCTTGGGAACGAGAGTAAAGCCAGGGCCTGGTGACGAGGGCAAAAACGATGGGTTTTATAAATTGCCACGCGCTTTAGCGCGTGGGCAGATCCCAGTTTTCTATATGGGCTTTAGCCCAACATTAGTTGCTATTTTCACCCACTCATCGCGGAGCTGGAGCTCCGCGCCCCCATTTTTTTCGCTGAATATCGCCTAGAGATCTTTCAAGCTTGGGAACGAGAGTAAAGCCAGGGCCTGGTGACGAGGGCAAAAAAAAAGGCGGCCCATCGGGTCGCCTTGAAAAGCCGGAATAGGGTCACTCGGCAATAAACTGGCGCAGATAGGCGCCGCTCTGTAACAACGCAATCTTGCGGCTTTGCAGCGATCCTTCAAACGCACGATCCTCCACCTCCACACAAACCGCTTCATCGTATCCTCCGTCGCCCAGCACAGAGATGAACCGGCCCCAATCGACATCGCCCAAACCCGGCAGTTTCGGCGTATGGAATTCAAGCGGAGGGGCCAGGATGCCCACCTGGTTGAGACGGTGCTGATCTACGCGGCAATCCTTGGCATGCACATGAAAGATCTTTTCCTTGAACTCGCGCACCGCAGCCAGATAGTCGATTTGTTGCCAGACCAGGTGTGAAGGATCGAGGTTGAGGCCGAAATAATCCGACGGAATCTCCTCGAACATACGGCGCCAGATCGCCGGCGTATGGGCCAGATTCTTGCCCGCCGGCCATTCATCCTTGGTGAAAAACATCGGACAATTCTCTATCGCCACTTTGATGCCGCGTTCCCCGGCAAATTTGATCAATCCGGGCCACACCTGTTTGAACCGGGGCCAATTGTCGTCCACACTGCGGGTCCAATCACGGCCGATAAACGTGTTGACCACCTGAATCTCCAACAACTCGGCCGCTTTGATCAACTCCTGAAGGTGTTTGATATAAACCGCCGCTTCCACCGGATTCGGCGACAGCGGATTGGGATAATATCCCAACCCGCTGATGCGGATACCGGATTTGCCCACTAGGCCGCGGATTCTCTTCGCCCCTGGTTTGTCCAGGTTTGCCACATCGATATGAGTTACGCCGGCATAGCGCCGTTCCGCTTTGCCTTTGGGCCAGCACATCATTTCAACGCACGAGTACCCGCTCTCCCTCGCAAAGGCCAGCACATGCTCGAAATCCAATTCCCCTAGAATGGCGCTGACAAATCCCAATTTCATGACAAACTCCTCGATGATGAAAACGCCGCTGCAGGTTGCGGCTTACTC
>CAZKQR010000256.1:0-2187 GCA_964554965.1 uncultured Cytophagia bacterium | reverse complement strand
GGATCCTTGAGCAGCTTTTCGTTAGGCTTATCGCGATAGCCCAGCCACATCTCATTGGGGGTTTCGCTGTCCCAATAGGCGCCGCTCTTGCCGCCGCTGATCTCCCAGCGCAGGCAATTTTTCCGGCCGGCGCTGATCTGAGAGACGAACAGGGTGCCTTTGGCGCCGTTGTCAAAACGGAGGAGAATGGCGCCGCCGTCTTCGGTGTTGACGGCTATGTCTTCCGTGGCCTGGATTTTCTGCACCTTGCCGGAAAAGGATTCCACCTCTCCTTTGGGCCGTTTGCGGATCGGAAAGATGGTGAGCAGATCAGCGCACAGGGCGACAACCCGCAGACCGGTGATGTGCTGCACCATATCCAGCCAATGAGTACCGATGTCGGCAATGGCGCGCAGACTGCCGCCCTCTTCAGCCAGGATGCGCCAGTTGTAATCCGTTTGATAGAGCAGCCAATCCTGCACATAACTGCCGACGATCGAATGCACTTTACCCAGCCGGTTCTCCTGCACCATCTCGCGCGCCTCCATGACCAGCGGGTAGTAGCGCAGATTATAATTCACGCAGGCAGCGAGTTTGCTTTTCTTGGCCAGATCCACCAGCGCTGCGGTCTCGCGCGTGTTCATGGCCAGTGGTTTTTCGCACAACACATGTTTGCCGGCCTTGAGGGCGTCGCGCGCCATTTGAAAGTGCAGCCGGTTGGGTGTAGTTATATGAATGGCATGGACGTTTTTATCTTTAAGCACTTCGGTATAGCTTAAATAGGCCCGGGGCAGCCCCAGTTTCTGCGCCGCCTTGGTCGATTCGGCTTCATCCACACCAAGAATGCCCGCGACCTCGATGCCGAGGCGTCGCAGCGCTTCTGTGTGCGTCGGGCCCATAAAACCCGCACCGATGATCGCTGTACGAATAGATTGCATTTCCGACCTCCTTGTTAGAGTGCTCAAGAATAGAAATCAGGCGCCGGATTCTGTCAGCCCCCGGCGTGTACGTCTTCGCTTCATTAAAAACAAATATATTAAAACGTGTCAGCATTTACAAGCAAAAAAGCGGCTTGACTGAGGGTCGTAGACCGGCAGGCCTTGGCCGGCAAGCGGAATGCGAGCGTCAAACGTCCGCATCCTGCACCAGCCTGAAGGGATGGGGAATTTTTAACTTGAGCACTCCATGTGACTGTGAGACCACACCGATGGGCTTGCCATGGCGAGTGGCTGCATAATAGCGCAGCGCCTCGCCGGGATGCGCTGTTTCTCCTTTACTTAGAAGCTGATGCACCTGATCGGAGGAGAGCTCCATCAGGGAGCTTGTGATACGGGCGCCCAACCACTGGGCAGCACTGCTGGTGAGCTTCCAAAAATGGGATTTTTTCACTGCCAGGGGCAACCCGGTCTTGACCAGTCCCGAGTCCGGTATCTCCCGCCAGTCATCCGTGGTGAGCCAGAGCTTGTGGGTGTTGACGCGGAACCGGTAGGGCGCAAAGAAGGACGGCTCGATGCCCCAAAGCTGGTGCAGATTGGCCAAAATGGGCGAGATTTGCGGATCGTCGAAGGGCTGGGTCGGCAGCCATCGGACAGGCTGGTTCACCGGCCGGATCGGCAGGCCTGCGGTCTTGCGTAGCCGGACGATAAAAAAGCCCTCCATGGGATCTGGAAAGGGATAGATGCGCAGCGCCCGCTGCAAGGCGGGGGGAAAAACCCGCTCCTGATAATGGAGCCACCCGGGCCGGGCTGAACGCAACGCCCAGTCCGGCATTGGCTCCACCACCACCGGGTAACGCTGCAGAATGCGCTGCAGCACCATTTCGTTTTCTTCCGGCGCAATGGAACAGGTCGAATAGACGATCAAGCCGTGGACCTTGGCCGCCTTGATCGCGGAGATGAGCAGCTGTTCCTGGATGTTGGCAATCGTCTGCAGATAATCAGCGTTCCACTGTTGTCGCTGCAGCCGCTCGGTGTAAAAATTCAAACCTGAACACGGCGCATCCACCAGCACGCGGTCAAAGAACTCGGGCAACAACCGGCCGATCATCTGTCCGGGCAGATTCAGCAGCACATCGTTGGCCACCGCCGCCCGGCTGAGATTGGCCATCAAAGGTTCCATGCGTTTGACCGACGAATCGTTCAACAGCAAGCGCCCCTGGTTGTTCATCAGCGCGGCGATCTGAATGGATTTGCCGCCGGGCGCAGCGGC
>CAZKQR010000255.1:0-6606 GCA_964554965.1 uncultured Cytophagia bacterium | reverse complement strand
TGATCCATCCCGACGTTTGGCGTAAATTCTACAAACCGTCCTACCAGCGGATGTTCGACCGGGTGCATTCCGGCGGGGCGCATGTGTGGATGCATATGTGCGGCAACGTTGTCGCCATTCTTCCGGATCTCATCGATATCGGCTTAAACGTGTTGAATCCGGTGCAGCCGCAGGCCATGGATGTGCAGCACCTTTCGCGCGAATTCGGCGGCCGGCTCTGTTTCTACGGCGGCGTCGACGTGCAAGGCCTGCTGATCCACGGATCCCCGGAACACGTGAAAAGGGAAGTCCGCCGTCTTGTCGAGTTGTTCGGCCGTTTCGACGGCGGCTACATCGGCGGCACCAGCCATTCCATCATGCCCGAGACGCCGCTGGACAACATCATCGCGCTGTATGAAGCTTTTCTCGAATATCAACCGGCCGTACCCACGGCCCAATAGGAGAGAATCGTCGATCCTTCCAGGCAGAAAGAGGATCGCTGACTTGAATCCATCCTCCGCTGCGCCGAGAACGGCGCCGTAAAATGAATGGTTGGCAAATTCAGAGGGATGAATCAAGTTATAAAATACTCAACAATTTTTTCCTTTCCGATCAAGTATTCAACCACCAAGTTCACGAAGTGCACGAAGAATTTGGAATTTGACGAATTATCAAAGAGTCCTAGGCTATGCCAATGAGGTTCATCGGAATTTGGGGCCAGGCCTATTAGAATCCGCATATGAGCAATGTCTCGCAAGAGAATTCTCCTTGGTCGATGTTAATTTTGGAATTCAATAATCCATACCCGTATCATATAAAGGCCTTCAATGGGATTGCGGATACCGGCTGGATTTATTTGTTGAGAACAAGTTAATTCTTGAGATAAAATCAGTAGATAAATTATTGCCAATTCATGGAGCACAAATATTAGCCTATAGGAAATTGGCCAAGGTGTCAGTCGGCTTGCTGACTAACTTAAACGTAAAGCTTTTAAAGGAAGGGATCAGAAGATTCGTTTTGTAAAATCTTCGAGAACTTTCTTCTTTTCGTGGTTTTAACAGCTTGCCAACCCAAGCGTTAACCAGATGCAGCCCCCTCTCCATTCCCAACCGTCGCTGCACTGGTTACGCTTTTTGGTGAGCGGCCTTTGAACGCCGACGAGTCGTTTCGGCCGATGGCCTCGGTGCCCGTCTTCAATGTTGCCCAACGCCTTCGTTGTTAAAAGAAGCCGGCTGTCGGCGTGCGAGGGCGTCTATCCAGGCCGGTTTCCTTCTTCTCGTCCATCTGGCGAACCGTAGCTTCTCGCCCACATAGAAATTCCTGTAGGCCTGTACGGGATCTCCTGGAACTTTGTAGGGTTCAGGCATGGCCTGCGCAAATTCGGTGAGCCCTATCGATTCAAACCGTATCTTTTTAATCTGCTCGACCACCGCGAGGGAACGGTGATCCTTGATGGTCCGGTATCTATATTGGTACTCATGATTCAGAGCTTCCGCCAGTTGCAACAGCCATTGCAGATTGGCAAAGGACCTTCCTGCCCACAGAACACAGGGATGCTTGCTATGAGTGGACCGGTAAGGCGTCTGGAATCCCTTCTCATTGAGTGCTGTACAAGCGATCTGAACGCTCTCCAGGATCATCTTGACGACGTGTTGATCGCAGTGATAACGCGCGCACTTGTCGATGTCGAGATCAAGTACAAAGATATTCATTCGTCCGCTCGTATCATTGTTTTCACTTCCTGCCCATCTTATATGGTTTTTCTGCTCATTCACCTTCCATCGTGGTCGCTCCATGAACCGGGCGCCCGAATGAGTGGTGCCCTGACCGATGGGGAGACTGCGGCGGCCATGGAAAGCCCGATGATTTTTTACAACCACGCGATCTCTGCGATGGGTAAAATATAGCTTATTACCTCCTTGAGATCAAGCTGTTTGTAAGCTGTCGCACGGAACAGTGACCTTGGCTGTTGCTGTCTTTGTATCCCTAAAGGCACTGTCGTCCCGGGCATGGGCAACGCCGCGGCTGGTTTGTGTCGGGCTTGAAAATGGGTTTGAGTTTCAAGGTGAATAGGACTAGATTGCTGTCAAAGAACATATATGTCTTATCCTTCGTCTTTTTCATTTCTGCCGCGTCCCGATAGGATAAAAGGATTACCATGAAACGCAGAACATTTTTGCAGAGCTGTGCCGCCGCAGCGGTTGCTTGTGTGGGCGGGAAAGTCGCCCGCGCTGAGGAGCTGCGAAAAAAAATACGCATCAACCGGCTGGTCAAACCATGGCCCAGGCCGCCGGTGACGCCGCTCACTTTTGATAAAACCACGCCGCCTTCCTATGCCGCAATGAGCGCCATCACCCCATTGCCTGGAACCAAACGCATCTATCTGCAACAGCCGTGCGACCATCGGATCATCACCGTTCGTCCGGATATGAAATTTCTGACCTACGCGGCGGCGCCTAAACATTCCGGACAGGTGGTCGGCTATGGATTCGTGATCATAAACGATTCCAGCGTGGTTTCGTTTGACTATGAGACGATGGAACAGAGTTTCGAGAAGGAGTGCCTCCCCCTTCTCACTCAACGCGTTTCGCAGCAGGGTTTTTCCTTTGAGCAGACAGCCTTTACCACGATGACGAAGGACGGCAGAAAACTTTTATTGGTTCGGCTCGCCATTCAGAGGCTGTCCGCCGAATCGGAGCGCAACCTGACGCTCGCCTGGCTCACGGTGAGCGCGCCCCATTCCCGTTTCTATTCCCATCCGAATGAAGATTACATCGTTTTTGAGCCCTGGGCAGCGGCGTGGGAATCGCCCTTGGAGCTCGAAACGGCGGAACATGCGCAGAGAGAAGGTGGGATTCTTTTCAATGCATTCAGGTACAGCAAAAATGTTCTACCGCGGACGCGAAGGATAGCCGGCGCCCATTTGATCTTTGATATTTCCTTTGAGAGGGTGGAGGCAGCGGCGATCGAGTTCATCATACCCTACGAAGGGCTTCAGCTTGCAGAGGCGATGGGGGCAGTGAGCGCCGGCAGGACGCAGCCGGGAATATTCGCAGCATCGGAATGCGATCAGCTGCTCTCCCTTTCCTTTCACGATGAGTATCAGCGGCAGGTGCGAGGGTGGGGCCGGATGCTTTCGCGTGCCACGACGATCAAGGTTCCTGAAAAAATCGTTCAGACCATCTATGGGGTCCTTACCTGCAACAATCTGCAGTTCATGGGGGCGAACACAGCGACCCCACATGTAAAGCCTGGTCAGGGCGGATTCAACTCTTTTTCCACGGTGTATGGCTGGGAATCCTCCAACTACCTTTCCGTCATGGATGCGCAGGGTTTTCACAGCGAAGTGGAGCGGGTGCTGGATTATTTCCTTACCACGCAGTACGGGCACAAGGGCCCGGATGGAGACATCAGCTCCGCTGAAGGCTCATTCCGTCCGCACATTCATTGGATGTGCGAGACGGGCGCCATCATCGGGATTTTCGCCGACCACGCTGTTCTCAGCGGAGATTTCAATCGTTTGCGCAGGGATGCTGCCGCCTTGCTCAAGGCCGCCGGCTGGATCTCGCGAGAGCGTGCTCGGACAAAGGAAACTCGGCCCGGCGGCGGCCGACCGGCTCACTATGGGCTTATGCCGCCCGGTAGAGCAACGGACTGGCCTGACTATTGTTATTCGCTGTTCACCGACGCTTATACTTGGCGCGGATTGGACAAGCTGGCGCGATCTTTTGAAATCGGCGGCTTGGCCGAAGCCGGGCGTCTCCGCGCGGAGGCGGATGAGTATCGGCAATGCATCCTCGCTTCCCTGAAAACGCTGATGGAGGAACAAGCGCAAGAGTCCTCACCGCAGGAGAAAAAGCCGGAAACCGATGTCCCGCCTGTGCTCCTTTCGCATATGGCCCTCCTCGATAGCAAAATAATCGACGCGCAGGATGACTTGATAGGGGTGATCGAAGCAGAGTTCCGCCATTTAGGAGCGATGAACGATCTTTTCGCCACTCGAATGGCTGAAATGGAAGATGTGGAACTGATGAAGATCCAGGAAAAGACCGCCGGAGGCGAAATCGATCTTTATTACGTAAACAGCGCTGAGAAAGTCTGGCACCGGTTATGGCTGGAGCGGGGTGAACGGATTAAAGCGCTGCGCTATTTCTACATGACGCTGGCGTATTCGACGTCACGGGATGTCCATATCGCCAGTGAAAGATTCTGTCCGCAGCTGATATGGCTCCTGCCCTGGCAGCCGAACGCCAGCGGCAATGGCCGTATTCTTGAGATGATCCTCCATTCCTTATGCCTTGAGTATCAAGATGCGCTGCATCTTTTGGCCGGGGTTCCGGATGCCTGGTTCGCCTCCGGCGGTCCCATAGGCCTCAGCGGGCTTTGCACCGCTTTCGGCCTTTTTTCCTTCACCCTTCAGCCAAACTCCGCAAAGTCGGGCCGTTTCACATTTTCCTACGAATGTGCACGGGATATTCCGCAGCGTTTTTTGCTGTCCCTGCCGACCGGCTCCGGCATCCCCGAACAGCGGCGTATCGTTCGCGTGGACACCGGAAAGGCAAAGAAGGCGGTCTGCACGATAGAAGCTGAAACCGGCAAAGTGTTGTTCTGGTAAAACACCGACCGTTGGACCAATACTTTGCGGCGGCGATAAACGTCGTTGCCGTCACACGATGCCAAGCGTCTTGAGAAATGCTGATGCAATCAGCGCATGTCCGGTATCTGTTGGATGAACGCCGTCTGCTGATAATTCTTCCGGCCGATATTTTACCACGCAGTTTGCCGCCATCATGCCATCCAATGGAATGTAATAATCCGCATAGCGTGCGGCCATCTCGCGCACGATCTGAATCTTGGGATCAAGATCTTCGCGCCAGCAGGCTTTGTCCGGCATGGTAGGCAGCAGGAAGGGTTCCATGATCAGTATCGTGGTTTGCGGAAGTCTGCTCTTAATCAGATCGAGAAGACTCGCATAGTGTTCGGCAAACTCCTGAACCGGTCGCGGAGTGTCGGCGTCAAAGCGGCGCCAGACATCATTAATGCCGACGAGAATGGAAATAAAATCCGCTGCGATCTCTAAAATATCGGTGGTATTCATTGAGATCAGATCAGAGATCCGTGCGCCGGATAGGCCCTTGTTGATAAATCGTACTTGGTCGTCCGCAAACAGCGCGTGATAGATGTGCGCCACTTTAGCCGGATAGCCTGTGCCAAGGGAAGAGACGTCTTCTCGATTTCTTCCGCAATCCGTTATACTGTCGCCGAGAAATAATACGGTCTGTCCGCTGCTAAAAATCTGCTTCATCATTCCTCCGGTTTTCCTGAATTTTCGATCAAGGCGATCGACAAGGGCGGCAGGTCCACCGTTAGTGCGCCGCCAACCGACTCGCGAAGACGCTCCGTCATCTCACGGCCGGAAACAAGTTCTCGGACCCGGCTCGTCAATCGCTGATCATGAATGTGTGCCGTTTGATGATCTTCCGTCCAGTTCGCCAGCGTCAGAGCAAACCGGCCTTGCGGATTTTCCCAGGCACTATGAAAGACGGCGGGTATTTTCTGCCGCTTGCCTTTATGTTCCCACTCAAGGACGTCTATTGGCTCGACACGTGCAGGCCGCATCATACGGCCATATACCAGGTAATCTTTGCCTGCGCCACGGCGCAGGGCGGTTACCGTTCTAATCATTTCCAGTCCGTTGTCGGCATCCCCTGTCCGGGGAGTCCATTCTCCCCAGTTCCAGGAATCTTTATCCAGCAGCGTTCCATCCCCGGTCAGCACGCCGCCCGGTATTTCGCCCAGCACCCCGTTGAGCGCATTGGCGATAGGCACATGATAGGGCTCCGGTCCACGGCTCATCATGCCCTGCAGAATCAGGCATTCGTGGAAAAGAAATTGATAGAGCGGTACCGTGTGAGCGGCCAAGTCATCCGCGGCATAGTCCCCTTCCGGCACAGCCCGTACATCCGCCTCCTGAAATAACAGCAGGCAGTAATCATTGACGCAGGCCTCCACTGAGAGAATGACTTGCCGGTCTTCCGCCGATGCCGCCAGACTTTGCAATTCGGCGGCAAACGCCTCCATTTTTAAGCTCATCCACCGGCCCGGCACGGGTGAATGTTCATGGTCTTTGGCAAAGCAGGCAAAGGCTGTGGCGCCGTTGTTTTGATCAAAAAACTGAATGGATTCAAATCCCCAATCCATCATTTTTTCGACAAAATGTTTGGCCCTATCCCGGGTCGTTTGGGCGCCGAGGCAGCAGGGATAGCTCGGCCGCCAGCTCTGATCCCAATAATCCAGCCAGGCCCTGCCATCGGGCAATCTGCAAACGCTTCGGGCGCCCTGGTTTTCCTTGAAGAAGGATCGGCCATCATACTCATTCCAGTTATGCCCGATCACCCATCGAGTGCCGTTATTAAAAGCGCCCACATGCCAGCCCCGCTGTCGGGCCATGGCGGTGAAATTTCTCATAGAGTCTTCGCCGCCGACAGGTGGAAGGCTGTCCGGATAAACCCACGGTCCGCCTTTTTCCCAGCCCATCAGCACCGCGGTCACGGGTGACTGGACGCGCCGGGCGATGGACTCGAGAAGGGGAAAACATTTTTCATACGGGAGAAATTCCGCCACCGG
>CAZKQR010000254.1:0-6674 GCA_964554965.1 uncultured Cytophagia bacterium | reverse complement strand
GCGGCACCCAGCCGCGCAGGATGGCGCCGTGCGCATCATTGCGCGACGATGGATCAGAGTTCAGCACATTCACATTGTTCTCATCGACCACGGACATCTTAATCACGGGCTTGGCATTGAACTTGTCCAAATCCGTGACCGTCGCCAGAGTGTACATTTTGCTCGTTTCCGCATAGATGCCCCACACATCCAGGGTATCCGCCGCGGAGATCGAACCGGCTTTCAGCGTATTCAGCGGAAGGGCCTGTGCGACCAAACTGGGATCCTCTGCAGCGACGACTTTCACGGATACAAAATACTCGCCGCCGCCGGGGTTTTTATCACTCTCATGCGGTTTCCGCGTATCGAGTCCGGCTACGGTGTTGTATACGGATACCACACCGAGGTAATAGGTACCGGCCGCCGGAACGGCAGGCGATACAAAACGGGAACAGGAGTTGCTGAACCAGCCGGCTTTGTCGTCCCACATATCGCCGGCCCAGGGATCCTTGTCATCGCTGTCGATCGGTAGCTTGTTGCCCGCTGCATCGAACAGATAGATTTTCGTATCCGTATCGCGGACCCAACTCGGCTGATTCCATTGCAGAGCAGGGGTAAAGGTCTCCCCAATGATCTGCATGCCTGCTTCGGGCACGGTAAATTTGTATAAATCGATATCATTCCAGTTGGTTTTAAAGGTGTCCCCCTCGGCATATTCATTATACAGATAGCCGAAGATGCGTGTGCCGTCGTTGGGGATCTCTCCGAAAACATCCGACTCTGCCAGCGTATTATCGGGTTCACGGGTCATCGCCGTTTCCTTCGGCGTTCCATACCAGAAACGCATCTGATAGCTGGCATCCGCCACCGCTGCCAGTTTGGCCGTGGTGCTCCAAACCTTGACATAGTAGGTGCCTGTGGCAGGCGGAATCCACCCGGTCAACCGAGCGCCGAAATTTTTATAGCGGGTTGACGGATCCGCATTCAGCACGCTTTTGCCATCCGCGCCGACCACATCCATATTCAGAACTTTTTCAGCGTTGAAAGTAAAATTGGTGACCGTACCGATGAAATACATGCTCGTCTTGTTTACATCAACGCGAAAAAAGTCGACCGTATCAGCCACTGATAATTTTGCATCAAGCAAAACGTTGAGCGTAAGCGGGTTTGCATTCGCAATCGCATTATTCGGTTCCACTTCCTGGCCGAATAAAGCGAAAGACAGAGCGCAAACAAGAATAAGAACCATCATGACAAAATGGCTTTTTAGCATGGCTTTTCCTCCAAAATTCAAGTCAGTATACCATCCTAATTGGCAACGCTTTTATTTAGGACCATCACCTCCCTTCCTGCGACAGAATTCACTTGGACACTCTGTAAAAACCGTGAAATTGAGAGCCGGAACTCCACCTCCTTTCAAGATGAGAGCATCATGGAATGCCAAACCAAATGGCACGCTGGTTTGAGTGCTATCGAACCCTTGCTGATTTGGCGGCCGTGTGCACGCAGCCTTGCGTCGCACAGGACACTAAAATTTCAAGCCGACCGAGAAACGATGTACATTGGACAATATACCCCAATCCACCCAGCCGTAATCGAGGTAAAACATCATCGACGGCTGGATTCTCGAATGCACGCCTCCGCCCACAGACAGGCCGCTGATGCTGTCCTGTTCCTGCAGGGCTTCATACCCCGCGCGAAGATCGAACAGCCGGAAAGCGGAATACTCCACGCCGATGTTGATGGATTCGGTATTGTTGCCGGGGTGAAGCAGATCCGTGGCAACGAGCAAGGTGTGGGTGTCCGACAGGTTCAACTGATAGGACGCCCCGAAGGCGAACTTGAGCGGCAGGGAAAAGCGATCCATCTCGTACAGCACATTGATCGCATCATTGCCATAGCTTGCCGGATCCGGGTCATAGGCCCGGCGGATATCCCGGCCTGACAGCTTCATATCGGTGCCGAAATTCTGTATGGAGAAGCCCAGCTTTAACCCCTTGAGCGGCGTATCGTACAGCGCCCCCATATCCAGGGCAAAACCGGCGGCGCTCTCATGCCAGATGTTCTGGTTGACATATTTCGCATTCACGCCAAAGGAAAAGCGGTCGGTCAGGTTCATGCCGAAGGCGAGTCCCAGAGCCAGATCGCTGGCGCTGTACACTTCACCGGTGCCCTCCGGCCGGTCGATGGTGCGGACCGCCTGCTCGCCGAAGCCGAAATGGGTGACGTTGATCCCCACCGCCATGCTGCCGCCCACCGGCGCTACGATGCCGGAATAGGCGTATTGGGTATCGAGCAGCCAATTGGTGTAATTAAAGGTGGCTTCTACCTGGCCCAACCGGGAAATGCCGGCCGGATTCCAATACATGGCCGTGGCGTCATTGGCGACAGCGGTAAAGGCGCCGCCCATGGCTTGCGCCCTGGCGCCGGCGCCGATCTCCAGAAACGCCGCCGCGGTGGTGCCGGTTTTAGTGACATCGGAACCGCCCATCTGCGATGCGCTCTGCGGCCAAGCCGGATTCGAGCCCACTAGACCGATGCAAACGAACAACACAGAACACCATTTCCCTTTCATGGGTTTTCTCCTGACTAGTATCTGTTTCCATTCGTGATAAAGATTCATGCTAAGGCCATCTTCTCGATCGCCCTGGCCGGTTATTGCATCAAGATCATTTTTCTTGTTTGCGTCTCATCCGGCGTCGTAAGCCGGTAAAAGTAAACGCCGGTCGCCAGCTTTTGCCCCTGTGCATCTCTTCCATCCCACAGCAGCTCATGGCGGCCGGCCGGGCGGACCTCATTCATCAAAGTCACCAACCGTCTTCCGTCTGCATCGCATACCTCGATTCGCACCGGAACGCTTCTGGTCAGATGAAAGACCATCCGCGTGCTGGGATTAAAGGGATTGGGATAATTCTGCTCCAGGCGGCAGGTTTGCGGCATCCGGCTCCCGGTTCCGGAAGCAGCGATTCCGCTGGTCTCGGGCTCGATGATTTTATGATACTGCTTGACAGCGGGATTTGCAATCACCTGACGAAGGCCCAGCGGCCAGCGGATCACCACCGAATCCACCGATGTGTTCAGCCCCAGACCGAAATGCACATAGGGATTATCCTGCTTCACAAAGCCGCTGCCGCAAACCGTGTAGCAGATTTGCTTCTTGGCGCCCGTGTACACGGTGACCAGACTGCCGACCGCATCCCGATTGGAGGCAACGCCCTGCAGCTTGAAGCCGATCCAGTTGGCGCCATTATCAGCCAGATTGTGGTAAAGGATGTGGTTGTGTTCAGCGGAAGGCAGATAGATGTCCAGAAACCCATCCATGTCGTAGTCCAGAAAAGCCGAGCCCTTGCGATCGCCGGTTTTACTGATGCCGGCGAACTCGGCGACGTTCTCGAACGCCCGGGCGCCGGATTCCAGTTCATCGTTCACCAACAGGTAATCCAAACTCGGATCGATGTTCAATTGTAAAAAGATGTCCTTGTCGCCGTCGTTGTCGAAATCTCCGATGGTCATGCCGCGATAACGGTCGCGACTCACCGTCAAACCAACGTCGGCGCTGACATTGATAAAAAGACCGTCGCGGTTTTCCCAGACCTCGTTGGTGCCGGCGGTGGTGGCGCTGCCAACGGCTTTGAAAAAGTCCAGGTCGCCGTCGTTGTCATAGTCCAACATCTCCCGCAGACTGACGTCGCTCAAGCCGGCGAACCCCAGGGCCTCGGTTGCGTTGGTGAAGACGCCGTGGTCGTTGCGGAAGAAATAGAGCCCGGCGTAGAGATCCGGATCGCCGTCCAGGTCAAAATCAGTCCAGCTTAAAGCGTTGCTGCCCGTTAAAACCGTTGCGGTGAGCCCGGCCTGAGCGGCGACATCGGTAAAGTGTCCCTGGTCATTGCGGAACAGATACAAGTCTTTGTTGTTCTCCTGCGCAACCACGCAGTCGAGATCGCCGTCGAGATCATAATCCGCCCAGCCGCCGAGGGTGTAGACCCAGGAGGAGATAAAACCGGGAGGGATCTTGCCGACAAAGCCCACGGAGGCGGAGACATCCGTGAAAACATTGTTGTCGTTGCGCAGCAGATAGATCCCCTTTTCGGCGGAGATGGACAGATCCTGATCGCCGTCGTTGTCATAGTCCACCCACAGGGTGGTGCGGGTGCCGGTCTCTTTACCTTCAAGGGCCTCCAGCGGCGACTGCCCGGTTACGTCGGTAAACTTGCCGTTCTGATTGGAAAAAATGCGGCTAAAGCCCGGCGTCTTCCAGCGAAGACAAAAGATATCCGGATAGCCGTTGCGGTCAAAGTCGCCGATCGCCATGCCCCATTTCTCAAACGGCGTTACGGACAGACCTACGGCCGCGTTGTCCACGACTTCAAAGCTGGTGATCTCCTGTGCGAACAGCACGCCCAGACTGAACATGCAGAAAATCGTCGCTTTCAATCCCCATGCAAACCTTCGTTGCATCATCATAATCTCCTCTATAGGCAATGACTCTCATGCCCCTACACGCGCTGACGGCTATGCGCCTGCACGGATTAGCGCACGAACACCATTTTCCCGGATCGGCAAAATGCCTCCGCCTCCATCCGATAGATATAGACGCCGGAGGACACCAGGCGGCCTTGATCATTGCGACCATCCCAAGAGACCGTATGGTCTCCGCTGGGTTGCATCCCGCTGTGCAGGATTTTGATGCAGCGGCCGGCCAGATCGTAGACGGCCAGTTGGACGACGGCAGCCCGCGCAAGGCTGTAGCGGATGCTGGTCGATGGATTGAATGGATTGGGATAGTTCTGTTCCAGGTTGAACCGGCCCGGCGCCTGCGGCTCCTCCGCTTCCACCGCGGTGGAAGACATCTCCACGATCTTGTGATACTGATTGATCTCCAGATTCGTGAACGTCTCGACATCTCCTCGCGGCCAACGGATGACCAGCGAGTCGATGGCCGCCGCCTTGCCGATGCCGAAATGCACGTAGGGGTTGTCCTGTACTTTCCAGCACTGGGCGGCTTTGGTGAAGCGGATCTGCTTTTTGCCCCCGGCGTAGAGCGTGACCAGACTGCCCAGCGCGTCCTTGTTGGATTTAGTGCCCCAGAGATCAAATCCAATCCAATTGTTGGGGTCGAGGAGCCCCGTGTTATGATAGACCAGAGTGCCGTAATCCAAAGATCCGGAAAGAATATCCAACAGGCCATCCATGTCGTAATCCAGAATAGCCGCGCCTTTGCGGTCGCCGATCAGATCGGCGAACCCGGCAAACTGGGCGATGGAGATAAAGCTGCGCACGCCGCCTTCTTCCTCATTCAGCAGCATGGCCTCGATGTCCTCATGGTCGTTGATCGACATAAAGCAATCCTGGTCGCCGTCGTTGTCGAAATCCCCGACGTTGATCGTGGACTGGCTGTTATCGGTAAAAAGATCCAGCATGGTCTCCTGGGTGGCGTTGACGAACGTGCCGTTGTCGTTTCTCCACACCTCATCGCGGTCTTCATAGCCGGTGAGAAAAAAGTCGAAATCGCCGTCCACATCATAGTCAAACCACTCGAAGAAACGGATGCGATGAAAGGGCAGAAAACCGACGGCCGCGGAGACGTCGGTCAGATGGCCGCTTTCATTGCGGAACAGCTTCCAACCGGCCGACAGATCCGGATCGCCGTCCAGGTCCCAATCGATCCACTGTACGCGCGTGGTGTTGAATCCACGGTCGCCGTCGCTGCCCAGCTCATTGACGCCGGTGAGTCCGACTTCCGCGGCGATGTCGACGAATTTATCGCCATCGTTGCGGTAAAAGATGAAATTGGGATTGTTGGTCTGCGCCATCAGGCAATCCAGATCGCCGTCGTTATCCCAATCGATCCAGGCGCTCTGTTCGTAGCCGTAGGTGGAAACGAATCCGGGCACTTTGTTGATCAATCCCAATTGAGTGGTGATATCCACAAAAACATTGTTGTCGTTGCGAAACATATGATGCGAATAATCAAAGCCCATCATCAAATCGCGGTCGCCGTCGTTGTCGAAATCCACCAGGACCGGCGTGCGCGTGGCATTGCCCTCCCATTCCGCCGCGCGCAGCTCCGGCGAATTGCCATAGATGTCGGTGAACACGCCGTTATAGTTCATATAGATCTCGCTGTCCAGCGGGCCGCGCCATTTGTTGTTGAACAAATCGGGCCAACCGTTGCGGTCGATATCCGCAGCGCTGCAGCCCCATCGGTCCACCAATACCTTGGGTAAGCCGATCGACTCGGAATTCGTACGGACGAACTGCGGTACATCTTGAGCCCACAGGAAGCTGGTTAGAGCAAGCACATAAAAACAGATCCATAACAGTCGTTTCATGGTGATCTCCTAAGCATGTCGTTACTTGTATATTTTAAAGCGTGAGGCCGCACCGGCAAATTTGCATAATTCGGTAGCGAGCGCGTCAGCCGGCAACGCCGCCCCACGGCTCTTGCTCCGCTTGGGCCGGTGGCGGCATCGCTCGATGCAGCCACCGGCCTAAAGACATGAGCCGTTCACAGGGAGCCAAGTCATCCGCAGTGGTTAGCGGATGATGGCGAATTTGCCGGTTTTTTGCCCCACCCCGGGAGCTTCGACATGATAAAAGTAGGTCCCCCACGCCACATCCATGCCGTCCTTGGTGATCAAATTCCAGGATTCCACGCCGTCATCGAGTGCGGCCCGGTGCTCCAGGGTTCGAAC
>CAZKQR010000253.1:0-6686 GCA_964554965.1 uncultured Cytophagia bacterium | reverse complement strand
AGAGGGGGCGCATCAGCGCAGCCGGCAGGACTTCCGCCGGCATGCCGATGAGATTGGTCAGCGGGGTCAGCAGGAGAACGAAATAGTTCATGGCGCCCGAGGCCCGGAACATGCCGATGACCGCCAGGATGGCGACCAGAAACGGGATGATCCGCACCGCCACCTGAAAGCCCTCTTTCGCCCCTTCGATGAACACTTCATAGACTTTGACTTTTTTAAAGAAGCCGAACACCGGGATCATCAGCAGTAAAAACGGGATGGCCCATCGCGACAGGGTTTCCACGGCTTTGCGGAAAATGCCCTGCGGCAGCCATGAAAACAGTTGCGTGAAAACACCAAAGCGCACCAGCAGAACCACTGCGACCACCATAACCACACCCATCGCCGTGGCTTTCCATGCAGCGGCGAGACGGCGCAGCAGCGACCGAAAGCCGTGCTGCAGGTTGATGTAGAATTTCGCCGCCAACACTCCGGTGATGGTGGCGCAGGTGGAGGCAAAAATCGTGGCTCCAATGATCTCGGCCGGGTCCGCCGACTTGAGCACCGCACGGGCAGCGATGACGGTCATGGGGATGAGCGTGATGCTGCCGGTGTTCAGGGCGAGGAACATGATCATCGAATCCGAGGCCGTATCCTTGTCCGGATTCAGCGATTGCAGCTCCTGCATGGCCTTCAGTCCCATGGGCGTGGCGGCGTTGGAGAGCCCGAGCCAGTTGGCTGAGATGTTGAGCACCATGGCGCCGATGGCCGGATGGTCTTCCGGAATGTCCGGGAACAGCCGCCGGCTCACCGGTTTGATGGCGCGCGCCAGCAGGGTCACCAGGCCGGCCTCGTGAGCGATCTTCATAATGCCCAGCCAAAGGGTCATGACGCCGATCAGGCCAAGGGCGATGTTGACGGCCGTGCCGGCGGAATCCAGCGCCGCCTTGCTGACCTGATCGACGGTGCCGGTCGCCATGCCGGTCACCAATGCGATCAACAACAGGAAAAACCAGATAGTGTTCATCATGCCGAAGAAATCCTTTTCGCTGGACTGGGATGATCAGGAAGAGTTTTTCCCTTGCAGAAGGAAAAAGCCGGTGGTGCAAATAAAACTATTGTTTCATTATTTGGAAATGTGTAAATTTATCGCGTGGTTTTCATATCTATGATGTCCCTTGCAAAGCGATGGTCGGAATAGGATGCAATTCCATGTAATCTAATCATCTATTAATCTGGAGGCTACGATGAAAGCTAAAGTTGATCCTGATCTGTGCACTGGTTGTGAACTCTGTGTTGATACAGCGCCGGACGTTTTCGAAATGAAAGACGATGTGGCCACTGCCAAAGTGGAAGTGGTTCCGACTGTGGCGGAGGAGGCTGCCAAAGAGGCTGCTGAATCCTGCCCTGCAGAAGCCATTTCGATCGAAGAGTAAGCGAATCTTGCATGCATGATAAATCTGCGCCGCCCACGCGGCGTCGGCATAGTTCGTAACAGGTAAGGTTGGCCGGATTTCCGGCCAACCTTTTTTTTAGCCGCTCCCAGTTGGCGCGTACAGCGCTGTGGTGGTAAACAAGATGGCGTCCACTGCCCGTTTGCCAAACCGGATGATAAGAAGGAACAGACACCCCATAGGCACGCAAAGCACTGATTCGGCAAATTCGGCTTAGACAGATCCTTTTACGCGTCCGCTCGCCGCCCGATCGAAAATCTCCTCCTTGCTGATCCCCGCTGCCCGGTACATGGCAAAGATGTTCTCCAGCGGCGTTTCCGGCGGCACGGCATGCGAGGCCGCCAGAATATAGCCTCCGCCGTCCCCGCTCATGCCCTCCAGAAGCCGGCAGGTTTCACGATAGACCTCTTCTGCGCTGCCATTGGGCAGCAGCCCCTGCGTGTCCACTCCGCCCATAAACGCCAGCTGTTTGCCGAATTCTGCTTTCAGCTCCAGTGGATCCATACCCGGGCAATTGCACTGAATGGGATTTAAAACATCCATCCCGATCTCAATCAGATCACCGATGATGGGACGAAGGGAGCCGCAGGAGTGATAGGCGACCCATAGATCGTGGGAGTGGCCGACGGCAAAGACCTCAGCCAGCAACGGTTTGATTCGCTCCCGCCAGGATTTGGGGCTCATGATCATGCCGTTCTGGCCGCCGATGTCGTCGCCGGTCCACAGCCAGTCCAGCTGATAGCGTTCGCAGGCGCGCCGGCCGACTTCCAGCGAGAAATCCGTAGCCTGGCGCAGCATATGATCGGACAGCTCCGGGTCAGCGGCCAGGTCCATGGCCGCCTGCTCCATGCCGCGAATGCGGCACACCAGCTCAAACACACAGGGCGACAGGTCGCAGCCGATGAAGTACTGGTCCGCCAGCGGATACACGCGATCCATGAGAGCGATCAATGCATCCGCACGCTCATAGGGGTGGCGATAAGCCAGAATCTGTTCGCGATTCGCAGCCTGCAGCGGAGAATAGCGGATCTGGTTGAACGGTCCGTCCTTGACCCATTCGATGCCCCAGTCATCGACATGGGATTCTCCATCCTGTTCGTGCACAATCCCTTCCATCGGATGGTTGTTGCCCACCCAGGCCTGACGGATGTCGTCGCCAAGCGCCCGGCTGACCGCCGACGCCGGTATGTCCATCGCTTGCGCCAGGCGTCGGACCGTGTCCGGATGGTACCACATCCACACCGGAACGCGATCCACTGGTTCACGGTTCAGCGCGGCATGTACGCGTTCTTTTCCAGTCATGGGTCACTCCGCCAGCAACAGGTCTATTTCCGCGGTCATCTCCTGAATCATCTCTTCTCCGCCGTTAAAACCGATGCTTTGAAAAGCGATTTGTCCTTGCTTGTCGATGATGAATTTGGTCGGGATGCCGGTCACTCCAAATTTTTCGACATAATTGGCGTCGAAAAGAACCGGAAAGGTATAGTTGTTCTCCTTGATAAAACGGCGGACAAGCTGCTCCCGCTGCGGACCCTTTTCCCGCTCCCAGGTGTTCAAGGCCAGGATTAGGACGTTGGGATTTTTTTGATAACGCTCGTACACCTGTTGGAGAAACGGAAACGACATTTTGCAGGGTCCACACCAGGTGGCCCAGAAATCCACCACCACCACTTTGCCTTTTTGTTCTGAGAGGGTGACCATCCCGCCGGCCAGAGCCGGCAGGGTGAAATCAGGCGCCGGTTTGTTGATGCGACCTTCAGTGAGCTTGGTGAGAGCCTGCTTTCTGCCGAGATCCTGCATTTTTTTCAGCTGAGCCTCAAATCCGGCGGCGCTGCCGTTCTGTTTGATCCACGCCGCTCGATAATGTTGGATCAGGTTTATATCCGCTTTGGCTGCGCTCAAGCAGGCTTCAGCCACCTGGATCGCCTTGCCGGTTTTGCCGTTTTTCACATAGCTTTCCACCAACCTGGCGTTGATATCTGTGCTCTCTCCCCGGTTGATGGCATAGGCCTCGGCGTACGCCGCCTCGGCCTCTGCGGTTTTACCGGATTTAAACAACCCCAATCCATAGGTATCGAGAATGCTGGCCAGCGCGTCTTTTTGCACATTGTTCCAGTCGGCCTGTGACAGGTAGGAGGGCTTGCTGTCTGATCCGGTACGGCGCGCCAGCTCGACGCCCTTTCGGGCCAGTTCTACGGCCTGGGACAGGTGACGGTTGTTTTCAATCAGCGGCCAGGCCAGCGTGTTGTAGAGATGGGCGTTGGGCTTGTCCATTTTAGCCAAAAAGTCACTCGCTTGGTCGATCCGGTCGTTCCGGGCATATTCTTCGATGAGCAGATTTTGCAGGGATTCCCGATCCTCCTCAGGCAGTGCCTCGTTGGCGAGCAGTTGCTCGATCTCTGCGATGCGCTGCATAGGATCGCCCTGTTGGCCTATTTTCATCATCGCCTGATAGAGGGCCAGTTTGCCCTTGGGGTTTTTCACCACCCACTCATTTCTGATCGATTCAGCGCGGGCTGCCTGATCGGTCTGAGCGAACCAGTTCAGCAGCACGGCGACCGACTCCTCGTTGTCCTTGTTGGCTTCGTACACCCGTTCCAGGGTTGTCTTGATGGCCAATCTGGTCGAATCACCGGGTTTCTCGCGCAGCTGCAATCGCCAGAGCAGGCTGTTGGCCTGGGCGTTGTTTGGATAGATGGCGAGCTCTTTCTCCAGCTCTTCCCGGGATTGTTCCGGCGTACCGATGATCTTGAAATTGATATATTCTTGTTGCCGCAGGAGGGTCGCGAGGGTCAAATGGCTCCCCTGGACCGGTGTGCCGTCTGCATAGACCAGCGAGTGCCAACTGTTGCCGTCGCGATCGTCTATTTTATTTCCGGCCGCAAATCGATAGAGCAACAGCAGCGGTTTTTCTCCAGGCAGGGTGAAATCAGCCTGCCAGAGCCTTTTATTTTTTTGCATGGCCAGTTCCAGCAGACGGGGCTGTTCCTTTTCATAGCCGATGAGAATATGAGCCGTGATGGACTCGGCCTTTTTCAGCTGTGCGTCCTTGGCCGCAGGTTGATAGGTGACGGTGATTTTTTCACCAACTTTAGGTTTTGCCGGCCTTAAACCCGCGATCTGATCCGGTGCTAGAGTGGTCTGGCAGGCAGCCAGCAGCAGCATCAGCCAAAGCGGGAACATAAACGTACGAGGCATGATAAACTCCTTTTATGCGGATTTTCAGTTTATCAGCATTTTACAAAGGACTGGAGTTATATCCAAGAACATTTTTGCTTTATTTTCATTTTAATTTTACCTACTTTACACTGTCAAACATCGCCTGAATTCAATCGCCGAGGAGTATCATGCCGTCACGTCAAGTTCATTATGTGTTGAGCACCCACTGGGACCGTGAGTGGTATCAGAGTTTTCAAAATTTTCGCTATCGTCTGGTCCAGCTGATGGATCATCTGCTGCAGGGCTGGCAGGATGGCAGGCTGCAAGGCCCCTTTCAGACAGATGGACAGACGATTTTGGTTGAGGATTATCTCGAGGCCAGGCCGGAAAAACGGGCTGAGATAGAAAGTCTGGCCAAATCAGGCCGGTTGGTCATGGGCCCCTGGTATGTCATGCCGGACGAGTTTTTGGTTTCCGGCGAATCGCTGGTGCGCAATCTGCGCATGGGGCGCAGCCTGGTCCGGCAATTCGGCGGCCGCCCCTCGCAGGCCGGTTTTATCTGCGATATTTTTGGACATAACAGCCAGATGCCGCAGATTTTTGCCGGCTTTGGCATTCATGCCGGACTTCTCTGGCGCGGGATCAATCAGGTGGACAAAAGATTGTTCCGCTGGCGCGCGGCCGACGGTACGGAGATGATCGTCTATCGTTTTGGCCAGATCGGCTATTGCGATTACGCCTTTAAAGTGCGTCATGCCGATCAGCCGAAACGCGCGTTCGATGCCGAGGCCGGCGCAGCGGACTTGTGGGCGTTTATTGAAAAAGAGGCCAAGGCGACGAAAACCAATGCCATCCTGGTCTTTGACGGCGGCGATCATCTGGAATGGAATCCGGATCATTATGCCGTGTATCTCGAACAGAGCAAAACCCCTCGGGCCGGATACACGCTGTCGCACACTAGTCTGGATGAATTTCTCGCCGCAGTGATCAAAGAGGGAAAATCCATCTCTGAGAGCGCGGACGGCGAGCTGCGTGAGCCCGGACGGCTGCCTGTTGATGTGGATCAGTCCTGGTTGATCCCCGGCGTTCTTTCCAGCCGGGTGTGGATCAAACAGGAGAACGCCGCCTGCGAATCATTGCTCTGCCAATGGGCGGAACCGCTGAGCACCTTCACAGCCGGTGCACTTCACGAAGAGTATCCGGATCGCTATCTGGAAATCGCCTGGAAGTGGCTGCTGCAAAATCATCCTCATGATTCGATCTGCGGGTGCAGCATCGACCAGGTGCACGAGGATATGAAGTACCGCTTCAGCCAGTGCCGCCAGATCGGCGAACGCCTCGCCCTGGAGGCTCGGCAGAAAATGGCCGCCTCCATCGAGGGCGAAATCCAGGATCACGAACTGCGGGTGGCGGTGTTCAATCCTTTGCCTCGACCTGTGTCGGGGATAGTCGATGTGCAGCTGAGCCTGCCGGATTCCTGGCCGGTGTTCAACGAGTTTTTCGGTTTTGAACCCAAACCCGGATTTCGCATCTATGAGGCTGCCACCGGCCGCGAGATCCCCTATCAGCGGCTGCAGCAAAAAATGGCGCAGAACAAATTCACGCACTCTGCCCAGCACTTTCCTCAGCCGTATCGCACCAACGAAATCGCTGTCTCGCTCTCGCTGCAGATCCCCAGCTTGGGCTACACTCACTTGATCGTTCGCAGCGGCGAGGAAAAGATGCCCACGCGCCATCCCGCCGCTCCGGGCCTGATGGTCTCGGACCGCACGATGGAGAACGAATGGATCCGCGTTCAGGTGCAGGAGAACGGCAGCCTCACGTTGACCGACAAACGAACCCAGCGCACTTTTGACCGGCTGTTGACCTTTGAAGACTGTGCGGACATCGGCGACGGGTGGTATCACGGCGCTTCGGTGAATGACCAGATTTTTTCTTCCGCGGCAGCGGCCGCCCAGGTGTCGGTGATCCACAACGGCCCTCTGCGGGCCACGTTGCGAATCCGCACGCTGATGCAGGTGCCGGAGGCTTTTCAATTTGATCGCATGGTGCGAAGCGACCGGTGGGTGGAGATGCCTATCGATTCGCTGGTGA
>CAZKQR010000252.1:0-6701 GCA_964554965.1 uncultured Cytophagia bacterium | reverse complement strand
CCCTGCGGCACAGGGAGCTGTTCGGGCCACTCTCCCTCAGTGGACACGGCATAGAGTTTGGTGATCGGCCGATAAGTGTTTTCGTAGGAAGTGCGGTAGACGATCTTTTTTCCGTCAGGGGTCCAGGTCAGAGGCTGGGCGCTGTGATGCCAGGTGAGCCGTTTGGGAACGCCGCCGTCGCTGGGGATGACATAGAGGGTGCGGCCGCCGTCGTAATCGCCGCTGAAGGCGATCCACGCGCCGTCGGGGGAGATCCGGCCCGCGGTCTCGGCGCCGGGGTGGACGGTCAGACGCGTAGCCAGCCCGCCCTGGCTGCTGACGCGCCAGAGATCGCCCTCATAGGAAAAAGTGATCAGGTCGTTGCGGATATCAGGGTACTCCATGAACCGGCCGGGAATGGCCCCAAGGAGCAGTGCCGGCAGCAGCAGCAGGCAAAAAATTTTTCTCATCTGCGGCGTTCCTTTTTCTGTTTTTTTATCTAGTCCAGTCCTAAGTGTAAACGGCCGTTGCACTGCCGGGACGCTGGTACATTGTCTGAAACACGGCCTGTGCATGCCGTTGTTTACGCGCTGATTTCAGCAACGATCAGGTCGGCGGGTGCAGCCGTTTTTGAAACCAGGGGCGCAGCTTGCGCATTCCCTCAACCTGGCCGACGGGCGCCCGGCGCCGGCAGGATTTGATCTCTGCGCTCCCCTCCGGCGCGCCCCAGCGTATTTCAATCCCGTCGTTGGGATTATAGCCCATCTCAAAGGCCGCCTTTCGTCGGAGCACCTCTGTCATCGTCAGCGACTGCGGGGAGCCGTTGGACCGTTTGTAAACGATGGTCCATTCAGCGGCGATTTTCCCGCGTATCCGTTCCAGTTCGCTTTTGACTTTGTCCACGCTTTTCCATCTGTTGATTTTATAGTGATCCGGCGCAGCCGCCACACGCGCCGGAAAATCATCCAGCGCGTCCATGGCGATGAGCAGCCGCAGATCGCGATTGGGAGTGGAATAGTCCTCCCAGAGCCCGCCGGCCTGGAACACACCGGCCGCGCTGCCCGGCAGGGGGATTACAACGCCGGGATGCGCTTGCATGTACGCCTCGCCGTTAGCCACGGATTCGACCCGGACCAGCAGTTGCTCGTGCAACGCTTTCAGCAGATCCAGCAGTGCGCTCTCCGGGTCAAGCCCCATGGGATTGATGAGCCGCTCCATGGCGTCATAAAAAATTTCCGGCGTCATGTTTTTCTGGTCGAGCGAAAACCGGCCGTATCCCGGTTCCGCGGCGATCTCTTGATTCCTCAACAGTCGCGGCCGGCCGTTGTCGACAACGATGGGCCGGAACGCTTTAAAGCCCGGCTCGCCGATCACCCCTTGCGTGGTAAAAAGAAAATTGCCCTTCCAGAAGCGTTTGATCTGTACCGTGCCGTCCGGCTGAGCATCGACGGCCAGAAGCACGCCTGGTTTTTTTTCCGACTGCTGCGGAACCCAGCGCACCAGGACGAAGGTGTGGCCATAGGGATCGGCGTACACCGCGCCGGGGCGCAGAGCGGCGCGGGTGAGCGCCAGCGGATAATAGTCAGAGCTTTCATCCGCCAGCCGGGTCCGGGCGGCGCCCGAGTGGATGGTGTTCATGATCTCGCGAAAGAACTGGTTCATGCGGCGGACTGATCGGGGCTCTTCTGCGGAAGGAATAGCGGTGAACCAGCGGCCGGTGTGCGGCGGCTGGTTGAGCGTTCCGCGTCCGGTCTCATGAAAGCCAAAGGCCAGGCCCAGTTTCCAGCAAAAGTAGGCGCGCAGATAAAAGGGATTATCCGCACAATCGGGCTCCATGATCAGCGCGGGTTTTGCCTGGCTATCATCTTCATTCAGTCCCAGATGATTGTACAGAAAATTATCGTCCGCCTGGCGGGTGATTTCGTGCAGGCTGGGCCAGGAGGCGCCTTCCTGCGCCCGATGAAACAGAGCCTCGGGCTGTTTTTTCGCGACTCGGTCCTGAGCCGAGTGCATGATGATGGACTGGGTGCGGATGGTCTTGCGGCCATTGAGCAGGGAAAGGGCATAGTGGCCTTTTCCGCCGGCCTTGAATTCCACCATGCGCCAGAACGGCGGCCCGCCGCCCTCGCTGGTGCGCACCGGCTGAATCTCGCCTGCCGGGCCGCGGAGTTGAATTTCGCCGTTCTTTAGCGCCGCCTCGCCGGCAGCCATCACGCGAACCACACCGCCTGCCGTCGGCTGTTCCGGAGAGACAAACAGCGTCCACTCATCGCCCGCATCGGCCGGCAGCCGGCTGAACAAAGCGGAACAGAGCAGCAGGAGAGAAAAGATGGCGGAGGTTTTTTTCCTGACAGCCGATTTACGCTTCGATTCTTGTTTCACCGTTCTTTGCCTTGATGACCTGCGGATTCGTCCATACCCTTTATTCCGCTGACCAGACGGCCAGCACTTCCGCCCAATAGATGCGATGATAATCCTGGTTGGGATAATTCTTTTCAATGGTCTTTTGCAGAAAACGGGAGGGATCGAAATCCTGCCAGGCCAGAACCCGGCATTCAAAAGAGAGAAACGCCTCCTGCACCCGCGGAACGGCGATGGTCTCGCTCGCCAGGGGATGCAGCTTGCTTTTTTCCCATTTGTCAATGTCCCGGCCGCTGCGGCTGCCGCACAGGTTCAGCGCCCCGCGATGCTGCTCATAGACGGTGACCATCGGCTTGTTCCACAGTGTACCGAATCCGCCCCAGGAGACGGTCATAGGGTTGGGCCGCTCCACGCCGGCCACCACCAGCGCCCAGGTCTGGTCGAGCAGCTGAAACGGCTGAAGCTGTAATTGTTGCGGGTCCATCTTTTTCATTCTCATCTCTCGCTGGTTTGTCTTCATCGAATTATATTAGGAATAAATTGCCGGGAAATCAAACGGAAAATGATTCATCATGCGCCATGGCGGCGAAGCATGGCCGCACGGTGCACGACGCGGCGGGGATCAATAGACCAGGCTGCGAAAGTTTTTCACCCGATGAAAGGTAAACAGATTTCCGTTATGGCTGCTCTGGGCCTGTTCGTCGCCGGAACGGCTGACGATCAGGAGATCATTGCCGGCCACGGCCATGGAGCCATAGTGTCTGGAAGCGCGTTCGTTTTCGCCGATGGCGACCAGGCCGGCAAAGCACCAGTCGATCATGTTTTTGCTGAAATGCAGAACCAAACGCCGGCGTTCGTTGTCCGGCAGATTATAGCGGTCAGCGGGCAGGCATTCCGGTCGCGTCATGCTGTCCGTCGCCTGCGTGCCCACCATCCAGAACAGCCGCGTCGGCTCATCCCAGAGCACATAGAATTTCATCTGTCCCCCGGGCAGCGGGGTGTAGAGGATTTTTTTTCCGGACGGCGCGGTCTCGAGCAGGGTGGTCATGCTGCCGTCGGAATTCTCCACAACTTTGGCCATAGCTGCATAGCCGGTGCGCCCGGTGTGACTGCGCAGGAACAGGTGAAAGGTGTGGCCGCTGGGGTCGGTCCAGAGATGGGTGGGATCAGTGAATTGAACGATATTGGCCTCCAGCCAGCCGATGGGATTCATCGGCCGGTCCGGCGTCAGCCAGACGGCGGTGTCGGCGGCGCAGGGATAAAACGGCACGCCAAAGTATTCGAGCTGGTCCGGCGTCACCACATCCTCAAAGACCAGTGAGGAGGCAAAGGTCCAGCTCTCCGGCCGGGTGAGATCGCTCGTCTCGCCGGCGCGCATGAGCACCGGCGCCACATCCGCGATGCGCCAGCATCTCTGCAGGTTGCGTTCCTCATGCCGCTCCATCACTAGGTAGACGTTGCCGCGGCTGTACCAGACGTTGTTGCTGGAGGCGTGCCAGGTCTGGCCCTGGGTCAGTTTCGCCGGCGTGGTCCAGGTTTTGCCGCCGTCGCTTGAGGCGACGATCATCAGATCGCCGCATTGGCCGAGCACATAGATCCGTCCGCCGGCCACAAAGGGACGGGCGTGAAAAAACGGATAGGTGGCGGTTAGAGTCCAGGTTTTGCCGTCGTCTTGAGAGATGAATATTTTTCCCACCACCGCGCCGCCGGAGCCGGGCAGAGTCCCTTTAGGCCAGGGCACTTGATCAACGTCTGGGCCGAACAGATCCACAGTGGCCACCAGACAGCCGTCTGTTCCCACGGCAATGCCCGGTGTGCCGAGAAAAATCGCTTTCGCATCCGGAGACCGGTCGATCACCACATGTTTCTGCGCCAGGGGCTGGATGCGCAGCGGATTGACCGGCTTGTGACACGCGCAGGCAAAGAGGCAGACGATCAGGAGAGCGTAGCAGCAAGGTCGCATAAAATTTCCTTATGGGTTCATTTTTTATTGTACAGAACGCGGCCTGTCGATTAGTCTGCCGGTTCACGGCCGGCCGCTGCCGCCCGGGTGAATTCGTTGACGATCTCGTCCGCGGGTTTTCGCGACAACAAGGAGACGCCGGCGATGGCAACGCTGGAGAGCAGAAACGCCGGCAGCAGTTCATACACGCCCCAGACGCCGCCGATGGGTCTGATCAGCAGCTTCCAGACGAAAACCATGGTCCCGCCGCAGAACAGGCCGGCCAGGGCGCCGCTGCGCGTGGTTCTTTGCCAAAAAAGGGAGAAAAGCATCACTGGCCCAAAGGTGGCGCCGAAACCCGCCCAGGCAAAGGAGACCACATTAAAAATGACGCTGTGTTCATCCAGCGCGATTAGGGCCGCGATCAGGGCGATGGCCAGCATCATGCCTCTGGAGACCCTCAGCACCTCCTGATCCGAGGCCGTCCTTTTCAGCAGGCCCTGAAAAATATTTTTCGCAAACGCCGAGGTGGCGATCAGGAGATAAGAGTCCGAGGAGCTGATGGTGGCGGCGAGGATCCCGGCCATGACGATGCCTGCGAACAGCGGCGGCAGCAGGTTGCCGCTCAGTGTGATGAAAATGTTTTCCGCCGCGCTCTGGGTGAGGAGAGCAGCCGGATACAGCGCCCGGCCGGTCAGGCCGATGGCTATGGCGGCTGCGAGCGAGAGCACGCACCAGGTGGTGCCGATTTTTCTCGATTGGTCCAGCTCAGCCGGCCGGCGGATCGCCATGAAGCGGGTCAGCACATGGGGCATGCCGAAATAGCCCAGTCCCCAGGACAGGGTCGACAGAATGGTCAGCAGGCCATAGGGGTTGGCCTGGCCGAACAGCGGCCTGCCGGCGGCGTCGAGTCGCTGAACGCCGTCCACGGCCAGCGGCTGGGCGATGCCGAAGAACTGGAAAAAACCGGGGATTCCGCGAATGTTCTCCACCACCCGGCTGATGCCGCCTGCGGCCGGAACGGCGGCCGCCAGTACGGCGAACAGGGCAAAGATCATGACCACCGCCTGCATGAAATCAGAGGCGCTTTCTGCGAGAAAGCCGCCGATGGCCACATAAAAGAGCACCAGGCCTGCACCCGCCAGCATCATGTAAAGATAGCGGAGGCCGAACATGGCGCTGAACAGCTTGCCCACGGCCACAAAGCAGCTGGCGGTGTAGACGGTGAAAAAGACCAGGATGAACAGCGCCGCGGTGGTCATGATGATTCTGTTTTTTTCTTTAAAGCGGTTGCTGAGAAAATCCGGAATGGTGATGCTGTCGCCGGCGAGGACCGAGTAGGTGCGCAGCCTGCGCGCCACCAGCAGCCAGTTGAGATAGGTGCCGATGGCCAGGCCGACGGCGGTCCAGATGGCATCGCTGAGGCCGAACCAGTAGGCGACGCCGGGCAGGCCCATCAGCAGCCAGCCGCTCATGTCAGAGGCCTCGGCGCTGAACGCGGTGACCCAGGGGCCGATGGCCCGGCCGCCGATGAAAAAGTTGTTGCTGCTGGCGTTGGCGCGCCGGGCGTAATAGAGTCCGATGAGAAGGATCAGGGCGACATAGGATCCCATGGCGATGAGCAGTTGCCATTTTTCTCCGGCCATGCAGTTCTCCCTGTGTGAAGGCCCTTACTGGTTTGCAATCCGGCGTTGGTGGTGAAGGAAAATAAGCAAATCTGATCTAAAATACAAATCAACTTGCATGCCGCTGAGGACGGGACTTGCATCGGTGTGGTTTTTTATTCGTTTCCAAGCTTGGGTATGGCCTTGGAGGCAAATCATTGGTCATTTTCGAGGAATTATTTGATGTAGGTCGCGCCCCGCGCGGGCGCGTGGATTGAAACATCGCAAAAGGTCCCGGCTGCGATAAACGATGAGTCGCGCTCTGTCGTAGGGGATTGCTTCACTCCATTCAAGCACATTGATCGCCCGGGGAATCTTTCCCCGGGCGCAACCTAGAGCCGGGCCTCTGCCCGGCAGGTGGTGGTGATTTTGTCCCTTGAAATTGTTTGTGATGCTCCTTAATATAAACCACGATCGCCCGGGGAATCTTTCCCCGGGCGTAACCCTTAGCCGGGCCTCTGCCCGGCAGGGGTGGTGATTTTGTCCCTTGAAATTGTTTGTGATGCTCTTTAATATAAACCACGATCGCCCGGGGAATCTTTCCCCGGGCGCAACCTGAGCCGGGCTTCTGCCCGGCAGGGGTGGTGATTTTGTCCCTTGAAATTGTTTGTGATGCTCTTTAATATAAACCACGATCGCCCGGGGAATCTTTCCCCGGGCGCAACCTGAGCCGGGCTTCTGCCCGGCAAGTGGTAGAATATGAGACGATTCAGAGTCTATCCGGGCTATAACACCTACTATTCAACCTCGACCAT
>CAZKQR010000251.1:0-6711 GCA_964554965.1 uncultured Cytophagia bacterium | reverse complement strand
AAACGGGCAAAAGCTCCACGTGGGTGTAGCCCATCTCGAGCAGATACTCGGTGAGCTGATGCGCCAGCTCCCGATAGGTCAAAAAACGGCCGCCCTCTTCCGGCACACGCCGCCAGGAGCCGAGATGCACCTCATAAACCGCCATGGGCTGGGAGAGCGGATCAGTGGCGCGCCGCCGCTCCATCCACGCCTGATCCTGCCAGGAATGACGATTGATATCGCTGACCACCGTGGCGGTCTGCGGCCGGACCTCGAACTGAAATCCGTACGGATCGGTTTTAATCATCAGATGGCCGGCCCGATCCTTGATCTCATATTTATATTTTTCGCCCACCCCGATCTCGGGGATGAACAGCTCCCAGATGCCCGAATGGCCCAGCACCCGCATCTGATGCTTGCCGCCGTGCCACTGGTTGAAATCGCCAACCACGCTGACATTGCGTGCGTTGGGCGCCCAGACGGCGAAATAAACTCCCTGTACCCCGTCGATGGCCGTAGGATGGCTGCCGAGTTTTTCATAAATGGTGTGATGATCCCCCTTGCCGAACAAATAGAGATCCAGTTCGCCCAGCTGCGGCAGAAAGAAATAAGGGTCATGCACAAAGCGCTCGTGACCGTTCTCCGCGATGATGTGCAGCTGATAGTTCGGCAGCTGATCCCATTCAGGAATCCGCACCTCAAAAAAGTGGTCGCTGTGCACTGAGTGCATGGGAAATTCACTGCGCGAAACGGGATGCAACACAGACACCACGCGGGCATCGGGAATCCAGGCGCGGACCACCCAACCGTTCTTGCCCTCCAATCGGTGCGGACCGAGAATGATGAACGGATCATGCAAGAGGTTGCGGGCGATCTGATCCACCTCTTTGGCGGACACGGTGGGCTGATAGGCTTTTTCTTTCATAGGGTTCCTGCGCGGTAGACGTTAAACATACGATAGTGCATCGAACGGTTCAATCCTTGTGCGGAACAGCGCTGGCCAGGACATGATCTCCCTTGAGCAGGCCGTGATCCACCGCCCAATCGTCCAGCTTTTTCAACCGTCGTAAAAAACGGTGCCGCCGCTGATCCGTTCCGCGCAGATCGCCGGCCAGCGCAGCGCGATAGCCGATGCCGGTGTGGGACCTGCACTGCTGCAGAGCGAAATGGCGGCCGACGGTCTCCATGATGCTGCCGCTGGAGACCTCCTCGAAAGGAGAACGACGGGTCATCTCTTCGCTGATCTTTTTCTTTCCGCCCAGAACAAAACCAAACTTTGTGCGATAGGGAACATGGGTCGGCAGCATAAAGTAGAGAGCGCCTCCGATCAGGCGGGAAAGAAAGGACATGCCAACGTTGTCGCTAAAGATGAATACACCGGATGGCGCCAGGCTGATGCGGATCTGCTGCATCAGTCGATCCAGGGCCAGAATATGATGCAGGCCGTCCCAGGCGATCACCACATCATACCTTTTCTTTTCCAACTCGATGCGGTTGAGATCGGCAACTGTGTAGCGGAGACTGCCGAAATGCTCCGTAAAAGGATTTTCTTTCGCCAGCCGTTCAGCGAGAGCGATGGCCCCTTGGCTGATGTCTATGGCATGAACGTGATGTCCCTGACGCGCCAGCTCCAGCGCCAGACCGCCCGGACCGCAGGTGAGCACCAACACCCGGCTGTGCGGCGACACCTCAGCCACCCGGTCAAACAGGAGCTGATACAGGTCGCCGTTCATGATCCGCTCAGCCACCGGATCATAGATCTGCTGCTGCGGCAGCCCGGGTCCGCGGTCTACATGCAGCCGCTGCGCCCGGCGCATATCAGCTGAAAAGGGAATGCCCTCGCTGAACGCCTTTTCGCTCTCTCGCCCCCAATACGCCCCCTCCTGTTGCAACGCCTGTTCGTATTCCTCGGAACCGATGCGCCACGTGTTCGCCATATCAGTACTTTTTCTTCAGATAAAAAAGCACGCCCACACCGATATAAAAATCCGTGGCGTCGCTTTCCGTGGTGACGTTCTCAATTTTGGATTGGACGGCCTTGGCGATCTTTTGATATTTGAATTGCAGATCAAACACCGGCCCGATGCCCACATCGATCAAAAAGCCGCCGTTGACGTTATACCCCCATCGACTCAGGCTGGAGGTGGTTTCAGACGCCGGCCAGCCGTAGTAATAATACAGAGCGGGTATAGAGATCACGGTTCGGTACACATACAGCCCGCCCATAGGGGCCGCGTAGGCGGTGACCGGCCCCAACGGCAAAGACAGCTGTGGTCCCAGTGTCAACTGGAAAGACTCATTGCGAATTTGCATCAGATAGTAACCGTAGGAAACGTCGGTCATGCTTTTCCGTTTTTCACCGTAGGAAATATAGGCTAAATCCGCCCGCAGGGCAAAGTGGCGCGAGAGATTCGGACGATAGAGCACTTTGCCGCCAAGCCCTTCACCGTCTTTGGACAAGTTGGCAAAATCGGATTGAGGCAATGAAAGCACGAAATGAGCGCCCGCAGCCCATGGAGTCTCCTCGGCAAAGGCCTGGCTGCTCAACAACATAAAGATGGCCGTCACCCAGCCCATTCTGGTCATATTGAATCCTTTCCATTCATCAGCATGCTTTGTTCACGCACGGCCGCGCTTTATCGTCGGCGCTCTTGGAGCGACCGTGAAGCGCCGAGCCGTCCAAGCATAACGATATAAACAATTTACAAAAATAGCGGCGGCGAAACAAGCAAAATCCCGAGGGCCTTGCATTTTAATTCGCCACTAGCTACATTATATCCGCTGAAGCGCGACGAACGCATCAGCTCTTCCTCACTTATAACCCGAACAGAAGGGCAGCATGGAAGCAACGCTTATTCTTAAACCCGGCAAGCAAGAGATTGTCAAACGCGGTCATCCCTGGGTGTTTTCCGGCGCCATTGCATCTGCAACACCCGCCTGCCGGGCCGGAGATATTGTCCTGCTCTGCGACCATCAGCATAATCCGATAGCCAGGGGATTTTATAATCCGAACTCGGATATCACCTTTCGCGTTCTTACCCGGGATCCGCGAGTTAAAGTGGATGAGGCTTTTTGGCGTGCAGCGCTGTACAGGGCGGCCCGTCTGCGCAAACAAGTTGTTCCACCGGCCACAAACGCCTTCCGCTTGGTTAATGCCGAGGGGGATCATCTGCCCGGCCTGGTTGTGGATCAGTATGGCGATATATTGGTTCTGACCATCTCAGTGCTCGGCATGGAGCGCCTTCGCCCCCTCCTGCTGCGCTGGTTGCACGAGCTATTGCAGCCGCAGGCCATCTATGAGCGCAGTGAAGGCAAAGGGCGAACGCGGGAAGGGATGACAGAACGTTGTGAATGGATTGGCAGCCCGGGAGCGGAGAAAATCACTATCGTTGAAAACAACGTGTCCTTTCAGGTGGATCCGGCCGGCGGTCAAAAGACCGGTTTTTTTCTGGATCAGCGGGACAATCGCCGGTTGCTGGGATCGCTGTGCAAAGGGCTCGATGTGCTGAACTGCTTTTCCTACAGTGGCGGTTTCTCAGTCTATGCGGCGCTCGGGGAAGCGCACTCGGTGACGTCGGTCGAGATCTCCCCGGCGGCCAACGAAGTGGCGGCCGCCAACCTGCACCTCAACCACCTGGACACGGAGCGCCATCCCCTGGTGGTTGCCGATGTATTCGAGTTTCTCCGCCGGACGGATCAACAGTTCGATGTGATCGTTTTGGATCCACCGGCCTTTGCCAAATCGCAGAAAGAGGTGATGCGAGCCAGTCGTGGTTACAAGGATATCAACCTCCAGGCCGCAAAACGTTTAAAGCCGGATGGTCTGCTGTTGACCTTTTCCTGCTCCAACCATGTGGATGAACCCCTGTTCCAAAAGATCGTCCTCTCCGCTATTCAGGATGCCGGCCGGTCCGCCCAGGTTCTTAAAGTGCTGGGACCAGGGCCGGATCACCCCTATCTGTTGGCGCACCATGAAGGCCGTTACCTCAAGGGGCTGCTGTTGCGCATCGGTTGAACCGCACCGCTGCCAAGGCGGGCGATCAGTTGGTCTTGGCATAGTCTGCTGCGATGGCGTCGATCGCCGCTTTGTCCATGGCGCCGTCGTACACCACCACGCGGAATTTAAACCAAGCGCTCTCCCCTTTTGCCAGGGTCAATCGAAAAGCCTTGGGGTTTTCCACCTTGCGATCCCGTTCGAAGGTCTCCTGGCCTAATGGATTGGCAGCGAACAGGCCATAGCCGCGCGCATGCCAAAAAGTGGGATAATTGACGCTGCCCGGATGATGGATTATGGCGATGCCCAGCGGCTGACCGTCCTTGGCGCCCTCGAGACGCACCCACACCGCCCGTTTGCCCCAGACCTCTTTTTCCTTGCGATCGCCGTTGGAGTTGAGGTATTCGGCATGGCCTGATTTTTCTGCCAGCCAATCAGCCACCCGAAGGGAGAACATGCCTTCCTTGGTATCCTCAAAGACAACCGTCGTATCCCTGGCCGTCAATTGAATGGAGAGATCGATGGCATACTGTTTCCGGCCGGGTATAAATTGCATGGTGCGGTCTTCCTGCAGCAAAATTTTTCCGTTTGGGTCCACCCAATGGTGCACAGAGGTGATCGTGCCGGTCTTGCCGCTTTCGACTTTAGTGATTTCAGCCAGTTTGATCTGCGGCGGTATGGCGGTGTTGTTCCAAAATCCCACTCCGTTCACCTTGTCATAGGTAAAGAACAGGCCGAAATGATGGGGATGATCCTTGCTCTCGCCTTCGACGATCTGCAAAGGGAACTGACGGCTGACCGTCACGCCGCTCAGGGTGTTTAGTGGATAGAGCACCGGTTTGGTCAAATCCGACTTGAATAAATAGGCGGTGACCCATTTTCCGTTGATTTTGACATCGATTTTATCCTGCTCACGAATCATCTCCACTTGGCCGCAGCCTAACCCGAATACCATCAGCAGCAGCGCGACAGAATACTTTTTAATCACCATGCCATCAGTCTCCTTTGAGGATGCGCCTGTAAAGAACGGGGGATTTGCGAGGGATCACTGCCAACCGGCTGAAAAGCACCATGGCGTTAGTGCACCGTGAATGGCGGGAACGCAAAGCCTGTTCAAGATTAACAGATCGAGCGCAGGGAACCCCTCCCTGTCTCATTGCACCTGACAAACACTCATTGATTCTAAATTTAAAATTGTTATTTTATAATGCAAGGACTAAATGGAAAGGACCGCGGATGAGCGGAATCCAGCTGGTGATTTTTTCTCTCGGCTTTTGCGTGGGGTTGATCGTAACCCTGCTGGTCAAATGGCTGCAATCCCGCAGCCGTATGGATCTGGCCCAGGAGCTCTTTCGCCAATCAGAGGTGCAACGCCAGATGCACATGGAGGCGATCCTCAGCCAGATGAAAGCGCAATTCGGCGCCCTGTCACTGGAGGCGCTCTCCCGCTCGACCCACGAATTGCTCAAACTCGGTCAATCCAGTCTGGCCGGAGAACGCGAACGCGACCGTTCCGAACTGAATGAGAAAAAAAGCCTGATCGACCGGCAGCTGGAAGTCATGTCCGACCGGGTGCAGGATCTATCTGATCTGGTGAAAGCGTTGGAAAAAGACCGGGCGCAAAAATTCGGTGAATTGGCGAGCCAGTTGCGCGTAGCTGGGGAGCAGACCGCTCAGCTGAACCAAACGACGCGCTCGCTGGCCGAAGCGTTGTCCAGCAGCCGGTCCCGCGGCCAATGGGGAGAGCGCATGGCAGAGGATGTGCTGCGCCTGGCCGGGCTGATTGAAAACATCAACTATGTCAAGCAAAAGAGCATCGGCGGAGGACGCGGCCGGCCGGATTTCACTTTTCTCCTGCCCCGCGATTTAAAGCTGAACATGGATGTGAAATTTCCCCTGGATAACTATGTCCGCTATCTGGAGAGCACCGGGGAAAGCGAACAGGCCAGATACCGCGCGGATTTCCTGCGCGACGTCAGAAACCGGCTGAAGGAGGTCGCCTCGCGGGATTATATCGACGCCGAATCAGACACCGTGGACTATGCGCTCCTTTTCATCCCCAATGAGCAGATCTATGCCTTCATCCAGGAACACGACAGCCGCCTGATCGACCAGGGGCTGCAGCAGCATGTGATCATCTGTTCGCCGATGACGCTGTTCGCGGTTTTGGCGGTGGTGCGTCAATCCGTGGAGAACTTTAGCCTGGAAAAGACCTCCAACGAGATCCTTACGCTGATCTCGGCATTTAAAAAACAATGGGATGAATTCATCAAGAAAATGGATGGCCTGGGCAAAAAAATCGCTGACGCGCAGTCCGAGTTCGACACCCTGCTCGGCGTCCGCCGCCGTCAACTGGAGCTGCCGCTGGGCAAGCTGGACGGGGTGCGCAGCCGGCGCGGCCTGCCGGAGCCGGAAGAACCGGAGGCGGAAATGAGCCGTAACCCGGAAATATAATCAGACCGGCGCCTGTTATACCTGGTGAATTCGATAAGCTATTCATCCACTCTTATACAAGGAGCCTATTCATGAAACGACTGCTTTCTATGATTGTCATGTTCTTCGCAGCGGGTTCCGCTGCAGCCGCAGATGAATATTCCATCGATGCGGCGCATACTCAGGTGGGGTTCAGCGTCAAACATATGGTGATTGCAACCGTGCGTGGCCATTTCAAGGAGTTTTCCGGCACGGTTTTTTATGATGAAAAAGACATCACCCGCTCCCGCATCGAAGGCGTTATC
>CAZKQR010000250.1:0-6770 GCA_964554965.1 uncultured Cytophagia bacterium | reverse complement strand
GTGCGGCAGCTGCCAGGAGATGGAAAAGGTTTCCTGCCGCGTCCATGGACTGGGATTGGCGCCATTGGCCAGAACTCCGGTCGGTTTACCTGGGGCCGCTTGATCGTCAGAGGTGGTGTCCACATAGGCGTGGGTCTCTGCTCTATTCTGAAATCCTTCGAAATTCCCAACCCGGTCAAAGGCGGCCGCTTCAAAGGCATACTCTTTCAAATGGGCGCCGTAGAAAATTGTATCACGGGCCGTCGTCCGGTTCACCCACACCTGCCACGGTCCTCCGTCGACGCTGACTTGAATGCGGTAAAAACCAGACAGGCCGCTGCCGGCGCCATCGCTTCCAGGCACAATAGACACAGGAATCGCGACCGAAGATACCGTATCCTGGGCGGTGGTGATGATGGTTCCATACGGAGGCGTCTGATCGATGCGCAACTCACTGTTCAGCGTACTGCGCAAACCGCTTTTGTCGATCAGGCGGGCCGTCAGTGGATGAGCGCCGTCTGCAAGAAAATCGATCGGCAGCTTGAAAACCAGGGTTTGCACGCTGCCGCCGGTCAGAGAGGTTTTGATCTGCGGCTGGCCGATCCCGGTCAACGCCAGCACGGCCGAATCGGGATACAGTTCCGTATAGGTCAGTTGGACCGAAGTCTCTGCGCCGATATCCAATGGATTGATCCAGTTCTGCACAACGGCATCAAGCAGATCGATGCGATTCAGGACCGGCGCCGTGCGATCGATGATCAGAGTGCGCGTCTCAGAGACCTGGCCTCCATCAGCGTGGTCACGTGCCTGTACATTCCAGCGATAGTCGCCCTCTGTGGCGAGGTTCAACGACAACGCCACCGAATCGGCTCCTGAGGCCACAGGCGGACGCGGCGAAAACAGTTCGGGATTGCTCCGTGAATCATACACAACCGGAGTCAGCTGATTCCGCGTCACCTCGACGCGGAAATGCAGAGAATCGCCGTCTGCATCCACGGGCGCGCGCCAGACGCAGCGCACGGCTGCGGAGGATTGATGCGAATCGTTGGCCGGGGCCAGCAGGGACGGCGCCAAGGGCGGCCGGTTGGGGACATTCTTGTTCTGCAGAATGGTCAAGGTGTCGATCTGATTCAGCACCAAAAAATCCACCGAACCGTCTTGATTGTAATCGGCTGCGGTAAACTGCCGGGGTTTGCTTGACGGCGTAAAAGTGTTCTGCACCGAGAACACCCCAGCGTTATTGTTGAGCAGCATAAAGGTGTTTTGTTTGCTGCCCAGCGTGGCCAGGTCCAAATCTCCGTCAGCGTCCACATCGCCGCATTCAATCCAATTGGTGGCGGGCGTGGCGGAAAAAAGCGTTGGCCTGGCAAAAGTCAGCTGTCCGGTGTCAGACCATTTGCCCAGGCAGACGCTCAGTTGGCTGGTATTGACGTCAGAGGTAATCAGATCCAGCTGGCCATCGCTGTTCACATCCGCCGCCAGCGCGTGTTCCAGATCGCCGCTGACGCCGTTTATCATGGTCGGCGAGTTGGGAAAATCCAGGAGATTGCCCGGATGCAAAAAATAGCCGAAGGAGGACTGGCTGGAGGAGGACCGCGTGACGCTGAGGTCCATCCATCCATCTTTATTCAGGTCCGCCGCCAGCGCATACTCGCCCTTTAACACACGATAGAAACTGTGGGAAGGAGCATCCCGGTCGCCCAAGCCGCCCCGGCCATCGTTTAAATAGACCATGAGCGAGAACAGACTCATGTTGGAGGTGATGCGGCCATAGATGACGACATCGAGAAAGCCATCGCCGTTCAGATCGCTGATGGCCGCCGAACGGGGCTCAATCAACGGCGAGGGCAGAACATAGGTCTTCAAGGTTCCGGGGTTTCCGGAAGGATCCAGCGGACAGACGGAGAAGGAATAAGATTTGCGATGCAGCGCGATCACATCCGGCACATGGTTGCCGTCCAGGTCCGCCGCATAGAGCGGGCGCACAGCCGAAGGGATCTCTACTTCGGCTAAGGACTCGAACCGGCGGCCGTCGACACGCGCGAATTTGATCAGGTTTTTTCCTCCCTGAACACCGGCCACTGCGACCTCTGTGATGCCGTCGGCATTAAAATCACCCGCCACCAGACTCTGGTTTTCCATCCCGGTGATCAGATGATGGGCCTGGAAATTGAAGGCGCCTTTGGCCGCATTCACCATGAATTGCCAGGAATAGCCGTTGCGCAGACGCTCACCCTGGAGACCGGTGAGGCGATTGGTCAGCACCACTGTGATCTGATCGCCATTCAGAAAACCGGATTGCGGAGCGAACAGTAGCGCCTGATGGAGCGAATCGTAGCTCACCTGGCCGGTAACCCGGCCGCTCTGCCGGCTGTACACGGCCAGAGCGCCCGGCTCAACAGCCGTGCTGTCCAGCGGAACGCTGAACACCGCGCGGACCGTGCTGCCGGGATCCGCCTTGATCGAGTTCGGTTCGGGCGTGACAGAGACAACGCGTAAATCGATCTGGCTGAATGCCAACCCGGCCCAGCAGAACAATAGCAGCAAACCTGTTTTCACGGTTTTATACGACATCACATTGGACTCATTTGTACTACAATATTCAAGTCTTCATTCGGCCTGATAAAGATGGTGGTATCGGACGGGACGGTATGAAAACCGTCGCGAAAAATGCGCAGAGCGTAACGTCCCACAGCCATGGGCTGACGAAAAGGCGTTGTCTGAGTGCGGCTCTGTCCCGGCAGGTAAACGAACGCATAGCCATAACGCGCCGGATTGGACAGCACCACCGCGAGCCGGCCCATACCGACCTGTTCCGGCTGAAACTGAATGGTTCTGGCAGAGTTCAAATCCAGCGTCAAGGAAGTGGTCCATTGAAAACCGCTGGCCGTATCGCTATAGCGCAGTTCATGGGCGCCGAGAACCAGGTCCACTTCCACAGGAAGCGCCATGGAAGGCAGCTTGCCGTCGATGCTGATCCGGTCTGCGAACGCCGTTCGGCTGAAGGTGTACCGGCGCAACGCATCAGTCAATGGCAGCAGCCGGGCCTGCAGGACGTTGTCCATGTCTGCGGAAATCGTTGCTGTTTTCTGCCACACCGCATAGCCCTGTTTCTGCACGCGCACCGTATAGCTGCGTGCAGCCGACAATCCCTGAATGACAAGGGGCCCGGAGAGCGACGACTGACCTTCCAGCTTGTCGTTGACATAGATATCAGCGCTTGTAAGCCCTGAATCGATCTGAGCGGAAACCGTCAGGGGAACAAATTGCACGCCAACGCTGTCCACGTTCGTTGGGCCGGCGGTTGTCTCTTTCCTGCCCTCGCTGGAACCGGCCCTGGATTGGCGGGACAAAGTTCTGGAATCTTGGCCGGCCGGCGGAACCGGTTCGGCCTTCTTCTGGTTTCGCATCTGCAGCGATCGCAGGGAATCCTGTTCCGAGACGAACGCCTGATAGAGCGCCTGATCCTTCCACTCGTCATGGCCCAATTCAGAGATCCAGGTCACCATCAGCGCGACAAAGACCAGAATCGCCAAAAGTGCCAACGACAGCGCCGTCCGCCTTTTCATGCCCACCAGCGTGGAACTGAACAACTGTTGCATTTTTTTTCGCTGGTCAAGAAACCAGGTCTTTAGCGGGCTGGATTCCATTTCACTCAAAGGGCTGCCGGCTTCTTCCGGCTCTGAGGGCTGGATCGCATCGATCACTTCGCGGCAATTGGAAAAGCGCAGCGACGGATTCGGTTCCAGCAGCCGGTCGAGCAGCAGCGTCTCTTTTTCGCCGAGGGCTTTGCGCGTCTGCCACGGCTCCATCTTTTCAGCAATGAGCTCCGCCAGGGTCCGGGATTGACACAGGTAATCCCCGGTCAATAGCTGATAGTAAAGCGCGCCGAGGGTGTACAGCTCGTCGCTGATGCTGACTTTGTCCGGTGTACGCAATCGTTGCGGACTGGACAGCAATTCATAGGGCATGAACAGGCTCGGCCGGTTTTGACAGCCATAGGTGAACAACCGGCTGCTGCCGAAAAAAGCCACTTTGAGGAAACCCTGTTTGGTCATAAACAGCGAAGACCAGCCCAGGCAGCCGTGCGACACACCGTGGAGATAGCCGTGCTGCAAGGCTTGACAAATCTGCAGCACCCACTGCGCGGCGGTGGCGGAATCGGGCGGATGATCGACCACATATTGGAACAGGGGCACAGCGCCTTTAATGGGCTCATACAGCAGACAGGGCGTTCGTTCCTCTGCGTCCAGATGCAGCAGTTCCACGATGTGGGGATGTCGCAGCCCGTATCCTTCACGGTAGCACTCGTGCACCAAAGCCGCCGACTGATCATCGACGAAATCATGATGCAAGCGCGCCAGCCAGACCGTCTGTTGATCAGCGGTCTCAACCTCATACAGCTGCCAAACCGGTCCGTTCAGCAGCGTCGCGTTGATGTGATAGCCGTGAAGAGAATCGGTCATTTATTTCGCTCGAGCCTTTTTAACCGCCTCGACGAAGCGGGCGGCGTTTTGCGTGATCTCCTCATACCGGGCTTCGCTGATCGCCTTGGCGCCGGCCAAGTTGCCTCCCACCGCGACCGCACAGGCGCCCGCTTTGATAAAAGCGCCGGCATTGTCCACTGTCACACCGCCGGTGGGCAGCATGGAGATATGGGGCAACGGGCCTTTGAGATCCTTGATATAGTCAGGCCCCACGGAAGAGGTGGGAAACACCTTGACCACATCCGCGCCGGCTTCCCAAGCGCGCACGATCTCGGTGGGCGTAAACGCGCCCGGCATGACGATGCGGCTGTAGCGCCGCGCCATCCTGACCACCTCTTCGTTCAGGTTCGGCGCGACGACGAATTTTGCGCCGGCCAAGATGGCCATACGGGCCGTGGCCTCGTCCAGGACCGTTCCCACGCCCACCAAGACATCGCCCTGATACTTTTCCGTCACCGCTGCGATTGTTTCAATGGCCTTGGGCGTGGTCATGGTGACCTCGATGGCCCGTACCCCGCCCTTTTCGATGGCCTCCACCACGCGAAGCAGTCCCTCAGAGGTATTGGCCCGCACGATGGCGACGATGCCGCTGTCCATGAGCGACTGCAGATTCTTTTCTTTTTCAGTCATATTCCGTTTCCTTCTTTGATGATCTCCGGGCGATTATCGAATGCGTTGCATCCCTTCGCCGTTGCTGATAAACACAACCGCACCGCTGTCCGCGGTGCGGACCACCTGACCGGCGACACCCCCCCAGCGCGTCAGCACCTCCGGCGAGGGCAGGCCGAACCGGTTATATTCCGCGACACTGATCACCGCATAGCGGGGCCTGGCGCAGCGGCAAAACGATTCGCTGCTGGCGGAAGGGCTGCCATGATGCGCCACTTTGACCACATCGGACTTTACGAGCTCCTTCCATCCCAGCCACTGGGCCTCCACGCTGGTCCCTGCATCCCCGGTGAGCAGAAAAGAGGTGCGGCCAAAAAAAACCTTGAGGACGATTGAAGCGTCATTCAGGTCGGTGTCCGCCGTCGCGGCGTCGGAACAGGCGGGATTCAGCACCAGTACGGTGGAATGACGATATCCGCCCAGACTGTCTCCACGGCACAGGGTCCGGCGGCGGACGTTCCGGACCACCGCAAGATTGTCCAGCTCTTTGGTGAGCGAATCCTGATAGACCACCGGGGCGCTCAGAATCCGGCCGACGCTGAAATGCTTCACTATATATGCTATACCGCCCAAATGATCCGCATGCGGATGAGTAATTACCACATCGGTGATACGCCGGATGCCCTTTCGCCGCAGATAGGGGCCGATCACCCGTTCCCCATAGTCGATCCGGTCGGTGTGGTCACCGCCATCCACCAGGAGCGTTCGCCGGTCGGGAAATTCAAAAAGCGCTGCATCGCCCTGGCCCACATCAAAAAACGTAACGCGCAGCAAATGGGGGTCTGCACGAACCTGGCGCCAGATGGATAAATTAAGCAACATTACTGTGACTACCAAGAGCCATTTTCGCACCCGGGGCTCCTGCCAATAAAAGAGCAATCCGCAGGCGGCAAAGATCAGCCACAGGCCCCACAGCGACGGCCGGGGGACGGTGAGATGCGAAAAGGGCACGGCGCTGAAGCCATGGACCATCTTGATCAAAAGGGTCAGCAGCGCCCCGACCGGCTCGAGCACTCTGACCCCCAAACCCGGTAAAACCGCTTCTGCCAGGACCGCCGCAAAGCCGCCCATCAGTATAACGCCGCTCAGCGGAATCACCGGGATATTGGCCGCCAGGCTGATGAGCGGAAGGCTGTTAAAATAATAAAGGATGATGGGCAAGGTCGCGATCTGAGCACAGGCCGAGATCGCGATGATCTCCATCAAATACCGGGCCGCCCGGTGAAACAGGCCGCGACGGTTGAACCAGGTGTCCGTGTACATCCGCAGCCGTTGATAGAGCAGGACAATGCCCAAACAGGCGGCAAAACTGAGCTGAAATCCGGCCATGAACAATTGCAGCGGCTGCAGCATCAGCAGGATCAGCGCGGCAACGGCGATGATGTTCACCGGGTCTGCACGCCGTTGCAGCAGCGGCGCCACCAGGAACAGACCGGCCATTAACGCCGCACGGGCCACCGGTGAGTCCAGCCCGGTCAGATGTGCGTAGAACCAGATACCGGCGAGCAGCAACAGTGTGCGCAGCGCCGGCCTTACCGGCAGCCCTTTCAACAGAAAAAAAAGCGCATCGACGACAAAGCCCACATGCATGCCGGAGACCGACCACACATGGATGACGCCGGCGTTGCGAAAATC
>CAZKQR010000249.1:0-6774 GCA_964554965.1 uncultured Cytophagia bacterium | reverse complement strand
GGCACGTTCCCGGGATCGGCTCCTGGCGCATGCGCAAGTTGTTGGCCCGTTTTCACACCGCGGGCCAGGTTCTCAGAGCGTCTGTCCGCGAGCTGTCACAGGTCGACGGCATCGATCAGATTTTAGCCGGCCACATCAAACAGAGCGCGGCTGAGGGGTTTGCCGAAAACCAGCTGCAAAGAGTGCAAGCACATCACACGCATTTGCTCACCTTTTGGGATGAGGATTATCCCGAATGGCTCAAGACCATCAACGACCCGCCGGTTATCTTGTTCGTTCAAGGCTCCCTTGCGTGTTTGTCTCAAAAGCAGCTGGCGGTGGTGGGAACGCGCAACCCCTCGGTCTATGGCCGGTTGATGGCTGAGCAGTTCGGCCGGGATCTGACCGTGGCCGGATTGTGTGTCGTCAGTGGACTGGCGCGGGGAGTGGATACCTGTGCGCACCGAGCCGCTCTGGCGACCGGCGGCAGCACCATCGCTGTGCTGGCCAGCGGCGTGGACGTCATCTACCCGGAGGAGAACCTCGGGCTGGCGCAGGAGATTGCGGAGCGCGGCGCCCTGGTCTCGGAATATCCCATGGCCACCAAGCCCGAAGCCTCCTATTTTCCCCGCCGCAATCGGATCATCGCCGGCCTGTCGCTGGCCACGCTGGTGATCGAAGCGGGCCAGGGCAGCGGAGCGCTCATCACTGCGGACTATGCGCTGGAATCCAACCGCGAAGTCCTTGCGCTGCCCGGCAACATCAACAACGCCAAAAGCCTCGGCTGCAACCGCCTGATCCAGCAGGGCGCCAAGCTGGTGACCTGCGTGGAGGATATTTTGGAAGAGCTGCCTGGATGCGGCGCGGTCTCTGCGGTCAAAACCGTCTCTCTGCTGCTCTCGCAAGAGGAGGAGAGGCTGCTCGCCCTACTGACCGCTGAACCACAGCACATCGATGCGCTGGCGTCCAGCGCGGCACTGCCCACGGCCAAAGTGCTGTCCGTTCTTTTGCAGTTGGAACTGCGCGGCCTGGTGCTGCAATTGGCGGGTAAACAGTTCGTGCGCAAGGGCTGAGCCGGGTTCAGGCCGCGGCGGAGGATTAAAAAACGTTTGACTGTTCGATAAATAATCAGTAAATTACAGTTCCAGGGAGGGATAGACCTAACAGGCAAGGCAGCGGTCTTGAAAACCGCCGGGTGAAAACCCATGGGGGTTCGAATCCCCCTCCCTCCGCCAGGGAGTTGGCTGGCGGGAAAGAGTAATTCTGGAGAGGTGCCGGAGTGGCTGAACGGGGCGGCCTGCTAAGCCGTTGTAGGGGGTAACCCCTACCCAGGGTTCGAATCCCTGCCTCTCCGCCCATACAGGGGCGATGCGGGTGTACGCCGAAGCATCTTTTTCGGGATTACAGCCGTGCCGCCCCTGCCCTATTTATGAGAGCTTTTTAGAGTGAGGAGTTTTTGTGAATCAGGTCCGAGTACGTTTCGCACCCAGTCCCACGGGATTTTTCCATATCGGCGGATTGCGCACCGCGCTGTATAATTTCCTTTTCGCCCGCCATCATCAGGGCGTTTTTATTCTGCGCATCGAGGATACGGATCGCGAGCGCTTTGTGCCGGGCGCCACAGAGAACCTGCAGAGCGCGTTGCGCTGGGCGGGAATCGAACCGGACGAGGGGCCTGAACAGGGGGGCGCGTATGGTCCCTACTTTCAATCGCAGCGCACCGAGATCTATCAAAAATACGCCGCACTCCTTCTGCAGCAGGGACACGCTTATTACGCTTTCGACACCGCCGAAGAGCTGGAGGCGATGCGCCAGCAGGCGAAGCAGCAGGGCGATTTTCACGCCAAGTACAACGCCGGCCGGCGCTTGCAAATGCGTAACAGCCTGACCATGACCCCTGAGCAGGTGAACGAAGCGCTGGCGCAAAAACAGCCGTACGTCATTCGTCTGCTGGTGCCGCAGGATCGCAAGTTTAACGTCAACGATATCGTCCGCGGATCGGTCACGTTCGACAGCCGAGAAGTGGATGACCAGGTTCTGTTAAAGTCTGACGGCTTTCCCACCTATCATCTGGCCAACGTGGTGGATGATCATCTGATGGAGATCAGCCACGTGATCCGCGGTGAAGAGTGGCTCAGTTCTGTGCCCAAGCATCTGCTGTTGTACGAATATTTCGCCTGGCAGCCGCCGGCGCTGGCGCACCTGCCGCTCATCTTTAATCCGGATGGCACCAAGATGAGCAAACGGGATATTCAGTCCCTGGACGAACTGCCCGCCGGCAAGGTCGATCCGGACGTGGCCGCGTATATGAAAAAAGGATATGAAACCGCCGCGCTTCTCAATTATATTGCGTTACTCGGGTGGAATCCCGGTGAAGGCGACGAACGCCAGGTGTTTACGCTGGAGGAACTGATTCAGCAGTTTTCTCTGGAGCGCGTCAACAAAAGCGCCGCCATCTTTGATCTGAAAAAATTAAACTGGCTGAACAAAGAACACATCATGCGACGCAGCCCGGCTTCGCTGGCATCGGAAAACCGGGAGGCGGTATGGCAATCCGCGCCGGTGAGTGAGGCGTACCTGGAGCAGGTTGTGGTTTTGCTGCAGGAACGGCTCTACTTTAGCCGCGATGTGCTGAAAATCGGCGCCTATTTCTTTCACGACCCCGACACCTACGATCCGGCTGTCGTAAAGAAACGTTGGGAGGCGGACAGCGCAAAAATAACTCTTGAATTTTCTGCAGAAATTTCTAAATTAGATGTGTTTACCAGCACTGCGATCGAAGCGGCCTTGCGTCAAGTCGCCGAAAAGAACGGTGTGGCCGCGACGAAGCTGATCCATCCGGTCCGCCTGGCCGTGACCGGCGTAGGGGTGGGGCCGGGTTTGTTTGACCTCCTTGCTCTGCTCGGAAAAGAGACGGTCGTACGCCGTTTACAGAACGGCGCGGCGCGCATACCTTTGTTGCAGTAAGATCCTGGGGAGTCGTCCAGTGGCAGGACACATGACTCTGGATCATGGTACCGGGGTTCGAGTCCCTGCTCCCCAGCTGAAGAAACCGGTCGTCAGGCATTGATGACCGGTTTTTTTTATTTTTAGGCTGACCACGGCCGCGAGGTCTTTTCAACATTTAGAGGTTGCCATGGAAGAAAAAAAAGAAAAGACGGGAGTCGCACTTCCCGCCAACTTTATCCGCACCATCATTGATCAGGATTTGGCGGAGGGCCGCTTCGGCGACCGTAAAGTGCATACACGCTTTCCGCCGGAACCCAACGGATATCTGCATATCGGCCACGCGAAATCGATCTGCCTGAACTTTGGCATCGCCGGCGAATACGGGGGTTTAACCAATCTGCGTTTCGACGACACCAATCCGGTCAAAGAGGATGTCGAATACGTAGAGTCCATCATGGAGGATGTCCGCTGGCTCGGATTTGATTGGCAGGACCGGCTGTTCTATGCCTCCGATTATTTTGAACCGCTGTTTCAGTACGCGGTAGAACTGATCAAGCTCGGCAAAGCTTATGTCTGCGATCTTTCGGCGGAGGAGATGCGGGAATATCGCGGCACCCTGACTCTGCCGGGCAAAGAAAGCCCGTATCGCAACCGGTCCATGGAAGAAAATCTGGATCTCTTTAAACGCATGCGCGCAGGTGAGTTTCCGGACGGAACCCGGGTGTTGCGCGCCCGCATCGATATGGCCTCGCCCAATCTGAACATGCGCGATCCGGTGGTCTACCGGATCAAGCACGCAGACCATCATCGCACCGGGTCGGCCTGGTGCGTCTATCCGATGTACGACTATGCGCATTGCCTGTCCGATTCGCTGGAGGGGATCACCCATTCGATCTGCACCCTGGAGTTTGAAGACCATCGCCCGTTATACGACTGGTTTTTGCACACGCTGAAATTATACCACCCCCGGCAAGTGGAATTCGCCCGGCTCAACCTGAGCTATACGGTGATGAGCAAACGCAAACTGCTGCAACTGGTGCAGGAGCGGCGGGTGAGCGGTTGGGATGATCCGCGCATGCCCACGCTCTCCGGATTACGACGGCGGGGCTATCCGCCGCAGGCCATCAGAAATTTCGCCGAGACCATCGGCGTGGCCAAACGTGACAGCATGGTGGATCTGGCGCTGCTGGAACATTGCGTGCGCGAAGAGTTGAACAAGACCGCTCGACGGGTGATGGCGGTTCTGCGGCCGCTCAAGGTGGTCATCGACAACTATCCGCCGGACCAGGTGGAAGAGATGCCCGCCATCAACAACCCCGAAGATCCGTCGATGGGTGTGCGAAAAATCGCCTTCTCGCGTGAGCTGTACATCGAACGGGATGATTTTCGCGAGGATCCACCCAAGAAATATTTTCGTCTGCAGCCGGGCGGAGAGGTGCGCCTGCGCTACGCCTATATCGTCAAATGCGTCAGCGTGCGCAAGGATCCCGTCACCCAGGAGGTGGTGGAGGTGCACTGCACCTATGATCCGGAGACGCGCAGCGGCTCATCTCAGAGCGATCGCAAGGTCAAGGGGACCATCCACTGGGTCTCCGCCGGCCACGCCCTTTGCGGAGAGGTGCGGCTGTATGACAATCTTTTCCTCAAGGAAAATCTGAACGATCTGGAGGAGGGAGAGAATTTTCTCGATGCACTGAATTTGAATTCAGTCGAGGTGCTGGACCGGTGCTATCTCGAGCCCGCGCTGAAAGACGCTCAGCCGTCGGACCGGTTTCAGTTTGAGCGGCTGGGCTATTTCTGCATCGACAAAGACTCTACGCCGGATAAAATCAAAGTGAACCGGACGGTGACGCTCAGGGACACTTGGGCTAAAATTGAAAAGGCGGATCAAAGAGCCTGATTAAAAAACAGTCAGTTTCTGCCTCAACGCGAAAAGGATGTCCCAATGGGCATCCTTTTTTTTTGGTATGCTATTTGCCTGAATGCCGGTACAGGGCGGAATGAGGTCAGATAACAACCTTATTAACAAGACCCCCCGTCAGCGGACGACCAATTTTGTTACTTGAATGAAACAAAAATGTATTTGGCTTGAACAAAGCCGCCAGGGGAGGAAGAGAGAAGAAAAAGATGTGGAAAAAAAGATACATAATAGCCGTGGGTTTGTGCCTGTTGCTGACAAGCTGGTTTTTGAGCCAGGCCCTCTACCCTCGCATCGCTGTGTGGCAGACTGCGTCCCCGGACACTGAGGCGAGGCCGGCCTCTGCGTTGGTAGAACGCCAGAATACGGAAGAGTACCAGACCCTAAACCATCCACTCGTTCATACCGATGTACCACCCCAAAAGACGACTCTGCTCCCGGCGGCAAAAAAAACAGCGGCTGCATCCGTAGCCAGAGCCGGACAAGCGCAGACAGCAGTAGAGCCGGCACAAAAGGGTACCTTAGCAGTCGCAGCGACCGATCAGCCGGACCAAGAACCGATTCCACCAGCAAACCGCTCTGTGGGCAGCGAGTTCCCAGCTACTGCGAAGAAAACAACGATTGCGAATGGTGAAACTAGAACTCTACTCAGTGCTTTTGTTCCGCCGCCGTTAGCACAGGTAGAAGCAGAGCCCCTCGTCTCTTTCACGCAACCAGCCGATTCCACGACGATTACGGACCTTCTTTCCCCAACACTGGCTGAAGAGGACGCTGAGCCGCAACGCCCAGCCAAGGAAACAACGGGAAAAGTAGAAGCAGCGCCCATCGCCCCTTTCACGCAACCAGCCGATTCTTCGATGATTGCAGACAGCCGTGCTCAAGTGCCGCTCGCAGTCGCATTTGTTCAGCAGCTATCCAACCAAACAACGGCGAGTGCAGAAGAAGCAGAGTCCATTGTGTTTCCGGCACAACCGGAGGATACGGTAACTCTCAAACCGAGCGCCAAAACGTTCTTGAGCGTCGATGCCCAGAAAAGGGCTGATGTGGACGAGGAGAAAATCTATGAGGATATTTTAAATCTGATTAAAAGCAAAATGGCCTTGAACCAGTCAAGTCCGGCGGCGCACTCTGAACCAGCGATCGTTCTGGCCAGTCGTGAACCAGCAACAACGGAACCTGCGCCCGGCCTGCGGCCGGTCCAACAAACCCGGACGGCCAGGCATGGCATCGGCCTGGCCATCGGCACAGCACAGCCCGATATGGTTGAGAAGGTCAAAATTCCGCTGTTTGCCGAGCTGCATTACCGTTATCAGTCCACCCAGAGCACTCAGCTTCAAGTTTTGGCGGGCGAGACCCCGCTGCTCTGGCCTGGTGGAAAGCAGACCCTGCAGATATCTGCTGATCTGATCGGACGCTTTGGCCTGTTTATGCATCCACGGGTGCATCCCAACCTCTCTTTTGGACTGGGCATGCTGAGCACCAGGATGCAGAGTGGGTCGTCCTTAGCCAGTGGAACACTTTTGGCCGGCGGCGGTGTGAACCTGTCCCTGGCGCAGCAATGGAGTCTAGGAGTGCAGGTGCAGTACAAATACTGTTTGCAGAATCCGGCCAGCACAAGTACGATGCGGCGAGATGGGTATCTACAATTAAAAACAGAGCTTACGTTCAATTTTAGTCAGCGGAGCTCTATGCGGCTTCAGTCAGAGGAGAACTATTTGGCGGAAAAGCAGTAAACTAGGAAAGGGATGGAACAAAAGGGCGGAAAAATTCGTTTCACTTAATGGCAGGCGTTAGTTTCCTTCTATGGGCGTCGACCCCCCTAAGACGCTCATTCACTAACGTCCTGCCGTTTTTTTTTGCTGTCCAGGAAAAGAGTTGGCAAAATCAGGGCTTGCATTCCTTCGCGCAATATTGTAAATTAGCCTCAC
>CAZKQR010000248.1:0-6777 GCA_964554965.1 uncultured Cytophagia bacterium | reverse complement strand
TGCGGGTGACGCCATAGGGCCACATCTTTCGCCCCTGGCCCGCGCACAGGATGACAGCCGTTTTCATAGGTTTCCTCTTTTTTTACGATCTTTTAGTGAGTCCGGCCGTGTTGCGAGCGACCGGACTCATGCGAGTGACACGTTTTTCTTCTGCCGGCATGCCGGAATTGTACAAAAAAAAAGCCATAAAAGCAACTGCATTCAGCCCGACTGGACCCGGTTTTTTCGATTGAAAAAATGATGTTTTATTGTTAATTTCTCCTCAGGGGTGTGCACAACAGGCTTCCAGGCCTGGACGACAAACCCCTCAGACCACTTTTCATGCTAACTCGACAGGACCTTTCATGCCGCTTATACCCCCGGGCCGGTACCAGCACATTTTGTGGGATTGGAATGGAACTTTGCTGGATGATGCCGCGCTGTGCGTCGAGATCATGGATCAATTGCTGAGACAGTACGGCAAACCCGGTTTGACGCCGGAGCGTTATCAATGGATTTTTGATTTTCCGGTGCGCGACTATTATCAGGCGCTGGGATTCGATTTTTCGCTCATGCCCTTTGAACAGGTGGGGACGGAATTCATGGTTGAGTATAACCGCCGCTGGCGCACCTGTCGAATTCGTCAACATGCAGAGACCGTGCTGCGCCGGTTTCAGGAGCAGTGCATCCCCCAATCCATTCTCTCCGCGGCGTCCGTGATCCTGGTGCAGCAGGGGTTGCAGCATTTTGGTCTGGACTCTTTTTTTGATGACATACATGGTCTCGATCATCACTATGCTGAGGGCAAGCTGGCTCAGGCGCAAGCGTTTCTCTCCCGCTGCACCGCGGCGCCCGAGTCTGTATTGCTGATCGGCGACACCACTCATGACCATGAGGTCGCCCGCGCTGTGGGCATGGACTGCGTACTTATTCCCGCCGGCCATCACGCGCTGGAGCGCCTGCAGGCGTGCGGCGTTCCTCTGTGCACCAACTTACAGGACTTGATCGCATGAACAAGAAGACGAAAAAACCGGCCGCGCAAAAAAAAACCAGCCGGGCGGCCAAACCCGCGGCCAAGCGGCTGAGCAAGTCGCCGCGTTTTATGGATGTTTATCATGCTTTAGCCAATCGATCCAGCCGGGCTTTGATCATCTGCAACAGCAGGGGGAGGTTGCTGTCCTGCAATCCCAGGACCTATGAGCTGTTCGGCTATTCCCAGGAGCCGGGATCGTTCCCCATGTCCGCGGATGTTTTTAAATTGATCAAGCCTGCCGAAGCCGAACGTCTGCGCAGTGTGCTGGACAACGTTCAGGCGGAGAAGCGGATCGAGGCTGCGCTCTATCGCATGCGCACTGTCACCGGCGCCACCCTGTATGCAGAGATCACCGCTACCCCGATCCCCAGCCGCTCCCGTAAAATAGACGATGTGATTCTGGAAATCCGCGATGTCACTGAAGAAGTAAAAGCGAATCAGGCGCTGCGGCAGAGCGAACAAAAATACCGGCTGCTGGCCGAAGCGGCGCAGGATTTCATCTTTATCATCGATCGCAAGGATCGTGTCCGCTATGTCAATGCGACCGCCACACGACATCTCGGCAAGCCGGCGGAGCAGGTGGTCGGCAAAAAGCGGTCGATCCTGTTCCCCCCGGAGACTTCACGGCGGCAGAAAATGGCGCTGGACCGTGTGTTTCGCGAGGGCATCTCCTTGTACGCAGAAAATCCTCTCGAGTATGTACAATCTTCCATCTGGCTGGGCACCTGGTTGGTGCCGCTGTTCAACGCGAAGAAACACGTGCAACAGGTGCTCGGCATCTCGCGCGACATCACCGATCGCATCCTGGCGGCGCAGCGGGCGGATAAGATCAATCAGCGGTACAAAGACATCATCGAACGTTCCGTCGACGGCTATTTTTTTGTCAGTCCCCAGGGCAGGTTCTTGAACTGCAACCCTGCGCTGGAAAAAATTCTGGGCTATAGCCGGGATGAAATCATGAGCGAAGGATTGATCATGTCCCGGCTCTCCGCCAAGGATCTGCAGGACGGACATATTTACTTCACCCAGGCGCTGGCTGGTGAAATGACGAGCCCAAAGGAGGTCATTTTACCCCGCAAAGACGGGCGTCTTATCTGCGTGTCCTTTCATTTCCGCCGGGTGATGCAGGACGGTCGGGTTCTCGGGGTGGAGGGATTTGCCCGGGACATCACGGAGCAGAAGGCCAGCCTGGCCGCGCTGCAGGCCAGCGAAGCACGCTACCGTTCGCTGTTTGACAGCATCCCCTATGAGGTGTTCGTTCTCACCAACGATGGCACGGTCCAAGAGGCCAACCGGCTGTTCAGCAGCAATTGGGGCCATGCGGTGGGCCTGCCTTTGCCCCTGGTGGTGGAGGACATCGGCGTGTCCGGTTTATTCAAAAATCTGATCAAGAGGGTTCTGGAGAGCAAAGAGACCCATCATGATATCTTTGACATCATCCGGCAGCAGGAGAAGGTCTATTATTCCACCATGATCAGTCCGATTTCAACTTCAGAGGGCGTGCTGATCGGTTTGGTCGGCATGAACATCAACACCTCGGCGCAGATGATCAATCTGGCCCGTTTGCGCCGGCTGTCCATGCGCTTGGTGGAGGTGCAGGAGGACGAACGAACTCACATCGCGCGCGAGATCCACGATTCTCTGGGTCAGTATTTGACCGCGCTGCAAATGGAAATCGGAGCGTTGACCGGTGAATGCCCTGAAGCCAATGACAGGGTGACCAGGCTGCTCAACAACGCCAAAACCACCATTAATGAGGCGGTCCGGATTGCACGTACGCTGGTGCAGACCTTGCGCACGCCGGTTCTGGATGATTTCGGTCTTGAGGCGGCGATCAAAGATTACGTTGAAGAATTCAACAACAAATGGAACATCCGTATCGCCTTTCGATCGTATCATGCATCCAACCTGCTGTCCCGCGAAGTGGAGACAACGCTCTTTCGCGTGCTGCAGGAGGCGTGCCTCAACGTGCTGAAACACGCGCAGACGGATTTCATCGAGGTTCGTCTTAAACGGATGAAGAACCGCGTCACTTTGTCGGTGCGTGATTATGGCGTCGGCTTTGAATCGGGCCGGCCCGGCCTGCGGGAGACGGGTCACTTTGGATTGCTCGCCATGCAGGAACGGGTCGAATTGATGGACGGACGTTTCCGTCTTCTCAGTAAACCCCATGCCGGCACTCTGATCGTTGTCCTGATTCCTTTAGCGGATAAGGAGACGGCATGAAAAAGATCAAGGTGATGTTAGCCGATGACCACGCGTTGGTGCGTTCTGGATTGCATCAACTGCTGCTCACGTTCGAACGCTACGAAGTAGTGGGCGAGGCGGGGGACGGCGTTCAGGCGATCGAGTTGGCGCGTGCGCTGCAACCGGATGTGGTGCTGTTGGACATCGCCATGCCCAGAATGCGCGGCTTGGAGGCCATCCGCGAGATCAAACAGGCTGCTCCGGACTGCAAGGTGCTTATCCTCAGCATGTACGATCGCGAGCAATATGTGCGCGAGTCGATCAAGCACGGCGCAGATGGTTATCTGCTCAAAGGATCGGATACTGATGAATTGCGCATGGCTCTCATTCACGTGATGAACGGCGACTTTTACATCAGCCCGTCGGTATCCAAACCTATTGTCTCTGAGTGGATACACAGCAGCAAGGCGGTTGAGCAGGCCGGGGCGGAGGTCGAACTGACCGAGCGCGAAAAGAGCGTGATGAAACTGCTGGCAGAGGGTCATCCCAACAAAGAGGTGGCCGAGATGCTGCACATCAGCGTCAAGACCGTGGAGACCCATCGCAGTCGCATTCTGGAGAAAACCGGTGTCCGTAATCTCGCTGAACTGGTCAAATATGCCATCAAAAAGGGCATGGTGGATTTGTAAAAAAGTGTTTTTTTGCTTGACTTTTTGGCCTGAAATGTTAGCTTATATATGTGCCGAAAGGCACTGTGTCGGGTGTGTGGGGTAGAGTGTGTGCGGAAGGGTTAACACCCAAAAAAGCGCTGGCCTTGCGTCAGCGCTTTTTTTTACCCCCGGTTATGGCTGCACGGGGTCCAGCCATTGGCAGCGCCCGGCGGCGCAAACACACCGGATCATCAGAACGGCGGTACCATGAAGAAAACGACAACGCCCGGTGAGGAAATCCCCCTAGCCTTGCTCAGCCAGGGGCAGCAGCTGGTGGGCATTTGGCACACCGGCCGCAGCAAAAAGATCGTTCTCCTTTGTCACGGTTTTACCGGCAGCAAGGTGGAGAGCAAGCGCATATTCGTTGAAGCCGGCCGGATTTTCTCCGCGGAGGGCATCGACGCATTTCGCTTTGATTTTTTCGGTTCCGGCGACAGCGCCGGAGAGTTCGCCGATTCGAGCATTTCCACCAATCTGCTGAATCTGCAGGATGCGGTCGCCTGGGCCCGGCAGCAGGGGTATGAAAAGATCGCGGTGCTGGGTTTGAGCATGGGCGGCGCCACGGTGATCCTGTCCGCTGCCGACCTGCCGGTCGATGCGCTGGTGACCTGGTCCGCAGTTCCCGATATGCGCCGGCTTTTTTCCAGCCTCATGCCCAACTGGCAGGACAAAGCCCATTCCACAGAAATGCTCGAATATGAAGGCTGGTTGATCCATCGGGGTTTTTGGGAGGATGCGCTGCGCTATGACATTCTGCAGGCGTTTTCCCGCCTCACTCTGCCCAAGCTGGTGATTCAGGGTACGGCGGATTCTGAGGTTTTTATCGACGGCTTTCACTCCTTTCGCGACCGCGCGCTGCCGCCCTGTGATTTTATGGAGATCCCCGGGGCCGGCCACACCTATCAAACCCCGAGCCATCGGCGTCAGGTGATCAGACAATCCCTGATCTGGCTCAAACGACATCTTTAATTCCGGAATCAACCATGGCAAGAAAAAAATCCACTGAAAAGATCATCGCCCCGGTCAACCGGCATTCGCCGGAAAAAGCCTATGCGAATCAAGCTTTTTTAAACAGCCCGGACGGACGGCCTATCCGCATTCTCGCCGAGTACCTGGAACCCGTGCAACGGTTGCGCAAACACCGCATCAAAGATACGGTCGTTTTTTTCGGTTCCGCCCGGGTGCTGTCGCAGGAAGAAGCCCAAACCCGTTATGAGATGATTCGCGCCAACATCGGCCGGCAGCCCTCTGCGGAGGAACGACGGCGCCTGCTGCAGGCGCGCCATAGCCTTCGGGTCTCCCGCTACTACGAAGACGCGCGCAGTCTGGCCTACAAGCTGACGCGCTGGTCCTCGTCGCTGGAAAACGACCGGCGGTTTGTGGTCTGTTCCGGCGGCGGTCCAGGCATCATGGAGGCGGCTAACCGCGGCGCCACGGAAGCGGGCGGTCCCAGCGTCGGCATGAACATCAGCCTGCCGATGGAGCAGTTCGCCAATCCCTACATCTCCCAGGACATGGTGTTCGAGTTTCATTATTTTTTTATGCGTAAATTCTGGTTCGTCTATCTTGCCAAAGGCCTGATCGTTTTCCCCGGCGGCTTTGGCACGCTGGACGAATTTTTTGAATTGATCACCCTGGTGCAGACTAAAAAAGTCCTCAAGGATATGTGCATCATCCTGTATGGGTCGGACTATTGGCACGATTTGATCAATTTCGATAAAATGGTGAAATATGGCATGATCTCGGAGAGCGATCTGTCCTTGTTTCACACCGTGGACGATGTGGACACTGCGTTTAAAATCCTCAAAAACCACCTGAAATCACGCTTCTCTTCCGGGAAGCAGTCGCAGATCAGTCTCAAGGGCTGAACCTGTATTCATGAACCTCTCCGGTCGCTTTGGCTGGTCGGTCCTTGCCGGCCTGGTCTGGTCCGCCGCCCTGCCGGCGCCGTCTTCTCTTTCTTCTACGACGATCCTCACCGATCACGGGGCTGTCATACGTGCGGATACCACCCGCAAAGAACTGGCTCTGATCTTTACCGGCGGCGACTATAACGACGGCGGCCGCCACATCGCCGCTGTCCTGCAGCGCAGGCGGGTCAAGGCCGGCTTTTTTTTTACCGGCGATTTTTACCGCCATCCGGAAAACGATTCTCTCATTCGTCTGCTGCAGCAGCAAGGCCACTATCTCGGCCCCCATTCGGACCGCCATCTGCTCTATTGCCCGTGGGAAAACCGGGACTCGAGCCTGGTGTCGCGGGAGCAATTCCGCACGGACCTGCTGGCGAACTATGAGGCCATGCACGCCCTGGGCGTGCGCACCCGGCAGCGGTTTTTCATTCCACCGTACGAGTGGTATAATCAAGATCAGGTCCGCTGGGCTGCGGAATTGGATGTCACGCTGTTTAATTACACCCCGGGTCTGGGCACCCAGGCGGATTACACCACGCCGGATATGCGCGCCTATCGTTCCTCAGCCGCCCTGTACCAGCGGCTGTTTGATTTTGAAGAGACAACGGCCCATGGATTGAACGGCGCGCTGCTGCTGATTCATATCGGCACGCATCCGGATCGCACAGATAAATTTTATTGGCTGCTGGAGCCCCTGATTCGGGAGCTGCAGCACAAAGGATATCGCTTGGTTCGCATTGATTCTTTGCTGTCTTCGCTTCAGGGGGAGGCACGGTGAGGCGCCTGCGTGCATGCCGGCTGCCCGATCGGCCGGGCCTTTACGAGTTGATTATGGAAAAAGGCCGCATCGCCGCCATACAGGTTGATGAGGCGTCATCACCGGATCGTCCCGGCGTGGACCTTTCCGCCCAGGGGCGGCTGGTTACCCCGGGCCTCATCGATGTGCACACGCATGGCG
>CAZKQR010000247.1:0-6778 GCA_964554965.1 uncultured Cytophagia bacterium | reverse complement strand
ACTTGCCCCAGGCGCCGCCCAGAGCGACGATGCGCGTGCCGAGCAGATTTTTTACACCGTAGAATGCGCGCAGTCGCCACAGCATCTCCGAGTAATCGTCCACTACCACGTCGTCCTTGTGGACCAATTTGCCCGGCCGCTCGTCGGCTTTGTCGGTCTGCAGATATTCCACACTGAGCGCTTCGTACCAGTAATAGACCGGGCCGGATCTGTGGCGCAGAAAAACGATGGTGTTTTTGTTTTCGCCGAAACAGGCCTGCAGCGTCTTGCCGCTTCCCGTCGCCGGGTAGACGACGATCACGTCATGGCTTTTAGTGTGAAGGGCGGCTGCCTCCTCCGCGGTCTGCACGGTCTTGACGGGTAATACCTCCAGAGCGAAATCCGCTTTGGCCTTCAGGTCGGCCAGCTCCCGGGTGATGCGTTTGACCTCCTCTTGCGCGCCGGCGTCGGTCTGGACGCCGCCCCAGGATTTCCAGGAGGACTCTTTCCGGTAGTGCGCAACCTGGTACATCAGCACCGGTTGGATTTTCAGGCTTTTGCCCACGCGCGCCAGGGGTTTGTCCGGATTCCATGCCTCGCTCGTTCTCGCCCCCTGCGCGACAGGAGGCAGCCCCAGGGTGACGCCGGCAGCGCCCAGCGCGCTCAGCGCCATAAAGTCTCTACGATTCATCTCACAACAGCAGGACATAGAAGGCTCCTTGGTTTTTCGTCTGGGTGTTATCAATCCCTGCAATATCTGTAAATTATTTCTCAAAGACAAAATATTTTTGCTTTAAATCGGTCCTTCGCCGCTGACCGCCTGGTCCGGCTGAATGAAAAACTGCGCCATGGCAAAAAAGCGCTTTTATACTCTGCGCATTTTGATTATATTCCTTATCCGATTAAAGGAGGGCTTTTCAATGAACCGCAGGAAATTCATCGAAACATCAGTGGTGAGCGGTGCGGCCATGAGTGTGATCCCGATGCTGGAATGCAGCCAGGGTTTTCCCCGCCGGCTGCTTGGCCGAACCGGCGTTTCCCTACCCATCATCGGTTTTGGCGGCATTCTGGTGATGAATATGGAACAGAAAGCTGCGAACGATCTGGTGGCGGCTGCTTTCAACGCCGGACTGAACTATTTCGATGTTGCGCCCACCTACGGCAATGCCCAGGACCGGCTGGGCCCGGCGCTGGCTGCGTATCGCAAGAACTGTTTTTTAGCCTGCAAAACAACAGAGCGCAAAAAAGAGGCGGCGCAGAAAGAGTTGGATGAATCGCTGCGCATGCTGCAGACCGATTATCTGGACCTGTATCAGCTGCATGCGCTGTCCACGTTGGCCGATGTGGAGACCGCATTTGCCGCAGACGGGGCGATGAAGGTGCTGGTCAAAGCCCGGGAACAGGGCAAAGTGCGTTTTCTAGGCTTTTCCGCCCACTCGGAGCAGGCCGCTTTGGCGGCTCTGGAAAAGTTTGATTTCGACACCGTGCTGTTTCCGATCAATTTTGTCTGCTGGCTGGAAGGAGATTTTGGTCCGCGTCTGGTTGAAAAAGCAAAATCGCGGGGCATGGGCCTACTGGCGTTAAAGAGTATGGCTCTGCGCCGGCTGAATCCGGGCGAGAAATCAGGATATGACAAATGCTGGTATCGTCCGAATGAAGAGGATGCGCTCGCTGAGCTTGGCCTGCGGTTTACTCTGTCGCAGGGAACCACAGCGGCGATTCCGCCCGGTGAACCGGTGTTTTTTCACAAAGCGGTTCGCATCGCCGGCCAGTACAAGCCTTTGTCCGAAGCAGAGTGGGAAAAGCTGCGTGCCGCGGCCAAAGGGCTGACGCCGCTGTTTTCCAACAAAGCCTGACACGGCAGGGAGCCTCCGCGCCCGAATCCCTCATCTCATTTTTTCGAACAGCTTTTCCGCCTCCTGATACACCCGCAAGAACGAGCGGCCGATGTCCACCGTCTGCTGCCAGGCAAAGACCGATTGATCCCACTGGCGCCACAGATCATGGAGTTTGAGGATCGATCCGGCCCCTGCCCATGTTCCGTATTTTTCCATGAACTGATCGACCGAAGCCTGTTTGACGTTGACGTAAACTCCCTCGAGGTTCAGCACGTCCTTTACCAGCGAGAACATGCTGGTGCATAACGCATACGCCAGGATGTCGGTTTTATCTTCATCGGTGATCTTTTGCCCCAGGCTGAGCCCGGCGGCCTCTGTGTTCATCAGCTCCAGCGCCTTGGTTTCGTTGCCGGCCTGCAGAATGGGGATGAGCGTTCGCAGGGTCTTGCTGGTGTTCTTCCAGCTCGCCCGCGCGTCCCGGCTGAGGATTCGGGCATTGCCCGCCCGGTTTGGATAAAGATCTTCAGTGATCAGCTTTTGCGCATAGGCGCTTTTCACAAGGTGCATCAGGTCGTCGAGCCGGACGAATTCGACGCTGTCGCTCTGCAGAGCATCCACCACCTTTTGAATCCGTTCCATGCTCACGGCCACATTGATCAGTGAAAAGATGAACAGGGGGCGATTGGGATTGGCGTCGATGAAATTTTTCATGGTGGCGACGTCGTCTTTGTCGTTCATATGAATCCCTTCGCCGCAGAACAGATAGGGCTTGTCGCCGAAATTGTAATGCGGTTCAAACGCTGATTCGCCCATGCCGCGCACATAGCCCAGACAATGATTCAGTTCTTTATACAGCAGCGGATTGAACTCGGGCAGATCCACTTCCTGCCAATTGGTGTAATCGTTCCAGTTGGTGATATTGATGATGTCCAGGCCGCATTTCTTCATATAATGCCCGGTGTAAGCTAGAAACTGTTTTGCATCCGGATACAGGTGAGGATAGGTGTAGCCTGCGCCGGAGGGCCCGGCCACCATATAGTCGCAGGATTTCATGTGGTCGATGTAATACTGATACATGGCCGGCGCCGTGTCTGCCAGCAACGGCAGAAAACCCCAGGAAAGCGGGAATAGGCCTCTTTGCTCCATGCCCCAATTGTACATCTGCAGGGTGTCCATGGCCCAGAGAGAATCGCCGTCGGTCATCATCAGCGCGATATAGATTTTGTTTTTTTCAGCCGAATGGTTCTTTCGCGGGCTCGGCTTTTGTTTAAAGCCGGGGCGGCCGTCGGATGGAAAGGCGCCGTGGATGGTTAAATTGGGGCTGGCGGCTGCGCACAGGGTGTACACGCCCTTGCGCGCCGCTCGTTCCACCGCATAGTGTTCATGGTCCCGTGTGCAGTGCCATCCCCAGATGCCGGCCGGAAATTGAGCCTCGGCATAGATTTTATCCAGCAGGCGGTATTCGCGGCGCTGGCGCAGGGAGGCGGACAGATCTACGGTAAACGCTTTATTGGCGACGAGAAAATCGCAGATCTGAAAGGTGGCGGTGCTGGGAAAGATCGGAAAATCCATGCAGCAATCGCCGAACACGTGTTTGGAACATCTGGGGAACAGGTTTTCGAACGCCCATTCATAGGCGGACATGCGGTCGGGCCAGCGCCCGCGCAGGTCCTGCTTTTTAGCCAAGCCCAGCCGCATGGCTGTGGGCTCCATCTCCGGCAGGATCACCAGCCAGTTCTCCAGACTTGCCCAGGTCTGGGCAACGTTCATAGAATGCAGGTTCGCCGGATCCATGATGATATAGCCGGCCAACGATGGGGCGTACTGTTCCAGCAGAGAGGTCAGACTGGCCGCCTCGGTGTAGGTAAAGGGATGGCCCTGTTTGGTGTAAAGGTCGAGCCAATCCACAGCACGGGGGGAGTGCTGCAGATAAAGGGCTGGTTGCACCCGGTTGATCAATCCCTGTAGAATGGTCGTCAGGGTGGTCAGCACCCAGAGAGTGCGAGCGTCTGCCTGGGGAAATTCCTCTCCGAGCTTGGTGGTATCAAAACGGAGTATTTTTTTCGGCAACGCATATTTGGCGAAAATGTCGTATTCTTGGGGCGTGGGCGGCATGGGCTGATCCGCTGTGCAGCGCATCAGATGAACGGGCAGCAGCGACAAGCCGGCAACGCTGCCGGTGGTTTTTAAAAAGCTACGGCGTTTGATGGATTCAGACATGGTGGATCCTCCTGATGGCTCGAGGAACAGAGATGTGTTGGTCCGGACGTGAGCAGGCCGGCTGCAAGTCCGTCGTTGTGAAGGGATGAAGGAATAGAATCAGCCCGGGGGTGCGCCCCGGGCTGGTGCAGAGTGGTCTTGCCGGCCCCTGGGTCCGCCTTGTTAACGGACGCGTGGGGCGTAGGGCCGGCACAGTGTAGCCAGGCAGAGCGGCGTACGAGTCTACAGCTCCCAGCCTTTACGATATTCAAAGTGGAGCAGATCGTTGGCTTCCGGGCAGTTGGTGATCTGTCCCTTTTCGCCGTCCCATTCGAACACCATATTTTTATCGCGCATGCGCACCGCCAAGTTGCCGAGCAGCATGGTTTCAGTCAGCGGGCCCGAATAGGTGAAATTGGTGGTGGCTGCTTCGGGATCGCCTTTTTTGCAAGCAGCGATCCACTCTTCGTGGATGCCCGGCGAACGCGGAAGGGTTTTCTGCGGCCGTTTGAAGCCTTTCATTTTCTCCTCCGGGATCAGGCGCGGGTTGTCGCCATAGGTGCCGCAGGTCAGAATGCCCTTGGAGCCCATAAAGATCACGGCGCCGCCGTCAGACACGCTCAGGCGCCGGCCGGCCTCCAGTTCGAATGGACGGGGCGGGGTCAAGCCGCCATCCCACCAGTACATACGCACCGGCGGCATTTTGCCGCGCGCCGGAAAATCATAGACCAGCACCTCGGCCTGCGGCGCTGAGTCTTTGGTAAACTCGGTGCTGCTGGCATAGATCTTGTCCGGATATTTCAACTTGAGCGGCCAATAGGCGTGGTCGATGATGTGCGCGCCCATATCGCCGATGGCGCCGGTGCCGAAATCCCACCAGCCGCGCCAGGACCAGGGGACGTACGCCGGGTGATAGGGCCGCCATTTAGCCGGACCCACCCAGAGGTTCCAGTCCAAGGTCGGCGGAACCGAAGGCGTTTCCGTCGGAGCGGTCAGGTTCTGTTTCCAGACCGGCCGGTTGGTGATGCAATGCACCTCTTTGATTTCGCCGATGGCGCCGGCCCAAATCCATTCGCACACCAAACGGCCGCCCTCCTGGGCATGGCCCTGATTGCCCATCTGAGTGACCACGCCCATCTCTTTGGCGGTTTTGGCCAGCATGCGCGCTTCATGAATGGTGTGGGTCAGGGGCTTTTGCACAAAGACATGCTTTTTCATTTTCATCGCCATCATTGCCGCCACCGCGTGGGTGTGATCCGGTGTGCTGACGGTTACGGCGTCGATCTCTTTTTCCTTTTCCAGCATGACGCGGAAATCCTGATAGAACGTGGCGTTGGGATAATAGTCGCGTATGGTCTTTTTGTCATCGTCGTGTTGTTGCGTGAGACGGTCTTCGTCCACGTCGCAGAGGGCGATGACGTTTTCGGTCTGCATCTTGAGCGAGTCGGACCAGCCTTTGCCGCCGATACCGATGCAGGCGATGTTCAGTTTATCGCTGGGCGCCTGATAGCCCGGTCCGCCTAGAACATGACGGGGCACGATAATAAATGAGGAGGCCGCCGCAGTGCCGGCGAGAAATTCACGGCGTGAAACACCCTTTTCAAATCGGTTTTCGTTTTTGTTCATAGTGCTTCCTTTACTGAGAGGTTGATGGAACAGGGATGGTTTATTCGTTTTTATTCTGCAATCTTGATTTGTTCTATCAGGCTTTTGGCTGTGCGGTAGAGCTGGGGGCCGGTGTCCGGGCCCAGCGAATTGATTTCGCCATAGGGCGCTTTTCTCGCGCCATAGGTAAAGGGTTTTTCCTCATCCCATTGCGATCGCGGCAACACATAGCCTATTTCGTCGTTGGCTAGACCGATGACCAGCTTGTAGCGTCCCGGCATGAGCCGGCGCAGTCCCGGCGATTCGATCACCGGAGGGCCGAAATCGCTGCCTGCGGGCGCCTCTGCGCCGCCGTTGACGATCTCTGGATAGATCTCGCCCGGCAGCATCAACAGAGAGACGGCATCGCCAATGGTCACCAGGCTCACTTCGGAACGGAGCTTGTTAAATCCGCTAAAGCCACGGTCCAGCACCCGCAAGGCGCCGGCGAGATTAAAGAGGAAATTGTCCACCTTCAGGGTGATCGTCTCGACCTGAACGCCCAGGCGGGGATCCGCCACGGTTTCCCACGTTCCTGTTTCGAACTGGTCCAGCACCAGATCTGCCAGCCGATAGCCCTGGCTGCGCGCTTTGGCAAAACTCGCTTTTTTAAAGGTCTGGTTCAAGCGATAATCATGCACTTCACAACCCAGCGACGTCATCAGCCCGCCGACGCAGCCGTTGGCGAAAACAGCCGTGCTGCCGAGTCCAGAACGCTGCACCGTTCCGTCGTAGACGATCCCCTGTTCAATGCCCTGCAGCCAGTAATAGGGAAAGTCGGCGGTGATGTCGAGGTTGTCGTCGGACAGGGTCTCTGGATGATTGCCCCAGTTGAGCAGCACGCCGAGCAGCGAGTCCTTTGCCTGGCTGCGAAATTGCAGGAGATGAATGGCATCATCCATCACGCGAGGGGGGCGGCTGTCGCGCACCAGATCCGCTGCAGTGGAATCGATGCGGCCGGCCAGCAGAGTGGCGGGGGTGCGATTTGCATAGGCCTGGCCAACGGCATCGACGATCTGCGTCTGCACAAAGTGCAGATACTCTTTGTTGACGCCGGACCGGTAATAAGCCGGTCCCCACAGGCCCATCAGATCCGGGGTTTCGTGGTTATGCGTGGA
>CAZKQR010000246.1:5538-6792 GCA_964554965.1 uncultured Cytophagia bacterium | reverse complement strand
TGCGTTCTGCGGCACAAGCCACCGGCTTGTGTTCTGTGGCACAAACCACCGACATGCGTTCTGCGGCACAAGCCACCGGCATGCGTTCTGCGGCGCAAGCCACCGGCTTGCGTTCTGTGGCACAAACCACCGGCTTGGGTTCTGCGGCACAAACCACCGGCTTGGGTTCTGTGGCGCAAGCCACCGGCTTGCGTTGCTAAAGTCATATACAAAATCTGAAGAGAAGATTAGCTGCGCGAGGTTTTCCCGTTTGTATAGACTCTTACACACCCTGTCCTCACTTTGGACAGGTGGGACTACACACGCCGTTCCTCCTGAACTGTATAGCCAGTCTGCTGCCCCTGACCTCACTCGAAAGAGAAAGACTTTTCGCTCAAATTATTTTCAACAATGCTGATCTATTCGTGTTCCCGGTCACTCACAGGTACAAGTCAGGTTGTACGTGCCGGATCCCAGTTCAAGCACCACGTCCGAGCCTTTTTGTTCCGAGGTGATCACGCCGTCCACCTTGCCGAGTTTTTTCACCCCCTCCTTCACGCTATCGAGCTGAGCATTGGGCAGAATCGCCGTCGCCGTGGTGTTGGGCGGAACCACCAGGTTCAGCCGCATCTTTTTGTCTTTGATCTCCCAACCGCAGGCCACCGGTCCATACAGAGAGTGAACCTCAGCTTTGGCCTGGGTCAAACCGCCGCCTGGATGCGGCTGAAAGACGATGTGCTTATAACCCGGCTGCTGTGGATCGATCTCCAGGCCGGCGACTATGCGATATAGCCATTCGCCGATGGCGCCGTAGGCATAGTGGTTAAAAGAGTTCATGCCGGCGTCCTGAAAAGAGCCGTCGGCCTTGATGCCGTCCCAGCGCTCCCAGATCGTGGTGGCGCCTTTGGTGATGGGATACAGCCAGGACGGATACTCTTTGCGATTGAGCAGCATGAAGGCCTCTTTGAAATAGCCGTTGTCGCCCAACACCGGACACACCAGAGGTGCGCCGACAAAGCCGGTGGTGATATGCTTGAATCTGTTGACGTCATCCGCCAGCCGTTTGGCTGCGCTGGGACGCAGCGATTCCGGCAGCAGATCAAAAGCCAGAGCCAAGGCGTAGGCGGTCTGCGTATTGGAGCCCACGCGGCCGTTCTGAGTGACAAACTCGTCCATGAACACCTTTTTAACCTTGGCCAGCAGATCGGCGTAATGCGCCGCATCCTCTTTTTTGCCGAGCAAAGCGGCGGTCCGCTGCACCAGGTCGGTGGAGCG
>CAZKQR010000246.1:0-5438 GCA_964554965.1 uncultured Cytophagia bacterium | reverse complement strand
TTAAAGCAGGCGGTGCGGCAGAACACCTGCGCATCGCCGGTCCAGCCCAGCCGCTCGTCGCGCTGCGGACAATCCGTCGGCACGTCGACGAAATTGCCGTGCTGTCCCCACTGGATGTTGTGCTGCAGTTGGTTCAACAGGGGATCTGAGCAGGAGAACTCGCCGCTCGGTTCATAGCCGGAGCGCACCACCACGCCGGTCAGATTGATATCCGTGAGGTCGCCGGGCGAATTCTGCACCCGCACAAAGCGAAAGCCGTGAAAAGTGAACCGTGGTTCATAGAGCTGTTCGCCGCTGCCGTCAAGGATAAATTCATCGGTCTGTTTGGCGGCACGCAGGTTATCGAGATAGACGTTGCCGTCGCGGTCCAGCACTTCAAAGAACGTCAAACGCACCGTAGTGCCGGCCGGTCCGTTGACGCGCATGCGCACCCAGCCGACCATGTTCTGGCCCATATCCACTACGCTCTCGCCTTTGGGCGTCTTGAAGGCGCGTACAGCCTTGATCTCTGTGGCTTTGATGATCGGCGGGCCCTGCGGCGCTACCAGGGCAACCGGCGGCGCCGATTTGATCCGCACCGGCTTCCAATCCTTGGCCGGATAGCCTGCGGCGCTCCACCCCGTTTTCTCCAGACGGCTGTCATAGCTTTCGCCATGATAAATATCGTTGGCAAGGATCGGGCCGGTTGAATAGGCCCAGCTGCCGTCCGTGACCACCCAATCCGTGCTGCCGTCGCGATAGAGGATGCGCATCTGCATGAGCAACGACGGCGTTTTGCCATAGGTGCCGCGCTGGCCGCTGAAGCCCAGCGAGCCGCTGTACCAGCCGTCACCCAGCAGAACACCCACCGCGTTGGCGCCGGATTTGAGCAACGGAGTTATGTCGTAGGTCTGATACTGCACGCGCTTATCATAAGCGGTCCACCCCGGTGTGAGCACCTGGTCGCCGACTTTTTTGCCGTTCAGCTCCATTTCATAGAGGCCAAGGGCGGTCACATAGGCGCGGGCAGAAACCACGCCGCTTTTTACGACAAACTCTTTGCGCAGCATTGGGCTGGAAGAACTTTTAGCGCCCTCGGCCGGCGGTTGCGCTTCGATCCACGACGCTTTCCAATCGCTTTTGGCCAACAGGCCCATCTCCCAAAAGGCAACCGCGCTCCACGGGGAAGCCTTGGCCTTTTGGTCCCACACGCGCACCTGCCAGTAATAGCGTGTACCCGTGGTCAGAGCCGGACCCTCATAGACCACATGGGTGGAAGCATCCGATGCGACCTTGCCAGAGTCCCAAATCAACTCTTTGGATTTCGTCAATGCCGTGGCGTCGGCTGCCACGCGGATCTGATACGCTGATTGACCGACGCCCCGCTGGTCCGACAACAGCTGCCAAGCCAGGCGTGGGTGCAATTCGTCAATGCCCAAAGGATCTTGCGTGTATTCAGTGGTAAGATGGGTGATGGTCAGATGGGATTTGCCAAACAGCGCCACCGTGAAAACCAAAATCAGAATCAGGAACGGACACTTCATCGTTTATTCTCCATAGTGTAAGATGACCGAAGCGGATGAGACATTAGCCCAAGGAGCGGCCGGACGTTTGCCGGAACACGCTAGACCATTTTCCGGCGTAGCTTGTTTTTCATAAAATGGATGCGGCTGCGAACACGCTGCAGCTTGGCCTGGTCCTTGGCGGTGATGGCCTCTTGCCGCCGTTTCTTCAGCAGGTGGATTTCGGACTTGATCTGTGTTTTTTCTGGTATCGCCGCATGATGATGTTCATGCGTATCGATGCCGAGCGCTTTGCAGACGGCCAGCAGCAGGTGTTCCTTGTTCAACTGCGTATAGCCCTGCACCGCCTCGTGTTCAATGCCGGACGCGATCTGGCGCAGCTCGGCCACCGTCTTTTCTTTGAGCTCGTGATAAGTCATTGACATGGCAACCTCCATCAAGAAAAAGTTCGGAACAAACCAAAGTCCTCACATCTGCCGATACAAGTTGACGATGCCCCAGCCTAAAGATAATTAAAGTCGTTCAATCTTGCAAGCGCTTATTTGCCCGGTCGCACAGCCCCGGGCTGCTGTTTGCGGCCGCGGGCGCTGCTGCCACCGCTCGTCGACCGCTCCAGGCGGCCGCTCAGGGAAAGTTCACCTTGTAACGGTTTGATTCAAAGACGCTGATCAGCAACAGACCGGCGAGAAAACCGCCTACATGGGCGAACCAGGCCACGCCGCCGCCGGCCGGCGAGGTGGTGACGCCGCTGAACACCTGCATAAAGAACCAGATGCCGAGAACCATCACGGCCGGAATCTTAAAAATTCGATAAATCCAAAAAAAGATCGGTATCAGCACGTGGACGTGTGCACGGGGAAAACGCAGTGCATAGGCGCCCAGGACGCCCGAGATGGCGCCGCTGGCGCCGATCATCGGGATCTCGGAGGTGGTGGCAAAAACATAATGAGAGGCAAACGCCAAAACTCCACAGATCAGATAAAAAAACAAAAAACGGACATGGCCGCACAGGGTTTCCACATTATCGCCAAAGATGTGCAGATAGAGCATGTTCCCGGCCAGATGCATAAAGCCGCCGTGTAAAAACATGGAGGTGAAAATGGTCTGCCACTGCTGCCCCTGGGTGATCAAAGCGGGCACCGCGCCCCAGGTTAAAACAAACTCCTCGGTCAAGCCAGGGGCCAGCGTGATTTGGCGGAGAAAGACCAGCACATTGATTGCGATCAGAGCATAGGTCACGACCGGCCGGCTGATGTGCGGGTTGTCGTCTTTAAGTGGAATCATCATTTCACCCAAAAGTTTGCGGATTTACGGCTGCGATTGCCGCAGCGGTCGCTGATCCGGCATTCGACTTCATGACGACCGGGAGTCAGCGCTTGTTTGACCTGATGGCGCAGCGCCTCGTCCTCCGGATCGTATTCGGCAATGACTTTGCGGCCGTCGAGCAAAAGCTGCAGCTGCTCCTCGGAACCCATGCCGGCCACCTCATCCTTGAACAGCGCTGTGATCAAGGGCGTGCGGTCGGTGAGTTGAGCGCCCGGCGCCGGGGACAGAGACAGAATGGCCGGCGGCTGCAGATCGCGAATCAGAACAAAGGCGCCCAGCCGCGTGGCCGTCCCGGAGACCATGGTTTCGCCCTGATCTCGGCCCTGGCCGATGAAACTCCATTCATTTCTGCCGCGCGTTTTGAGATAAAGGCCGACGCCGCGCCGGCTGGTGTCCGCCGCGTTCGTGCGGATGGCCAGAGTTATTTTATCCGCCAGTGCCACATCCTCCGGCTCCACTTCGTAAACCGGTGAAACCATTTCGTAGCGCGGCCGGCCGTTTGCCGACGAGGCGCTGATGCGCACGAAAAGCGGCTTGAATAACGAGGCGGAGGTGAACTCGACCCGGCAGCGGCCGTCCTCGCTCTCCACCGTGTGCGACGAACCGGCGGCCACCGCGTGATGATGAAGCCATTTGATCGCCAACGGTTTGGACGCGGCATCGTCCGCACGGCGAAGCTGCAGCTCCACCGGTGAAGGCTGGCCATGATTGAGCGGCCAGCCGACCAGATACCGTTTAGGCCCTATGCGCTCCAGCCGAATACGCTGGCGCATTAGCGGCGAGGAGCGGCCCTCGAGCAACAGCTCCCCCTGCGGCTCGAGAGAAAAATTGAATTCCAGCCGGCAATAGTCATCGTAATACTCTACATGCATAGCGACCTGCAGGGAATCGTCCGACGCGAAGGCTGCCCCTGCCGACTTGGCTGCGCTTAACCGTTCTGCCAGCAACTCGCCGGTTACGATGCTCTGGTTGCCCCAGTAATCCTCGGTCTCGATACGAAAGGGGTGACTTCCACTGGGCAGGTTCACCACGCCTGCCGGCCGGCGCCAATCCAGGCCCAGCTTTTCCAGAATGGCATAAAACCACCCGGTCATGGGAACCGGTTCATCAAAAGCCGCCACACCGCCATAGAGCTCGTCGGTTTGATAAAAATCCAACTCGTTGCCGTGATCACGAAAAAATTTGTAAAAAAATCCCTTTCCCCTGGCCAACAGGCGATAATCGCGGTCCAGATTCGCCTGCGGATTATCATCGTAGCTGAAACGGTCGTACTTGGCCGCGAACAGCTCCTGATCTCCGATCCACAGGCGGTTGCGATGGGTGCCGAATTCATTGGGGCCGCCCTCCATCTGATCAAAAGCGTCCAAGCCGAAAGCGATCATGCCTTTCACCCGGATGGGCTCTTCCACCTGATAGCGGCCCGCGGACACTCGGCGGGGCTGCACCAGCCAAGGCCGCAGATCACCCTGCACGCGCGAATCAGCCGATAAAGGGGTCACGGAAATTTTCTGCACGATGGGCGCCGTCTTGTCGCTCACGACATAGCCCCTCGTGAATGGGTTGATCGGCCGCGAGGCTTTGTCGCGCAGTTCAAAATGCAAATGGGGATAGCCGACGCCGCTCTCGCCGGTGTAGCCGATCAGATCTCCCTTTTGCACCGGGAACTGATCCTGATCGGGGAACAGGGTAATCGAGTAGCGGCCGCGGGCCTCTTGCTTGCGTTCCACAGCCTCCTGGACCGCAGGAGCAAAGCTGGAAAGATGGGCATAGACCGCGGTCTCGCCGGTGTCCAGCGTCTGGTACAGAACGCGGCCATAGCCAAAGGGCGAAACCTGAATACGGGAGAGATAGCCGGCTCGAATGGCAAACACCTTATAGCCGGTGCGGCCCCATGTCTTTACATCGATGCCGGCATGAAAGCGGTTTTCACGCGACTCGGCGAACGAAGAGGTCAACACTTTGCCGGCATCGGTGGGCCAAAGATAGTCCTGGCCGCCGGCCGGCTGGATCAAGGACAGAGCGATGACAAAAAATCGAATCCTCATAGTATTCCGTTGTAAGGTGAATCAGCTAAAGCGTATCCAGAACGGCGGCCAGCTGCCCGGTCTGCAGGCGGCGATCGTAGTGACTGATGAAATCGTTTTGGGGTTGAAACCATGAACGCTGGTTTTGACACAGTGCACTCATGGCCTCCGCGCATGCGACCGGGTCATCAGGCGCGCACAGCCGGGCGGCGCCGCTTTTCAGCAGCACGTCGGCTGTGTCGGGCACATCGGTCAACGCCAGAATAGGTTTTCCGGAGGCAAGATACTCCCATGTTTTGCCCGGAATAAAATGAGCGTTGTCAGCGCCGCGGGCCACCAGCAGCAGCGCCTGGCTGTTCATCAGCCGTTGCAGCGCCTGGCGGTGGCTTGTATAACCGCAATGGCTCACATGATCAGCTAATCCCAGATCAGCCACCTGTTGATGCAGTTTTCCCGTGGCGTCCAATCCAACGAACAAAAGCCGGATGCGCTCATACACAGCCGGTTCTTTTCTTCGGATCCGGTCCAGGGCCTGCAGCACCACCCGGGGATCGCTGAAGCGGGTGATGGAGCCGCAATGACAAAA
>CAZKQR010000245.1:0-6825 GCA_964554965.1 uncultured Cytophagia bacterium | reverse complement strand
TCGGCCGGCGCCATCCTGTCCACACTGGCCACGGTGATGGCGGGCAAAGTGCCGGTCATGATCAACTATTCCACCGGAGCGGCGGAGAATTGCGAATACGCTCAGGGTAAATGTGGTTTTCGCACCATCATCACATCGCGAGCACTGGTGGAGAAAATCGGCTGCCGGCTGGTTCGGGGCATGATCTTTATCGAGGACATTCTGGCGCAAATTCCGCTGAGCTATAAACTGTCCGCCGCCCTGAAGGCCAAAATGCCCGCCCGCCTGATCATCGCCGGACTGCCCAAGTCGCATGAGGACGACAACCTGGTCATTCTGTTCACCAGCGGCAGTGAAAAGGAGCCCAAGGGCGTGCAGCTGACCCATCGCAATATGGGCTCCAACATCCAGGATCTGGTCAAAGCGTTCAACCTGACGGATGAAGACCGGTTCATGTCGGTGCTGCCGTTGTTCCACGTCTTTGGCCATAACGCCAACTTTTGGCTGCCCTTGGTCGTAGGCATGACCAATATCACCGCGGCCAATCCACTGGAGTACAAAAATATTCCGCAATATACTCGGACGCACAAGGCCACGCTGATCGCCGGCACGCCGATCTTTTTCGCCGGGTACTTGCGCGAATCCAAACCCGGTGATTTTTCCACCTGCCGGGTCATTCTCGCCGGTGCGGACAAAACGCCGGCCTGGCTGCGCGAGGGATACCTGCAAAAACATCAAGTGGATTTGCTGGAGGCCTATGGCACCACCGAGACCAGTCCGGGCGTTTCAGTCAACACGCCGCACAACAACCGGCCGGGCAGCATCGGCAGACCCCTGCCCTCGGTCCAGGTCAAGATCGTCGATATCGCCAACGGCAAAACAGTCGGCGCAGGTCAGGAGGGAAAGATCCTGATCAAAGGCGATCTGGTGATGAAGGGCTATTTCGACGACATCGAGGAGACCTCGGTGCGCATCAAGGACGGTTGGTATGACACCGGAGATATGGGCAAGTTCGACAGCGACGGCTATCTGTGGCATCTCGGCCGGCTGAAGCGGTTCGTCAAGATCGGCGGTGAGATGATCTCGCTGGTGCGAACGGAGAGTGTGCTTGAAAGCTTGTTGCCGGATGGAGTATCCTGCTGCGTGGTGGAAGTGCCGGATTCTCTCAAAGGCGCCCGCATTGTGGCGGCGGTCACCGAGCCGGTCAATGAACGGGAGATCCTGAAAAAAATGGCCAAAGAACTGCCGTCTCTGGCCTTGCCCAAGGAATTTGTCGTCCTGCCCGAGATGCCCAAAATGGGCAGCGGCAAAGTGGATTTTCGCACCATCACCAACCTGGTGCATAAACAAATACGCAGTATGGCCTGAGGCGCTGCCGAGCTCTTCAGCCTTCTCAGTTCAGGAGATATCCACATTTATTTGCGCTGCTACGCGGCGCAGGTGGTCGGCCGCAAGCGCATACTCTTCGGCTGTTTTCAGATGTTCCAGGATTAACGGCACATCGGGGAAATGGCTGAGCTCCTTGAGAAAGACGGTGTAATCGAGTCCGCCCGATCCAATGCGCACCTCGTCCAAGTGGGTCGTCATGTTGGGACTCAGCAGTACGTCTTTGGCGTGGCAGCTTTTGATATAGGGGCCTAGTTTCGCAAAGCACTCGCGGATCAGTTCAGCGTTGGCAAAGTACCGCTGCGGCGAACAGATCAGGTTGGCTGGATCGAGATGACCGGCAAAGGGCTTGCGGTTCACCGCCGTGATCAGCCGCACATAGGCTTCGGGGGAATCCGGAAATGCCCAGGGCATGGTCTCCAGGGTGAAAAAAGTGGCCGTGGGTTTCACGGCGTCGATGATGGCGCGTGTGGTCTGGACGATCATGTCAAAGGTTTCGGCCGTGAGGTTGAGAGGGTGTGGTCCATCCCATTGCGTCCCGCGGCTGCCGCTGATGTTTACGCAGCAGCGGGCGCCTATCCGGTCCGCCAGCGCCAGCTGTTCCTGGCATTTTTTCACCGCTGCCGCCCGCACCGCCGAGTCCGGGCTGAGCGGGTTGCTCCAGGCGCCGACCTCGGCGATGGTGATATCCCATTGCCGGGCCGCCTGGACAAAAGCCTGTACGCGCTCTTCCCCCTCATCGGCCTGCAGCGGACACAGGGCGGCGGCATAGCCCAAGCGATGATGGATCTCCGCCCACTGCTCCGGTGTTGTCCAGGGATCGAAAACCGGTCCACCGAGGCGAATCCTTTTTTTCTTTCCGTGCGCGCTGTAATTTTTGCCAAACACGGTGATACCCACCCCTGCAGCCAGTAATTTCAGCGATGATCGACGCGATAAATCGTCCATACCTCCTCCTCTCCACCCATGCCCGGCCGCTGATGATCACGGCCTGAGGACCGTTCGCTCAACCGTTCTCAGCAAGCGCTTTCGCGCTGAGCCACCCTTTCCACAAAACCTCTTTGCGCTGCCCGCAATCGATGAAATCCCACGGCAGTGCTTCGGTGTAGTCTCCACTTTCTCGCGCGCTGCCGAGTGTCTCCTTCTCCCCGCGCCATAACAGCGGTTGTTCCACCTCGGTCAATCGCAAGCCGAGCTCGCGATCCCCCAGCGACAACAAAGCCTGAATCCTGTCTTCGCGCGGGTTCATCGGGCTGACCGAAACGCTGGAGATTTGCCGCAGCCCACGCGCCAGAGTTTTTCCCTTTTGTTTAATCGTCTTTTCATTTTCCACCGCCGCCCATTGAAAGGGCGTGCAGGGTTTTGGTATAAACTGGCTCAGGCCGACCCGAAGCTGATGGTGCGGCAGATGTGCCGCAAGCCGCCGTGTCAGCAAAATGATGGCCTCGATGTCCTCCGGCGATTCAAATGGCAGGCCGATCATATAATACACTTTGATCAATTTGATCCCGGACTGGGCCAAAAGATCCGCCGCGGCAAAGATTTTATCCTCGGATATATTTTTACCGATAACGCGGCGCAACCGCTCGCTGCCGGCCTCCGGCGCCATCGTGATGCGATCCAACCCGCTTTTCTCCATCGCGCGCAGCAGCGGGGCGGTGATCCGATCCACACGCAAGGAAGAAAGGCTGATCAAATATCCAGAGTCCAGCAGCCGGCTGCACAACTCATCGAGATCTTTATAATCCGACAGCGCAGCGCCCACCAAACCGATCCGGTCTCCCGGCCGGGCGTAGGCCTGCACCGTGTCGATTATTTTCTCCACCGGCCATTGCCGGAACGGATGATAGACATGGCCGGCTGAGCAAAAGCGGCATCCGCGTCCACAGCCCCGTCCCACTTCGACCATGAACATTCTCAGATGCGCCTGCTGTGGAATGCAGAACGAAGTGGCCGGCTCCTGATCATGGATAGGCCAATGCTGCACCTGCAGCGGCGTTTCCTGTACAAGGGAGGGGATGTAAAAACCGGGTTCACGAAAAAGTCCGTCCAGCAGCTCTTCCTTGCGCGGATGTTGTTCAAAATGGCGGCTGAACACAGGCACAAGGTTTTCCGCTTCGCCGAGAAAAATCACATCAGCGACCGGAGCCAGCACAGCCGGATTGGAAAACATGGTGACTCCGCCCACCAGGATCAAGGGATCGAGCGGCGTGCGCTGGTTCGCACGCAGAGGAATGCCGGAAAGGCGCAAAAGGTGCAGAACATGGAGGACATCCGGCTCATAGGCTACGGAAAAGGCGATGATGGGAAAAGAATGCAGGGGGCGCTGGGTTTCCAGCGTACGAATAAAAGAAGCGAACGAGCCCTCTTGAAGGAAGGCTCGTTCGCAGGCAAAAATTGGCGACTCGTTGAACAGTCGATAGACGGTCTGATATCCCAGACTCGCCATACCCACTGCATAGTAATTGGGATAAACGAGCGCCAACGGAGTGGGGCCTGATGAAGAGATAGGTCGTCGGACCTGTTCAGCCATCAGCAGATCGGCGGCATAGCGCCTGAACTGTTTAAACCGATCTGCCATGATGCCCACCCGCTGAACAAATCCGTTTCATTATAACAGATTTTTTCGTTTGAACGAGGTGATGTTGAAAAAACTGTCACTGCGCACGTCGGCGGCTTTACCATAGCCGTTGCCGTTGCCGTTCCCGTTATCCGGCGATGACAGGGGGCTGCGGGGATCGAGCAACATCTCATCGGCTTTTTTGTCTGAATAGGCGGTGCGAACCGACTCTTCGCGGTACGAGCTCAGTCTCGCGGGCTCATCCCCGCCGGTCATATCCAGGCTGCGGCCGGGCGTGGTGCTGTCAAAGCGGCTCTGGTCCATAAAGTTCTGCACGTCTCCACCGCTCGCTTCCCCCTGGCGACGGACAGCCGGAATTTCACGCAACACGGCGTTGTCCTTGATCGTGCCGGCCTGCGACCAGGCGATGGGGCCGCCGGGCTTGGTCTTAGGGTGGGTGCGATTCAGACCCGTGGCGATCACGGTGATGCGGATCTCATCCTCGATGGCCTTGTCGATCACGGCGCCAAAGATAATGTTGGCGCTGCGGCCGGCGGCCTCTGAGATGATGGTGGAGGCGGTGTTGACCTCGCTTAAAGTCATGTTGGGGCCGCCGGTGATATTGACCAGCAATCCCAGCGCGCCGGAGATGGACACGTCCTCCAGCAGCGGGCTGTTGATGGCCATCTCCGCCGCCACCTTGGCGCGATTTTCACCGCGCGCCAAGCCGCAGCCCATCAGCGCATCGCCCATTTCACTCATCACGGTGCGCACGTCCGCGAAATCAAGGTTGACCAGTCCGGGGATCGTGATCAGATCGGAAATACCCTTGGTCGCATTGAAGAGAATCTCATCGGCGAAACGGAAAGCCTTTTCCAGAGGCGTGTCCATGGGCACGATGGTGAGCAGACGCTGATTAGGGATGACGATCAGCGTGTCGACATATTCTTTGAGGGCGGTGATGCCCTCCTCGGCGCGTTGCATGCGTTTGGGCCCTTCAAAGAGAAAGGGCTTGGTGACCACGCCCACCGTGAGAGCGCCGACATCGCGGGCGATCTGCGCCACGACCGGTGCCGCGCCGGTTCCGGTGCCGCCGCCCATGCCGGCGGTGACAAAGACCAGATCACTGTTGGTCAGCGCGTCATACACCGTGTTCTTGTCCTCTTCAATGGCCTTGTGGCCTTTGTTGGGGTCGGCGCCGGCGCCCAAGCCCTGCGTGGTCTTGGTGCCGATACGTATTTTCGTCGAGGCCGCGCAATAATCCAAAGCCTGTTCATCGGTGTTGATGGCGACAAAATCCACGCCGGTCAGTCCTTCGCGAATCATCCGGGTGACGGCGTTGCCGCCGGCCCCGCCGACTCCCACGACCTTCATCCGCGCTCCGTTTACCGCCGCATCGTCAAAATCAAACGTCAAATTCATAACCCACTCCTTTTTTGTGTTTTCCGGCCGGCCGGGAGGCGTATCCCTCGCCTGTCCGGCGCCGACCCCATGCCGCCCGTCAGGGCGTCCCCTGCAGGACGGTTAATCCAGCTGGGTTGCTTTCTTGAAAAAGCCTTTGAATCGCGACACGATGTTGTCGAACACGCCGGTCTCGTTGTCGCTGAATCCCTCTTCAAAATCATCCTTGTTCTGCATGGCGTACATGATCAGTCCCACGCCGGTGGCGTACTGCGGCCGCTGCGCCTCGGCCACCATGCCGGTAAAGCCGCGGGGAATGCCGAGCTTGACCGGCATGTTGAAAATGTTCTCCGCCATCTCCACCGTGCCCGGCAGCAGCGAGGCGCCTCCGGTCAGCACCAGTCCGGTGGTCATCAGGTTGAGATAATCCGAGTTCTTGATCTCCTCATAGGTATGGGTGAGGATCTCGCTCATGCGCGCCTGAATGATGTCGATCAACAAGCCCCGGGAGATCCGGCGGATGGACCGATCGTTCATCCCCGGCACTTCAACCAGCTGTTCCTTGTCCCCATCGACATGGATCGCGCTGCCGTGCGCCAGTTTCAGTTTTTCCGCGGCTTCGATGGGCGTGCGCAATTCGATCGCGATGTCGTTGGTCACGTTGCGGCCGCCGAGCGCCACCACGCGCGACAAACGCAGACAGCCCTCGTAGAACATGGCGATGTCGCTGGTGCCGCCGCCGATGTCGATCAGAATCACCCCCATCTCCTTGGCATCATCGGTCAACACCGAATAGCTCGAAGCCAACGACTCCAGCACCAGATCGGCCGTCGTATAGCCGGCTTTTTCGATGCAGCGGTAGATGTTCTGCGCCGAAGCCACTGCGCCGGTGACGATGTGCACCTCAGCCTCCAGACGGACGCCGCACATGCCCACGGGGTCGCGGATACCGCGCTGCTGGTCGACAATGAACTCCTGCGGCAGGATATGGATCATCTCCCGATCCATGGGCAGGGCCACCGCCCGCGCCGCCTCGATCACCCGGCGCACATCGTCGGCGCTCACCTCATGGTTTTCGCCCGAGATCGCCACCACGCCGCGGCCGTTGATGTCGCGAATATGGTCGCCGGCGATGCCGGCGTAGACCAGATCCACCGCCACGCCGGCCATGGCCTCCGCGGCTTCAACCGCTTTGCGGATGGAGCGGACCGTCTTTTCAATATCCACGACCATGCCGTAGCGCAAACCCTCTGATGGCGCGGTGCCCACGCCTTTAATGTTGATTTCTCCCGAGCTGGACACCTCGGCGATCAGACAGCCGATCTTGGTGGTGCCGACATCGAGCCCGGTGATGATGTTGATGGTTTCCATAGACAACCCCGTTGATGTTGATACTGTCAACTGTCGCGCTTTAGGACGATACGATCGCCCAGCCGGGCGTCGAGGTAGCGCGTATGATCCAGCAGGCCGGTATTGGTCAGCTGTTCGAAAAAAATCGA
>CAZKQR010000244.1:0-6833 GCA_964554965.1 uncultured Cytophagia bacterium | reverse complement strand
TTGAGATACTCGACCGCCGTGGCTTCTTCGCGGACCGAGCGGGCCAGCGCCGTGATCTCCTCCGGGCGTTTCTCTTGGCCAAAAGCCCAGGTCAGATGGCGCACAGTCTTTTCCCGCTCTTTGCGGGCCAGATGAAACACCCAGACGCCCAATCGCCGCATCACCGACAAGGCGGCGGAACGCGGTAACAGCCGCAAGACTTTGACGAAAAAAAGTGCAACCAGATAGATCGAATCATTCTTGATGCGTTTGCGCAACGGTTTCACACTCACACCTCTTGAGCCCCGATCCTCACGCAGCCTCTAGAACACAGCCCCGCCACCGTTTTCTGACCGGCCCAGTTTGCAGCGCAGCGCGGCAGCGACGAATTCACGAAACAGAGGGCTGGCCGCCAAAGCGCGCGATTTCAGCTCTGGATGATACTGCACGCCGACAAACCAGGGATGGTCCGGCAGCTCGATGACTTCCACCAGATTGTTCTCCGGATTAATGCCGGCGATCTTGAATCCCTGCGCCTGCAACGGCTGCAGGTAGGCGTTGTTCACCTCATAGCGATGGCGGTGGCGTTCGGATATCTCGGTCTTTTTGTACGCTTTGAAAGCCAGGCTGTTTTTCTGCAGCTGACACCGATAAGCGCCCAGCCGCATGGTCCCGCCCTTTTGCACGACCGACACCTGAGTTTCCATCAGATCGATCACCGGATGCGGTGTCGCCGGATTGAACTCGGTGCTGTTGGCCTCTTCCAGGCCGCAGCGGTTGCGGCTGAATTCAATGACCGCACATTGCAGCCCCAGGCAGATGCCGAAAAAGGGCACCCCCTGCTCGCGGGCAAAACGGATGGCGGCGATTTTTCCCTCTATGCCCCGCTCGCCAAAGCCGCCGGGGATGAGCAGGCCGTTGACATCCTGCATGAATGCTTCGGCGCCCTTTTTCTCAATCTCCGCAGAGTCCAGCCATTTCAGCTCCACTTTGGCGTCGTTCTCGACGCCGGCATGGACAAAGGCCTCGATGATGCTCTTGTAGGAATCGTGCAGATCGGTGTACTTGCCGCAAACGGCGATGCGGCAAAACGCGGACGGGTTCTTGATCCGGCGGACGAATTGACGCCAGCGGGACAGATCCGGCTCCCGCGGCTCCAGGCCCAGCCGGTTCACCACCCGCTGACCGACCCCGGCTTCCTCAAATAAAAGAGGGATGGAATAAATGCTGTCCACATCGCGCGCCTCAAACACCATCTCCGGCGGCAGAGAACAAAAGAGGGCGATCTTTTCCCGCGCTTCCTGCGAGATGGGAAGTTCGGTTCGGCACAACAGCATGTCCGGCTGCAGACCAATCTCGCGCAGTTTCATCACCGAGTGCTGGGTCGGTTTGGTCTTCATCTCACCCGACGCATGCAGATAGGGAATCAGAGTCAGGTGAACATTCATGACATGGGCGTATCCATGCTCCATGGTAAATTGACGGATGGCCTCGAGAAACGGCAGGCCTTCGATATCACCCACGGTGCCGCCCACTTCGATGAGCACGACATCAAAGGGTTTTTCCCCTGCGCCGGCCTGAAGGATGCGGCGCTTGATCTCATCCGTGATGTGGGGGATCACCTGCACGGTTTTGCCCAGATAGACGCCGCGGCGCTCCCGCATGATGACGTCGTAATAGATCTGGCCGGTGGTGGCGTTGTTATGGCGGGACATGTTGGTGTCGATGAACCGCTCATAATGTCCCAGATCAAGGTCGGTCTCAGCGCCGTCGTCGGTGACAAACACCTCGCCGTGCTGAAAGGGGCTCATGGTGCCCGGGTCCACATTGAGATAGGGATCGAGCTTGATGATGGTGACCGAGTAGCCGCGTGCTTTGAGCAGGCGTCCGATGGAGGAAGCGGCGATGCCCTTGCCCAGGGAAGAGACTACACCGCCGGTGAAAAAGATATACTTGGTTGTCTGTTCGTCTGACATATTTGCCGCCCGATTTTCCTCAATGAGATCCCGCTCAGCCGATCACCTTGGGCACGCTGAAAAAATCCAGTTTACGTACCGGCGCGTTGGCCAGAACCTGTTCCACCGTCAGCGAGGGTTGCACGCAGTCGTCGCGCAACACATTGATCCCGTCGCCGACCTGGCGCATCGGCTCCACCTGACTCAGGTCCAACTCGGCGAGTTTTTCGATATACTGGATGATCTGGTTGAATTGGGCGGCGAACCTGACCTTTTCGTCTGCAGAGAACTGCAATTTCGCCAACCCGGCAATGCGGTCAACTTCTTCTAAAGCAACGGACATGGCACCACCTGTTTTAAGTCGCATTAATATAGGATAATGAGGTTAAAGAGTCAAGGTAATTCTCGAAATTATGGCATGCTTTTTGTAGGCCGGAGGGTAATGGATCGCTGAAGGGGCAAAACCAACACCCGTGTTGCCAAGCAAGCTTGGGAACGCGACTAAAAAAAAACGCGCGGCGTCTATGGACGTCGCGCGCTGGTTCAAGAAACCGGGTGATCGCCGCTTCAGGCGACCACGATGCTGACAAACTTTTTATCTTTGCCGCGGGTTTCATATTTTACCGTACCGCTCTTCAGGGCGAACAGGGTGTCATCAGACCCCTTGCCCACATGTTCGCCCGGATGGATACGGGTGCCGCGCTGACGGACCAGGATGCTGCCGGCCAGAACCGCCTGTCCGGCATACCGCTTGACGCCGAGCATCTGCGGATTGCTGTCGCGTCCGTTACGGGAACTGCCTACGCCTTTCTTATGAGCCATAAAGAGCCTCCTTGTACACAACCCGGGCGGCCAAGCCGCCTAGGCGGTGATATCCTCTATCTGCACCCGGGTCTGAGCCTGACGGTGTCCGTTTTTCTTTTCATACCCTTTGCGTCGTTTTTTCTTGTAAACGATCACGGTATCGGCCTTGTCGTGCTTGACGATCTTGGCCGTCACCTTGGCGCCGGCGACATAGGGCTGGCCGATTTTCACGCTTTTGCCCTCGCCCAGCATCAGCACCTGATCGAACTCCACCTGACTGCCTTCTTCACCGCTCAGCCGGGGCGCCACGATCTTTTCGTTCTTGGCCACTCGGAATTGTTGACCTGCAATATTAACGACAGCGTACATAAGTCATCTCTCCACAAATAGTTGGCAACAACTTTACAATATAGCCGAATAATTTACAAAATAATAAAGTCATTGTCAACAGTATTTTGTCTTCCTGGCGGATCAGCCCGGCGGGTTCGCTGGACGCTCAGCTGTACTTTTGCGTCAGATCCTCCTGCCCCTCTTTGTCAAGAAAGTGAAAATCCTCCATCGTCACGCTCTCATCAGCCACGACTTTGATGCGCGTCCAGTAGCGCCAGCTGAGGCGCAGCACGTGGCTGGGAGTGCCGGCGCTGAGAAACTGCGCCAGCTCGGGGTTGACCATCAGCTGTAGAGAGCGTTCGCCTTTTTCCTTGCGGTACCGCTTGACCCATCGTTCGATGCGCGCCAGGATGGTGGTTTTGCTCATCACCCGGCCGGTTCCCAGACAGGCGGGACAGGGTTCGCTGATGGAGAAAAGCAGCGGTGGCCGCACCCGCTCTCGAGTCATCTCGATGATGCCGAACTTGCTGATCGGCGCGATATTGACCTGGGCCCGATCGGCCTTGAGCTCGTTCAAAAACTCGTCCTGCAGTTTGCGCCGGTTTTTCTCTTCCACCATATCGATGAAATCGCAGATGATGATGCCGCCGATGTCGCGCAGGCGCAGCTGCCGGGCGATCTCGCGGGCCGCCTCCACGTTGATCTTGAGGCTGTTGGCGTCGTGGTCCTTTTTGCCGACGAACCGGCCGCTGTTGACATCGATGGCGGTCAGGGCCTCGGTATGATCGAAAAAGATGTACCCGCCGCTCTTGAGCCAGAACTTGCGCGCCAGGCTTTTGCTGATCTCGGTCTCGATGCCGAAGCGGTCAAAGATCGGATCTTTGTCGCGGTGCCATTCCACGCGATCCACCAGCGAACTGGCCACTTCGGCCAGATACTTGGAGATCTGCTTGTGCATTTTTTTGTCGTCCACCACCAGACGGTCCACATCGTTGGTGAACAGATCGCGAATAGTGCTGGACAACATATCCATATCCTTGTGCACCCGCACCGGCGGTTTGCCCCGGGAGATGTTCTTGACGATCTGCTCCCAGGTTTTCATCAGACTGTTGAGATCGTCCAGCAGCTCCTGTTTGTTGCGGCCTTCGGAGACGGTGCGGATGACGATGCCGAAGCCGTTGGGTTTGATCTCGCGGCCGATGCTCTTCAGCCGGCCCTTTTCACGGCGGTTGTGGATCTTGCGCGAAACGCCGACCGTATGATCGAATGGAATCAGCACCAGAAAACGGCCGGGCAGGGCGATGTTGGTGGTCACCCGCGCGCCCTTGTTGGAGATCGGCTCTTTGGTGATCTGCACCAGGATCGGCTGCCCCTGATGCAGGTGATGTTCGTTCCCGCCACGGCGGTTGTTCTTCGGCGGCTTGCCCTCCTCATGGTAAAGCTTGTTGAACTCGGCGAGGTTGTCGCCGACGTCGGAAAAATGGAGAAAGGCATCCTGCGTCAGGCCGATGTTGACAAAAGCCGCCTGCATGCCCTTGAGGACTTTGGCCACCTGGCCGTAATATACATCCCCCACCATGCGTTCTTTTTCGGCTTTCTCAAAATACAGCTCTGAGAGCCGGCCGTCTTCACAGATCGCCAAACGGGTTTCCCCCATTGACGCGTTTATAAAAATTTCTTTCTTCATGGTCCCTCAATCATTTTGATGATGGTAAAAATCTTTTCTTGCGGAACGCGGCTCATATCTCCATCGGCGTGGCCACCAGATCGCCGAATTGGATGAACAGGCCTGTCCGCGTCACCCGGCTGCGCTTGACCGACGTCTCATCGCCGTCGAACAGCAGAGTGAGCACTTCTTGGACGCGCAGCGTCTTGCCTTGGTCGATCCGGGTCACCAACGTCAGCTGGTCGTCCCGGGCCTCTAGGGTGTCAAGATAGGGACGGATGTCCACTTCCTTGGGCGCTTCGCCCTCTTTTTTCCGCACGACCGGCAGACTGGCGCTCGCCTGCAGCGCTTGCACACGCTGCGGCGCCACGGCGACCGGCGTGATGATCCGATAGTCGCTGCGATTGATGACATCGGTGAGATGACGGTGTTTGTCGAACAGCGATTTCATCTCCAACAGCTCCAGCCCCTCCGGCATAACGGCGGACAATCGCTCCAGCGGGTGATCGTCGTCGTCGGGATGATAGTGGAAATCCAGGTACTCGTTCAGGCTGGTGTAACCGGTGGGCAAAGGCGGGCCGAAGGCCATCTTGGGGTGAGGATTAAAGCCGCTGGTATAGACGATCCTGATGCGTGCGCGCCGCAGGGCACGCTCAAACAGATGGATGACATCCAGATGGGAGAGAAAACGAACGGATTCGTCGCGGCGATAACGGAGGCGAACCAGGCGGATCGTCTCCTGCTCGGGCTGCGGTACAGCGCTAGGTGTTGCCGCCGGCAGCGGCGCCTTTTCTTGCGCCGGCCCCTGCTGCAGAATTTGCCGGCACACCGGCTGCGCCATCAATCCGCAGTGTTGGCACTTGTCCTCGCGGCAATCCAGCGTCACCTGGGCCTGCAAGCTTTTGTGGTACTCTTGCTGCAAATACTTTTTGCTCACCCCTTTTTGCACATGATCCCATGGCAGGGGAGCGTCCAGATCCAGCCCGCCGGTGAACCGGTCAAAGGCCAATCCTTCCGCATCCATGGCCTGCTGCCACAGATCATGATTGAAATGTTCCGACCACCCCTCCAGCCTTGCGCCGCTTTGCCAGACGCGCCAGATCACCCGGCCGATGCGCCGGTCGCCGCGCGCCAGCAGCCCTTCCACCTGAGCGAGATCGGCGTTGCGCCAGCTGAGCTTGATCCGCTTGTCGCGCAGCCGCTCACGGAGAAAGCGGAGTTTGCCGTCGATCTCTTCCGGCGCATCCTGACGGCACCACTGAAAGGGCGTCAACGGTTTGGGGATGAACGGCGACAGGGAGACGTTCAAGCCGGTCCCCCGGTACATTTTGGCCACCGCCATCACCCGGTTGATGAGCTGAACCAGCTCCTGCAGATCGGTCTCGCTCTCGGTGGGATGGCCGATCATAAAGTACAGTTTGATCAGCTTCCACCCCTCGCGGAAGGCCAGCTGCACAGCGGAGAGCAGATCCTGCTCTGTGGTGGTTTTGTTGATGACGTCGCGCAACCGCTGACATCCTGCTTCCGGCGCCAACGTCAATCCTGATTTGCGCACCCCTTTGGCGAAAAAAGCGACCTGGGGGGTGAATTTTTCCGGACGCAGAGAAGGAAAGGAGAGATTGACCATCTCCGGGCCCAACTGCGCCTGCAGTCCGGCCATCAGAGGCTCCAACGCCTCATAGTCCGATGTGGACAGCGACACCAGCGACACTTCATCATAACCGGTGTGATGAATGTTCTCCACCGCCTGGCGCACCAAGTCCTGCACCGGCCGCTGGCGGACCGGCCGATAGATTATGCCGGCGTTGCAGAAGCGGCAGCCGCGCGAACAGCCTCTGGCGATCTCCAGCGAGACCCGATCGTGAGTGGTGGGGATCACCGGCACCAGAGGCTTTTCCGGATAGTTTTGCGCCGCCAACGTTTCAACGATGCGGGCGCGAACGGTTTCAGGGGCGCCGGGCTCTGTGACCGTCAGCCCGCTGAACCGGCCGGCAGCGTCGTAAGCGGCTTGATAGAACCGGGGCACATACACGCCTTGCAGACCGGCCAGAGCGCGGAGAAGGGTCGGACGATCCCATGCCTCTTTCTTTCCTCTGGCC
>CAZKQR010000243.1:1505-6843 GCA_964554965.1 uncultured Cytophagia bacterium | reverse complement strand
GCAGGGCTGCGTCATCGGTGACCGCAGCCACATCGGTGGCGCCGGAGAGCAGATAGCAGGCGCGCACCGCGTGGCCCTTGATGGTGCGATGCTCGTACAACGGCATGTCGTCCTGCCAGTAAGAGCCGTCGTACTCTGCCTCCGGGGTTTGATGCTCACGGGCGAAAAAGTGAATGCCGCGGCTCTCGATAAAAAAACGCGCCAGATCGAAATAGCGCTGCTGCCCGGTCACGCGCCACAGTTTAACCAGCGCCAGTTCGATCTCCGGATGGCCGGGATAACCCATTCGTTGGCCTGGCCCGGGTCCAAACACCGAGCAGATGTGATCGGCAAAACGCGTTGCCACGCGCAACAGCGTGCGCTTGCCGGTGGCCTGATAATGGGCCACAGCCGCTTCAAAAAGATGGCCGGCGCAATAGAGCTCGTGATTATCGCGCAGATTCGTCCAGCGCTTGTCCGGCTCATTGACCGTGTAATAGGTGTTGAGATACCCATCTTTCTGCTGCGCGGCCGCGATCCGGCGAATGATGGCATCGATCTTTTTTTCCAGCGCGGCATCCGGATGGGTGGCCAGGGAATAGGAAGCGGCCTCGAGAGCCTTGTAAAGATCTGAATCCATGTAGACCGGCCCGTTATAGCCGTTGCGTTTGCCGCCGGCCGCCAGATCGAAATTGATCAGATTGCCCGACTTGTCCAGCATTTCCAGATTGATGGGAATGGAAGCCGTGCGGTTGATCTCCTGCCGCGGCGCCCAGAATGAATCCTCGATGCGCACCTGGGTAAAAGGCACAGAGGATAATTTGAGCAGCGGGATTTCTGCCGCCGGCAAGAGAGAGGCGAACAGAATCATTCCCATGCAGCCGAGATAAGGATGTAGTTGAACCATGCGGATTGCCTTTCTACTCTTTAACCTTAAAACAGGGGTATTCGATCGATCAGGTGGGCCTGGACCACCCAGCGGGCGACGGCCCAGCGGAAGCGGGGAATTGGATCGTCCCTCAAACGGCGCCAAATTCCCACACGGTTTCCAGCATGGCGCGGTAATTCTCCGGCCGTACATAGTTGGGAACCGTGTTGCCGGAACCCACACAATACCCCCCGCCCGGGCCGACCACATCGATCAGCCGCTTGGTTTCAGCAGCCACGGCTTGCGCAGCGCCGCGCGCCAGCAGATCCACATCCACATTGCCGATGAGCGCCAGGCGATCCCCGTAGCGCCGCTTCACCTCGACGATATCCCAGGCCTTGGGCTCGATGGGTTGCAGCGCCGTGATGCCGGTCGCCAGCAATGCCTCCATCACCTCCCACATTTTGCCATCACTGTGATAGATGAAAGGAAGGCCGCGTTGCGCGCACAACCGGCCGATTTTTTTCATCCAGGGAAATAAATATTTGTGAAATACAGCGGGCGCTGCCATAAGACCGGTCTGATAGGCGATATCGTCGCTGTAGAACAAACCGCCGACCACATCGAACTGGACCATGCGTTCAAAGAGCGCATAGACAATGGCGCCGATGCGTGCGAAAACCGCTTCCACCAGCGCCTCATCCTCCACGCATGCAAAGCAAAAGTTCTCGAACCCCATGAACTCCCAGGTAAACGTAAAGATATCGCCGTACTGACCGATGACCTGCAGTCCCGGCGGCAACAGGCGCTCGGCCTGTTCGAACGGAAGAAACATGTCGTCCTGCACACAGGGAAACTGAAATTTTTCGAAAGCCTCCCAGGTCGAAATGATCCCTCTGCCCTCACTGCCCCACTTGCGTGCCTTGTCTTGCCCACTGGCTTCGCTGTGACGAAAGCCGCCGGCGGGAACCAGCCCGGCGGGATTCATATCGATGCTCGGCGACAGTTTGATATAATCATAGCCCGCGCAGCGGTAAAAATCGATCCGGTCCTCAAGGGTTATCACCGGCCGGCCGAGAAAGTGCGCCATGATGCCTTCGTCGATGCCCAATTCCATGACCGGGATACGATCCGCCTGTTGAAGCAACAACGTTTTTCTCAGCCGGTCAAAATCCGGCTGATAAGGGGCAAACCGGGGCATTGCGTCTCCTTTCTACTTGCGCTGGACAAAAAGCTTTGCCTGCAACCATCGAACCGGTTTTTAAAAATGGCTCCCGCTAGGGCAGGGCCGGTATCTCGCGTACGGTGTTCACCAGAGTGCCGATCCCCTCGATGCTGGCTTCGATGACATCGCCGTCTGCGATCGGCAGCGTGCCTTCGGGCGTGCCGGTGCAGATAATGTCGCCCGGCTCCAGGGTGATGCATTGTGAGATATAGCTGATAAGCGTCGGGATCTTGAACACCATATCTGCGGTATTGGCTTTTTGTCTGGTCTCGCCGTTGACCTTCAGCTCCATCTCCAGGTTATGCGGATCAGGCACTGCGTCTGCGGGCAGCAGGCACGGTCCCATGGGACAAAAGGTGTCCAGGCCTTTGGACAGGGTCCAAGGCCTGCCGGTTTTAATATCCTGTTTTTGCATCTCGCGGGCCGTGACGTCATTGGCAATGGTGTAACCGGCGACATAGTCCATGGCTTTATCCTCTGTCACCCGGCGCGCTTTGCGGCCCATCACCACCGCCAGCTCCAGTTCATGATCCACCCGGCCGATGCCGGCTGGAATCTCCACCACCCCCAGAGGCGGCAAAAGGCTGGAGGGCAGTTTGGCAAAAAACATGGGTTTGTCCGGCACCTGGCTTTTCCACTCTTTGGCGTGGGCCGCATAGTTGCGGCCCAGGCAGATGATTTTGGACGGTCGCGAGATCGGCACTTGCAGGATCAAATCGTTCTCCAGCCCAAGATCTTTGATCGGGCGGAACCCTTTAACCGTATCCATAACCTCCACCAGGGTTTCGTCGGAAAAATAGTCCAGCTCGACCATCAGCTGCAGAAACGGCAGATCCGGCGCTTGTTTGAAATTTTTATATTCGATATAATAGCGCCAGACCTGGGAAAAGTTGAATCTTCCTTCAGCCGTCTCTACGCCAACGCGGGGTTCGCCCTTGGCCGTGGTATAGGCAAAAGCTTTCATAAGAACTCCTATCTCTGCTTTTCCTGCTGTTTTACTGCATCCCACGCCGCATCCAGCTCAGCCAGGCTCGCCTGGGTCATGGATTGGCCGCGGCGGCGGAATTCATCTTCAACCTGGGTGAATCGGCGGGTGAATTTTTCGATCGTGCGGCGCAGCGCGTCTTCGGGATTCGCACGTAGAAACCGCGATACATTGACGATGGAGAACAATAGATCGCCCAGTTCTTCCTCCACCCGGTCCGGCCAGCCGCCGTCCACCGCTTCGCGCAGCTCGGCGATCTCTTCCTGGATCTTTTCCCACACCGGCGTCACCTCCGGCCAATCGAAACCCACGGTCGCCGCCTTGTTCTGAATGCGATAGGCGCGCAGCAGAGCCGGCAATTCCCTCGGCACACCGCTGATGGCCGAGCGCTTGCCCTCCTTTTTCATCTTGGTCTGTTCCCAATGCACGACCTGCTCGTCCGCGGTCTTAATGTCCACATCCCCGAACACATGCGGATGACGGCGGATGAGCTTGTCGCTGATGCTGCGCACCACCTCCTCCATGGTAAAGGCGCCCGCTTCAGCGGCCATCTGCGCGTGAAAGACGATCTGCAGCAGCAGGTCCCCCAGCTCGCCCGGCAGTTCTTCCAGGCGGCCTTCATCGATGGTTTCAATGACTTCATAGGTCTCTTCAAGCAGATGCTGCCGCAACGAGGAATGGGTCTGTTCGCGATCCCAGGGACAGCCGTTCTCACTGCGCAGTGTGGCCATGATTTCCAGCAGCCGGGAAAGTGCGGTATCGATGGTTTGAGACAATAGTCCTCCTGTCATGGATAAAACCAGGCATATGTTAGGACAGACGAAGGAAAAAACCAAGCCTTTTTTATGGTGAAGCAGCCGGAGCCTCAAGGCGTGGGAGTGTGTTCACGCAGGGCACCGCCGGACAAAATCCGCTTCTCTGAAATGAAAATAATCATTATATTCCCGTTATTCAACTGATCATGAGGCTTGCATGACTTTTTTCGACCGCTTGCAGGATAACCGGGTTATCCTCTTCGACGGCGCCATGGGCACCCAGATTCAACGTCTGGCGATTACTGAGAAAGAATGGGCGGAAAAAACCGGCTGCAACGAAATCCTCAACCTCACGGCTGTGGAAAAAATTCAATCCATTCACAGCGACTATTTTGCAGCCGGCGCCGAGGTGGTGGAGACCAACACCCTCGGCAGCAGCCGCATCGTGCTGGCAGAATACGAACTGGCGGATAAAACGGTAGAGATCAACCGCGCCGCGGCCCGCATTGCCCGCCGGGCCGCTGATGCCTTCACGGACCGGCCCAGATTTGTCGCCGGCTCCATGGGCCCGGGCACCCGGCTCATCAGCCTCGGACAAACCGATTTCACTTCCATGCATCGCTCTTACCTGGAACAGGCGATCGGCCTCATCGAGGGCGGCATCGATCTGTTTCTGATCGAGACCTGCCAGGACGTGCTGCAGATTAGAACCTGCCTGCTGGCCGTGCAGGACGCCATGAAACAGTACGGCGTGCAACTGCCCGTGGGCGTGTCGGTCACTGTGGAAACCACCGGCACGCTGCTGCTGGGCACACAGATCGACGCCGTACTCGCCATCCTCTCGGCCTTTGACATTCACATCCTGGGCATGAATTGCGCCACCGGACCCGAGCCCATGCGGCCCTATATCCAGCAGATCTGCCGGCAGTTCCCCGGCCGCGTGGCCTGCCAACCCAACGCCGGCATGCCGCAGAACATCGACGGACAGATGATGTACTCGCTGGCCATGGATGAGTTTGTCTCGCTGCTTTCCGCCATGGTGAGAGAAGAAGGCGTGGGCCTGGTCGGCGGCTGCTGCGGCACCACGCCCGAGTTCATCAAAGGGCTGGCCGCTGCGCTGACAGATGTTCTGCCGGCCAGCCGCGACAGCAAACCGCCGGCCGCTATCGCCTCGCTGTTCAGCAGTCAGACGTTGCATCAGGATCCGGCGCCGTTTTTCGTCGGCGAACGTGCCAACACCAACGGCAGCAAACAGTTCCGCGAAGTCCTGCTGGCCGAGGACTGGGACGGCGTTGTCCAGGTGGCGCGCGAACAGGCCGCCGGCGGCGCCCATGGCCTGGATCTGTGTGTGGCCTACACCGGCAGAGATGAAAAGGCCGATATGACCCAGGCGGTGAAACGCATCGTCACACAGGTGGATCTGCCGCTGTTCATCGATTCCACGGACGCGCAGGTCATCGAATCGGCGCTGCAGCTGTACGGCGGCAGAGCGGTGATCAACTCGATCAATCTTGAAGACGGAGAGG
>CAZKQR010000243.1:0-1495 GCA_964554965.1 uncultured Cytophagia bacterium | reverse complement strand
CGCTACGGCGCCGCGCTTATCTGCCTGACCATCGATGAACAGGGCATGGCGCTGACCGTGGAGCGCAAACTGGCGGTGGTGCAGCGGATCTACGACATCGCGGTTCTCCGCCATGGTTTGCGGCCGCAGGACTTGATCTTTGACGCCCTCACCTTTACCCTGGGCAGCGGCGACCACGCTCTGGCGGACGCAGCGGTTAACACTCTGGAGGCCATCCGGCGGATCAAGGCCGGCTGGCCAGGCGTGTACACTCTTCTGGGCGTGAGCAACATCTCCTTTGGCCTGAGCCCGCACAGCCGCGATATTCTCAACTCGGTGTTCCTGGCTGAGGCGGTTCAGGCCGGGCTGGATCTGGCCATCGTCCACGTCAAAAAAATTCTGCCGCTTTATCAAATCGCCGAAGCGGATCTCGACGCAGCCACCCATCTGCTCTTCAACCGCGGCGAGGAGCCGCTCAAATCATTCATTCGCCATTTTGAGAACAAAGACGGCGCAGCCGCAGTGGACGACAAGGACGAAACCTCGCTGCCGCTGGAAGAGCGCATTCGCCGGCATGTCATTCAGGGCAATCGTTCAGGGTTGCAGGAATGGCTGCAGGAGGCGCTTCGCGAACGCAAGGCGCTGGCCATCATCAACGAGCTTCTCATCCCGGCGATGAAAACCGTGGGCGAATTGTTCGGCGCTGGAAAAATGCAACTGCCGTTCGTCCTCCAGTCCGCAGAGGTGATGAAATTCGCCGTGGATTCCCTGCAGCCGTTCATGGAAAAAAGCGCGGCGCGAAGCCCGCTCAGCATCGTGCTGGCCACGGTGCGGGGCGATGTGCACGACATCGGCAAAAACCTGGTGGAGATCATCCTCAGCAACAACGGTTATAAAGTGTACAACCTCGGCATCAAGTGCGAAATCGAAACCATGATCCACAAAGCGCTGGAGATCCATGCCGATGCCATCGGTATGAGCGGCTTGCTGGTCAAATCCACGGTGGTGATGAAGGAGAATCTGGAGGAACTGGCGCGCCGCGGCGTGCAGATTCCGGTTCTGCTGGGCGGCGCCGCGCTGACTAAACGCTATGTGGAAGAGACCTGCGCTCCGATCCTCGAGGCGCCGGTGGTGTATTGCAGCGATGCCTTTGACGGGCTCGCAGCCATGGAAAAGATCAAAGAGGGCACGTTGGAGAAAAAAACCGCGGCGTTCAAACCGGCGCAACCGGCAGCGCGGCCCGCGGCCGAAACCGTCGATCAGCCGATCCGTCGCGATGTCGAGATCCCCAAGCCGCCCTTTTGGGGCGATCGCCTGGTGAGCGGCATCGAACTCGATGCCGTCTTTAGCTACCTCACAGAGACCGTGTTGTTCCGCGGCCGCTGGGGATATCGTCGAGGCACGCTGAGCGCCGCCGAGTTCGAAACGCTGATCGCTCGAGAGGCGCGGCCCGCGCTGGAGCAGCTCAAGGAACGATGCAAACAGGAGGCGTTGCTGACGCCGTCGCTGGTGTACG
>CAZKQR010000242.1:0-6860 GCA_964554965.1 uncultured Cytophagia bacterium | reverse complement strand
ACGCCGTGAATCAATACGGGCAATGGGATGGATGACATAGCCACTCCTATCTTTGTGCTCGAGCAAGCGGTTCATGAATGCGGCTTCAGATCGGTTCCCGCGCACCGGTAGGTCAGACAACCGGCACGGCCTGCGGCGTCAGGGAGCGCCGAAAAATTCGGCGTGCACCGCCTGGACCGTCTGCTGAAGAAAATTTTCCTTGATGACAAAATATTGCGCCACTTTGGAGGCGCCGGAGGTGATCATCTCCACATTGGCGCCGGCCGCCGCCACCGAAGTAAAGACACGCGCAGCCAGTCCGCGCGTTTCGACCAGGCCTTCACCCACCACGCCGATCAACGCCACGTCCGTCAGCGGCTCCAGATGATCGACGTAAGGTATTTTCAAATTCTCGATGATGCGCTGGCTGAGCGGAATGTCGTTCTTGTTTAGCAGAAAATTCACCGCGGTCTGCGCCGTGATCACCGAGATGATGTTGATCTCCGCTTCACTCAACGCCGAGACCACCTGTTTGAGAAATCCCAGCTGCTGGCCGAGACTGGCGCCATGGATGCGCAGCGCCCCGATCTTGCGGTTGGCCACCACGCTCTTGATCACCTCGTCCTTTTGATGCTTGTCCGGGCCGACGATGGTGCCGGCGACGTCGGGGCTGTAGGTGTTTTTAATCACAGCCGGAATGCGCTTTTTCGCCAGCGGTTCGACCGTGCGCGGATGCAGAATGGAAGCGCCGAAATAGGAGAGCTCCGCCGCCTCCTCGTAGGCCAGATACTCGAGCGGTTTGGCGGTTGGCACCATGTCCGGCGCAGCGGTCAAAAAGCCGTCCACATCCTTCCAGATTTGCAATTCCCGGCTGTTCATGGCATAGGCGACCACCGCCGCGCTGTAATCGGTGCCGCCGCGGCCGAAGGTGATGGTGTGCCCTTCGGTGGTGCGGCCGAAAAAACCAGTGATGATCGGAACGGCAGACCGCTGCAGAGGTTCATTCAGATGCCCCGGCAACAGGCGGGCTGTGGACTCGAGATCGGCATTGCCGTAACCGAACTCACCGTGCGCCACTATGTCGATCTTGTCCGCGTCCAGCGCTAAAGCCTCCACCCCCCGGCTGGACACGCAGCCGGCCAGCAGCTGCACCGCCAGACGCTCGCCCATGGAGATGATGAGGTCTCGAGTGCGGCGCGTGCATTCGCCGGTGTAGGCCACGCCGTACAACAGCTTTTCCAATCGGGACAGCAGATACTCGATTTCGTCCAGAGTGTGATGGCGCAAAGAGGCGTCGGTGACGACCGCCATCACCAGTTCTCGATGCAGCTCCCGCAGATAGTCCAGCAGCGGACGAATCCGTCGCTCGGTCTGCAGGGCTTCACGGACGCTTTTGATCAGATGATCGGTCACGCCGCTCACCGCAGACAACACGACGATCTTTTGCGCATCCGGCGCCGTACGAATGATCTCGGTCACCTGCTGCAACGATTCGATACTGCGCAGGGAAGAGCCGCCGATTTTCATCACGATCATAGCAGGCCTTCGCGCAACGCCAGTTCGGCGTTGAGCACCGATCCTCCCGCTGCTCCGCGAATAAGATTATTGGACAGCGCGATCATTCTGATGACGTGCTTCTCCACCTCCAGCCGTCCCACCGCCACCGTCATCCCCTGTGCGCGCACGGGATCGCCCAGCATCACATCGCGGCTGGGCTGAGGCCGGTTCTTTTCCTGCATCAGCACCACGGGCTTGACCGGCGCCGTGGGCAGGCCCTGCACCGGCCGATCGGGCTGAAAATTTTCAAAGCAGGCCTGCACCTGATCCAGCGTGGGCTCGTTCTCCACCTCCACATGCATGGAGAGCAGATGGCCGACCAGCGTGGGGACGCGCACGCAATGGGCATAGACCTGCCAGTCCATCGGCTCTATCGTCGTTTCCTCGATGCGACCGAAAATCTTGGCCACCTCTTTGCGCACTTTGGCCTCTTCCCCGTCTATATAGGGGATGACGTTGCCGCTGATATCCAGAGCGGGCACGCCCGGATAACCGGCGCCGGAGATGGCCTGATAGCTGGCCACCACCAGCTTGCGTATGCCAAAGGGTAAAATCGGCAATAGGGCCAGGGTCAGACCCGTGGTGGTGCAGTTGGCGTTGGTGATGATAAACCCCTTGTTGTGTTGCAGCTGTTCGCGGGCCAGCGCCAGATGGGGATGATTGACCTCTGGAATTAAAATGGGGACGCGTTCATCCATACGATACGCCCCGGCGTTGGAAAAAACATGAATGCCGGCCGCAGCGAGTTCTTTCTCAACCTCTTTGGCGACATCGGTGGGCAGCGCGGAGAACGCCACCTGCACCTTCAGGGCGGCCAGGGATTTCGCATCCATGGCGGAAAAGCGAAGGTCCGCTGATTCTGCAGGAATGCCTTCCGGAATCAGAGCATTGACATCGCCCAGCCGTTGGCCGATCCGGCCTTCGCTGGCGCACACGGCCGCCACCTGGAACAGCGGATGGTTGGCCAGAAGGCGCAGAAAATGTTGGCCCACCACGCCGGTGGCGCCGAGAACAACGCATTGTATCTTTTTCATACCTTCCCTATCATGATGAATACGCGCATAAATAGAAAATTAAACAAAAAAAATGATGATTGCAATAGAAAAGCCGTGCCAACCAACTGTTCATGCCGGGTCGAGAGTCCGCCGGCCGCTGGAATGACGTCGGCACTGCCCGGCGCCGGTTTTAGCGCTTGCTTTTCACGGTACGACGTCTTAACTTTAGATCGATAGTATTCTATTGCCTTTTTATGAAATTAGAGATTCGTCCCTGCACTAAAACAGAATGCGGAACAGGCCTGGCGTACCTGCTGATCGGATGCGTGGGCTGGTCTTTGGCTTTTTTTATAACTGACCTGGACAGGCTGGTGCCGCCCTGTCTGTTCCGGACGTGGACAGGCCTGCCGTGCCCGGCCTGCGGCGCCACACACAGCGGCATGTTCCTGAGCCGGCTCGAGATCAAAGATGCGTTTTTCGCCAATCCCCTTTTTTTTATTCTCTATCTGGCATTGGCGGCCTGGGGTTTTAATTCCATCATCGGAGCGCTGTTCGGAAAAAACAGCCGGCTGGTGCTGAATCAGCGGGAGAGCGACATCAGGCGTTTCGCCCTGCCGGCCGCCCTGTTGCTCAACTGGCTGTTCTTGATCCTGCAAGCCTTTCTGACCAAGCCGGTGTTCTCTTATTAAGCGATCAAAGGCACTGCATTGAAGAAACACCCTCTCGTCGGTTATACCATTGAGCCATTCCAGGGGCTGACCTCACCGTTGATCATCGCCACCATGCGAGCCATGGGCATCGCCTTTGTCGAGCTCAACCGTCGCAGCCTCGCCGACGCCGATCACCTCAGCCGCAAACTGAACGGCATGACCGCGGCGTTTCACCTGCCCTACTATCACGAAGACGGCTTTGATCTCGCCTGCGAAGATCATGCCCGGGAGATCGACGAACTGATCACCCTGGTGAACCGTTATCGCCAAGCCCTGCGCCTACGCCATGTCATCGTGCACCCGCCCGAAGGACCGGATCAGTCGGATCGAGCCTGGCGGTTCTTTCTCGCCCAACTAAAAAAAATCGAACTGCCGGTGGCGCTGGAAAACGTCTTCCCCTCGCAACCGGAAGTCTTTCTGCAGCAATCCGTTTTTTTGCGCGACTCCTTGGCCGCCCAATGGGCCGGCCTCTGTTTTGACGCCTGCCACTTTTATATCGCCGGCCAGGACCCTGTGCAGCACTGGCGCCGGCTTCACGATCAGGTCTGTTGTGTTCATCTTTCGGACTGCCTGCCGGATGCCGATCTCCATCTGCCGTTCGGCTGTGGCGGCCGCCTGCCTATTGAAGAATTTCTCTCCGCACTGCACAAGACCGGCTTTGCCGGACCCATCACCCTGGAGATCAAACCGCCGTCTTTTGACGATTTCGACCGATATGTAACCAGTTACACCGCCACCCTGCGGCAGCTGAACTATCAAAAGTACCTCCGCACCAGAATTCGCATGTGGTTTCTCATGCCCATTCTATCCTATCTGCTCAAGTAACCGTTTTTACCCCTATGGAGGAGAACGATGAGCCGACACTTTCACGATCTCATTCCGGTCATCAAACGTCGTATCAAAGAAGAATGCCTACAAGAAATTCCACAAGACACGGACCAACTGGTCGGTGTGCCCTACCCCTATGTCCATTCGGGCCGAACGCAGGCGCCCGCCCTGTGCTCCTGGGACACCTTTTTCATCAATCAGGGACTCATCCGGATGCGCATGATCGACCTGGCCCGTCACATGGTGGACAACCTCGCTTATCTGCAGCATCACCTCGGCTTCATCCCCTATTCCAATGAAAAAAGCATGCTCTCGCACAGCGCCCCGCCCATGCTGGCGTGGATGGTGCGCGATGTCTATCGCATCACCGGAGACAAGGAGTGGCTGCGCCGCCTGCTTCCGGACGTCATTAAAGAGTTTCATTTCTGGACCAATAAACCGCACACCACCATAACCGGACTGTACCGCTATGCCAGTGCCCGGCCCGGGCTGCTGCCCGAAGGAGAAGCCAGCCTCATCGAATCCGGCTGGGGCGGATCTCCCCGCTTTGACGATGTCCGCCAGGTCAATCCGATCGACTTGAACAGCCTGCTCTACCGCAACGCCAAGTTGATCCACGATTTTCAGGTGGAACTGGAGGGCAAAGGCGATAACCGGCTGTTGGAAAAATCCGAACTGATTAAAAAACTATTAGAACTGTGCTGGGAGGAAGGCGACGGCTTTTATTTCGACTATGATTTCAGCAAAAAAAGAAACAGCCCGCTGAAAACTCTGGCGGGCTTTGTGCCCCTCTTTGTCGAAATGGTGGACCAGGGCCGAGCCCGTCGCATGGCGCAACAGCTGAAATGGTTTATAGCGCCCGGCGGCCTGACCATCACCGGCAGCGCCGGCCGGCCGGAAGCCGCCCCATGGAGCCATCCGCTGTGCTACGCGCCCTATCTGTATATGGCCCTCAAGGGGCTGTGCGATTACGAGATGATGGAAGATGCCGCCGATATCGGCTTGAATTGGCTCACCCTGGTGGCGGAAGAATATGAAAAGACCGGCGAATGCTGGGAGTGGTACAACGTGGAGGAGCGAAACGCGGTCTGTCCCGGCGTGGAAAACAGAGCCCTGCTCGGCTGGACCGCCGGCGCCTATATCGCCGTCGTCGAGTTGCTGGGGCTGGATTAAATGGGATCGATCATCATCGGAACGGCCGGCCACATCGACCACGGCAAGTCCGCCCTGGTGCGCGCCATCACCGGCACCGACCCGGATCGTCTGGCCGAGGAACAGGAACGGGGCATGACCATTGACCTGGGCTTTGCCTTTTTATCTGAATCCATCGCTTTCATCGATGTGCCGGGCCATGAACGCTTTGTCAAAAACATGGTGGCCGGCGTGCATGCGCTGGATTTCGCCATGCTGGTGGTGGCTGCGGACGACGGCGTAATGCCGCAGACCAGGGAACATCTGGATATCCTCTCCCTGCTGCAGGTACAAAACGGTCTGGTGGCGATCAACAAGATCGACCTGGTCGATGAAGAGCTGCTGACTCTGGTGAAAGAGGAGCTGAAAGCCGTTCTCAAAAACACGTTCCTGGCCTCAGCGCCGAGCGTTGAGGGGTCGGCGGTAACCGGCCAGGGCCTGGCAGAACTGCGCGCCTATCTGCTCACGCTGCCGGACCAGGCCAAACCACGCCACGACCGCGGCTTTTTCTGGATGCCGGTGGATCGCTCGTTCAGCATGAAAGGTTTTGGCACCGTGGTCACCGGCTCTGTGGTCTCCGGCCGCACAGCAGCCGGCGATACGCTGGAGGTGCTTCCGGCTGCACGCCCGGTCAAAGTCCGCGGTCTGCAGAGCCACGGCCACACCGTAGCAGAGATCCGCTGGGGCGAACGGGCGGCCATCAATCTGCAGAACATCAGCCGTGAGGAAATTCAACGCGGCGATGTTCTGGCCACGGCCGGCCAGTTCCAGCCGACGCAACGGCTGGATGTCCGTTTGACCCTGCTGGCCACGGCCGCGCGCAACCTTGAACAGCGAACCCGGGTTCGCGTGCATCTGGGAACCCGTGAGGTGCTGGGCCGCGTCAAACTGCTGGACCAGGCGCCGCTGCTGCCGGGGCGAACCACCTACGGCCAGCTCATCCTGGAAAAGCCGGTGGCCGCGCTGCGCCGGGATGCCTTTGTGATCCGGCAATATTCACCACCCCTGACCATCGGCGGCGGCATCATACTGGAGACTCGAGCCAAACCGCACCGGATGCGCGATGAGGCTGTTCTCCAGCAGCTGGCAGGCCTGGAGAAAGAAAATCCAGCGGAACAAGTGCTCCATGGCCTGCTCAGCCATGCGGATCAAATCGCCTCGCTCCAGAACCTCAAGCAGTGGAGTGGTTTGACCGACGCGGACCTGCACTCTGCGCTGGACCGCCTGCTGGCGGATCAGGCGGTCTACTCGACGCGATCAGGAGATGCCGCCGGTTATGTCGCGGCAGAGGTGTTGAACGCCGTCAAAACGAAAATCCTACAAAGCTTGACGGCGTTTCATGAAAAAGAACCGCTGCGGCCGGGTATGAACAAGGCGGAACTCAAAATAGCCGGAGGAGCTGCTTCAGCGGCGAAAATGTTCGAATGGGCGTTGAAGGAACTGGCTGCGGATGGAAAAATAGAGGAACAACCCGGCTGGGTGCGGCTGAGCGGATTTCATATACGTCTGAGTGCCGCCGATGAGCAGACCGCGGCAGCGATCCTTGGTGAATTATCCAGCCGGCCCTATTCACCACCGGATGAAAAAGAGCTGGCCGAAC
>CAZKQR010000241.1:0-6864 GCA_964554965.1 uncultured Cytophagia bacterium | reverse complement strand
TAATCGGCCTCGATGATTTCCACCCATCGTTTGGCGACGGCGGCGCCATCGCTGGAAGGAAGGTCCTGGATGAGTCTGCGCAGCAAGGCACAGGCGTCCTCCTTGTTACCTTGCCGATACTCCTGCTGCGCTAATCTCAGCAACGCCTGATCCGCCTTGGTGCGGTCGCTGCTGTTCACCGTTTTATGCCAAAATTCGACCGCCTGATTTTTATCGCCCATGGCCAGGCAGCACTCGCCGCACCAGTAATTGCCGAAACCGGCCAAACCCTTTTCAACCCAAGCGGAGGAAACGTTTTGCATTTTATCCAGCGCCTGCCGGTAAAAACCATCGTAATACAGATGCAGCGCTTGCGCAAAGAGGGTGCGATCCGCTTCGGCCGGCCGTGCGCTGAATTCCGGCTCCCAAGTCAAAGCATCGACGGCGGTGGATCGCGCCGTTTCGCCGGCATCCGTGCCGCTGCCGCCGTTGGCTGAGCCGTGATTCATAGAATCCGGCGCCTCGGAGACCACGGTCACCTCGATCTTGCCGTTGCTGGAATCGGCGATCGCCTTCATGCGCGCGATACGCCGGCTATGTTCCTGACTGGAGATCGGCGCGCCCATGCATGCGTCGAGCGCCCCTCCGCAGGATCTGATGACGAGAAACAAAACAACCCAACCCCAATACCTGCTCAACCGGTCCCTCCTCACTTTGGCAGTCACTCGATGCTGTCGCCGAACTGTTAAGGATCATTCGATTCTGGGAGTATTATACCGACAAACAAACCGGTTGCATAAAAATTTTTACCGCTTGCGCCGTTCTTTTGTGACCTGCCGCAAAATCCGGCCTATCTCATAAAAAGACCTCCTTGCTTTGAATATAAATTGCCTGCAGGACCGCTGAAAGCCGCATACGCGGCTATCGTGAGGAATCCGCCCCGGCTACCAGCAGACACATTTTCCAGGCCTGGACGCGCGGAATGAGGAAACGCTGATACTCCCCATCGCCGGCGCTGGAGTGCAGGATCGTTTTCCTGCACTGCATATCATAGCATGCGGCGGTGCGCACTCGAGTCCGCACCATGAGGACCAGGTCCTCAGCCGCATCGAATGAGGCGTTGGTAAAAGCCAGCGCCCAAGCGTCGTCCTCCATCCGGCGGAACCAGAGGTTGACTTTGTGAAAGGATGCCGCATAGGCCGGCAGCTCATCGCGGGACAACCAGCGAAAAATCGATTTCATCTGGCTGCTCTTGGACAGGTTCTGCAGAAAGGTCCAGGGATAGTATCCGGCAACGCAGATCCGGCCTCCCAACCGGTTTTCAAAAAGCCCTAAAGTGCACTCGGCAACGGTGCGGCCGCTATAATCGATCAGGCTCGACAACACCTGAGCCTGATCGTTCGTTTTCTCCAAATGGGTCGCCGGCACATTCCAGCCGAGAAAGGATTGCCGGTTGTCGCGTTCCCGGCCGGCAAAAGCGCCGTTGAGTGGATGGTCGGTGAATTTTTCAATCCGATCCATTTTATCCGATTGAACCGCCCTGAATCCGGTGAGTTCCGCAAAGCCCATATCGTTCAAATGCTGCAGCGTCTCGGCGTCCATATAAAGGCCGTGGCTGAGCAAGGTTTTGATCTCCTCGCGGCTCATCGCATAAAGGCTGTTTTTAGCCAGCATCACCACCGACGCCGTGCTGCTGGAATAGGCGGCCGGCAGACCGATATCATAGATCTCGTGTTGGGGCAACAGGGCAGCACCGTCGAACCAACTGCCGCTGGTGAGATGGGCGGTGGCAAAGGTGTTTTTATTCCAAAAGGTATGAACCCCGCTCAAAGGGGTGCGCCCCAATGAGCGAGCCAGCAGGTCGAAAAATGGCCTGGCCTGGAGCAGGGCGGCCACCAGCGGCTCGTACTCGGTCAACGGTTCATCATACATCGACAGCACGTTAAAGGCGGCGCCGGTGCACCCTGCCGCCATGTGCGAGGCGGCCTCCAGCACTACAATATCGGCCGCTTTTTTCAGCCGCTGGTAGGGAAAATTTTCGATTTCAGATTGTATGGATCGTATCGACAGAGGCAACAGGGAGACCTGCCGGCCGATATCGTGAGACTTGCCGGCGAGTTCATCCGTGCGCAAATCCTGATAATACCCTCCGCCCGGTCTCCATAAAACCGGCGCCCGATCCGGTCCGGAAAGGATCCCGGCCCAGGTATTTAAGTCATATCCTTCAAAAAACCGGTCCCCGGTCATGAATCCCAGCGCCATGGTCGGCCGCAGCTGATGAACGGTCCTTTCAATCAGGCGAAACAGCCGGGCCAGAGTGTTGCGGTTATGTTCAAGCCAGGCGTTGCGCATTCGCAGCTTTTCTTCAACCGGACCTTCATTCATCGCCTTTTGCAGGCTTGAACGCGTGTAACGGCGGCCCGTCTCTTTCTCGAAAAGAGCGAGGCAATGATCGCAAAAACAGGTCAGGTTGATAGGCATGTGTCCAGCCAGGCGGATGTCATCATCGATCCAGATATAATCGGGGTCTGCCAGGGCGACTGATTGATAGATTTGACGAATGTAGGCGTGCATGTTTTCATCGTTAGGGCAGAACGAGCCGGCGCAGATTTCGCCGTGGATATCCGTCATTCGAGTAAAAGCGCCCTGCAGTGAATGGTCCAGATTTTCATTGTGGTGGCCGATGGTTGCCAGCACGTTGATGCCGCTGCGATATCCGTAGCGGCGCAGCACTTTAATGCGTTCTGCTAAAACCCGGCTGCGCTGTTCGATCACCTCAGCGGGCAGGGGCGCATGTGTGGCTGAAGTGAAAAAGGTCACCTCATCCGTCACCCCCTTGTATTTTTCCAACAACGCAGCTAGCTCTTGAAAACGCGCATCGGGCAGGGCCAGCGGAACTCCGATGCGAAAAGAGATCACCGCTCGCTCGATGCGATCATCCGGCAGAGTACGGGCCTCGATCCGGTTGATGGTAAAACCGCCCCACAGCAACAGCACCATCCACGCGCCGGTCCATCCCCTCATTAAAACCTCCTCTCCACTCCAAGCTGTGCCTTGCCTGAAACATGTTTAACCACGCGCTGATTCGCTTCCGGGGATTCCGATGTAACCGTCCATCGTTTAAAATCCTGGCCCTGTGGAAGCAAGAAAAGAATATCACCAGGCTGCGTGGTGAAAAGCTGCACACCTTCGGCCACCGGTGCGTTTTGAGGCCGCCGGTTTTTGATCACCACGCCCTTCCACGGCAGCTCCATCCGGCACGGCCTGCCCGACAGGCTGTGGACGCAAATCCAGGCGATGCGGCCCTCGTGTATTTCATAAGAGACGATAAAGCCTCCTCTCGCGTGCAAAGTAAAGCGGCCGTTGCTCCTAAGCGGAAAGGCCGGCGCCAGGCGCAGCACGCCGTCATGGCTTTGCAGCGCCGCCTCGTTCATCGCCGTGGCCAGGACAGACATGGACTCCATGGACATATGGCGAAAGGGCCACATGGGCAACGCCACCTTGACATTCTTTTTGGCAGCGGTGGTGTCGATCACGCGAACTTGATTGGTGCGAAAAAACATCTCTGCATCCTTGTTGACTTCTCCCTCCAAGCCCCAGTGGCCCCAGCCGTTGCTATAGATCTGCCAGCGTGCAGGAAAACGCTGCAAAACCTGTTGCAGTTCATCAGCCAACCCCAATCGGGCCAGCACGATGGGCTGCGGATCCCAGCCTGTCACCTCAGGGCTGTAAAGCCGGCAGGTCGTGGTCATAACCTCAAACAGAGGAGTGCCTTTTTGCGACAGCCCGATCAAACCGGATGGAAAGACCGGGCTCGACGGCACGCTGGGAAAAATGCCGTCCAACAGTTTCAATCCGGACTCGGAGCCCTCTTGGGGATAAAAAACCATGAGCCGGCGGTTTTCCTTGATGCCCCAGCCGGCGGCAAAGATTTGATCGGTCGCCGCCGAGGCGCCGGCATAAGCGCCGCGCAGCAGCTGGAAACCGGAGGGCGTGTGTGCGATCATTGCATCGCCGGCCGGTTGCACCGGCAGAGCGGCACAGGAATCGGCGAGGCTTCGCCAAAAATCCGCTTCAGCCGGCTTGATGCCGGCGGCCTCGCAGGCCGACAGCACAGCCGGAAACAGTGCGCGTGCATAAACCAGTTCCGTAAGGCCGTCGTGCAGTTTGATCCAGCCTTCATATCCCGTACCTTCGCCGGCGTGATAAAAACCATCCTCTTCTTTCTGCAGCCGCGAAGCGTAGAACTTGGCCGCCTCGATCATGAACGGCAGCGCCTGATTCCGGAGCAGGCTTTCGTCCCCGGTGTACTGGACCTGACGCCAGAAATCCAGTGCGATCTCCGCCACCGGCGTGTGGTTGGATAGTTCCGCCTGAGAGTTGCGTCCCAGGCGGTCGGTGACATCGGAAATGAAGGCGCCGTCCACATGAAAGAAATCGTGCGCATCCTTTTGCGCAAAGGGCAGGGAACGAAATCGATAATTCAGGTAGGGCGTCACCAGGTCATGATGACCGGCGGCGTTGAGGGGCCAGTACAGCTGCTGCTGGTTCCAATGAAAATAAAAATTCCACTGCTGTATATCGCGATTCCAGGTCCACAGGCCGTTGGTGAACCGGCCCGGATAGGCGCCGCCCTGAGAAGCAGCCGCATAATACATGGTCAAATGCCAGAGCCGGTTGAGATAATCGTCGCCGAAATCCATGAACGAACGCAGCCAGATGTTTTTCCAGGCCTGCTGGTTTTGGCTGAGATACTCGGCTTCGCCTTGAGTGCGAGCTTTTTGCAGAGAGCGATCAAGATCGACGCGGGGATCGCCGGCAACCGGTGGGGTCACGGCAAAGGAAAAGTCAGCCGCCTTGACGGCGCTGCCGTTCAGCGTGCAGGTCGCTTTACGGCTATGCTCCTCGCGGCAGACCATGGTTGCCGGAGGATCGGGCGCAACCGTAATGCCGGCCGCAAAACAGCCGGAGGAAAGCCGCTGCATGATGTACAGCGAACCATCGCCAACGCCGCTTCGGGCGCCGCCCAGGCCGATGGAGGCATCGGGATTGATCTGGCTGTACCAGTGTGAAAAAGTGCGCGAGCCAAACCGTTCAATGCTGATGGCAACCGGCGCGTCTTCATTGAAACGGCTTTCCAGCCGTCCCAGCAGCAGGCCGGAGGAGCGATCGACGAACGCCTGAAACCGTACCTGGCCGAACGGACCGGATGTCTCCAGGCTGATCGAACCATCGCTCAGGCTCAGCCGTCCCTGAAAACCGGACAGATACAGAGTGTTGAACACGGGATAGGAAAAATCAAAGATGATGCGACAGGCATGGCGAAGGGTGGAACTCTGATCCTCTTCCTTCTCGGACCAGTTGCGGAACCGGTCGCCGGGGGCATCATCCCAGAGGTCGGAGCGGTTGACCACGGCGATGATCCTGGACTCTTCGCACCAGACCAGCACCCCTACATCGCCATTGCCCAGGGCCATGCCCTGAAACGGATCGATGGGGGGTGAATCGTAGATCAGATCGTATTGGCTGATGCGGCCCGGCCAGTTGATCTGCCAGGTTGCGGTGTTGGGATCAAAGGGTGTGGGAGCCGGAGCGGACTTGGACCATGCCAATGGCTGTGCCAAAGTCCGTGCAGCCGGCAGGCAGATCAGCCCCATCAGCACCAGGCTGATCAGAAAACGCAGGGATAAAGAGCGGAGCCACAGTCGATGATACATGATCTATCCTGGGGTTAGGTGACAACTGCTGCTTCGAGGGGAAGGCGCCGCGTCGGCCGCGGCCAAGGCCTATTGGCGGGCCTTCGCCTTGACCGTTGTTATGGAATCCGGAAAATGCTTTAGAAAAAAATCAGCCATGGGTCCGTCGTACATCGCAACCCGAACCGTACTCCAGGTGGCCTGATCGCCGGTGGCGTAATATAAAAAGGTACGGCCTTCATACTCGATCAGATCCACGTCCGAGTTATTGCTCCCCTCTCCGACACCGGCTTCGAGAATGGGATTATAGGGGCTCAGCTCCCAATCCCGCAGATCTCGCGATCGGGCGAGAAAGGAAATCCATCCGTTATGCCCGGCTATCGGCGCATGAAGGTAGATGACGTAATAGTAGGGCGCGAAATAGCGCAAGGCGGGACAGGCGGCGTATTCGCGGTTCACGCCGGTAAAGACGAGGTGCGGCGCCCGCGTCCAGTGGGACAGATCCTGGGAGCGGGCGAATTTAAAACAGAACGGCAAAGGGCGATCGGATTCATAGGCCATGACGTAGCCCTGTGCATCGCGGCAGACCGAAGTATTGAACAGATGTTCATTCTCCTCCGCAGCCAGCACCTTTTCCTGTTTCCAGGTCTTCAGATCCGTGGTCCAGAAGCGGGTGATGCCGTTCGAGTTCATCACCCGGCCGAAATCGGTAAACTCGAGGGCGAACACATGCAGCGTGGAATCCTGCACCCAGGCGCTGGCAAAGGAATAGCCGCGGCCGAACTGGGCGACCTGTTCGCCGGTGCGCAGATCATCGATGTAGAGATAGGCGTCGCTGCCCTTGGCCCGGTCGCCGCCGGGACGATAGTTCGCCACCATTAACAAGCGGGATTGAAACAGAACCGGCGTGTTCTCCATGGGGGTTCGGCCGGTTTGCGAAAAGGCAAAGGGCAATTTGGACAGAACAGGACGCGGCGGCAGGTCTGCGGCCCTTGCCGCGACGACGGCCAGCCAGGCCACTGCGCCTGCGATCATCAGCCCCTTATCAACGAATTGGGCCATGGTGAAACCTCCGCAGATTTTTTAATGTGGACATACCGTTCGCGTGCACGCCCTCATACGGCGTCCTGTCTTTGCGGAGAATTTACCATTCGTAGATCGTACATGCAAGCAAAAAGCAAAAAAGGTG
>CAZKQR010000240.1:4165-6868 GCA_964554965.1 uncultured Cytophagia bacterium | reverse complement strand
CTGGACGGATCGAACCATATTTTTGTCCTTGACGGCGCTACCGGCGCGGTCACCAAGTTCGCCAACTCGGGGGGCAAAGCCGGGCAGATGCTTAGTCTGGGAAAAAAGGGGCTGGCCCTGGCTCATTTTCAAGAGGGAAAGGGGCTGCTGGTCAGCGATCAGGTCGTTTATGTGGTCGAACGCGGCGCGCTGTGCATCCGCCGATTTCAATATTCCATTTCGGAATCAGATCTTCCATATGATGACAAAAAACCTTGATGGTCAAGGCAGGAAAGGAGGTCCGGAGATCAGCTATAAGAGTACGCGTATAGAATAGAGCAAAGTAATGGGACGGTTGGGCAGCCGTTCGCTTTTCTGATAAGATCATTTAAGGAGGAGTGGAGCTATGAAAAATCTTTTCAAGGTGGCGGGAGCGCTGTGCCTGTTGTTTATTTTCGCCGCCGGCTCGTACGCACAGACAGGCAAAATCGTCGGTCGCGTGATCGACGCCACTATGAAGCAGGAGATGATCGGGGCTAACGTGCAGGTAACCGGTACCACGCTGGGCGCGGTGACGGATGTGCGTGGGAATTACACGATCACAGGCGTGCCGGCCGGCAGTCATCAGTTAAAAGTTACCTTTATCGGTTATCAGACGGCTGAAGGTTCAACCGCGGTCACCGCGGGAAAAACAACGGTTCTGGATTTTGCGCTGACGCCGTCGATGATCATCACCAAGGGCATCAATGTTTTTGCCGACCGCGCCAAGGAGCGAGAAACCCCGGTGGCGTTCACCAACATTCAAAAGCAGGAGATGGTGCAAAGACTGGGTTCCCGCGACATTCCGCTGGTGCTCGCCACCACGCCGAGCGTGTACGCCACCTCTTCGGGCGGCGGCGCGGGAGATGCCCGCATGAATATCCGCGGTTTTGATCAGCGCAACGTGGCCATCATGATCAACGGTGTGCCGATCAATGACATGGAGAACGGCTGGGTGTACTGGTCCAACTGGGACGGCGTTTCCGACGCCACCTCCTCGATCCAGCTGCAGCGCGGCCTCAGTGCCGTTAATCTGGCCACCCCCTCCATCGGCGGCACCATGAACATCATCACCGATCCCACCGCACAATCCGCCGGCATCATTGCGCGGCAGGAGATCGGCACCGGCGGTTTTCTTAAAACCACGGTCAGCGCCGCCAGCGGTTTGCTCAACGGCAAGTTCTCCGTCAATGGAACGGTGGTGCGCAAAACCGGCGACGGCATTGTCGACGCGACTTATACCGACGCCTGGGCCTATTATTTGGGAGCGGCGTACAACGTCAACGCCAACAACCGTCTCGAGCTGTATGCCATGGGCGCTCCGCAGATGCACGGCCAGAACACCAACAAACAGAACATCGGCGTTTTCAGCAAAGAATTCGCTCTGGGCCTCGAGGGCTACGATCCCGCTGCGGCTGATAAATATGTCGAGTCCTCCTCGGGCGTCAAGTACAATCAGAACTGGAACGCCGTCAGCTCGTCCTATGCCGGCAAACAGTACTGGAACGGAAAAACGCACGATCGCCAGACCTCGGATGTGCTCTATGAACGGGAAAACTATTATCACAAGCCGGTGGTGAACCTGAACTGGTACTCCAAGCTCAGTGAAAAAGCAGGCCTTTATTCGGTGGCCTATTACGCCGGCGGCCGCGGCGGCGGCTCGGGCACCTACGGATCGGTGACCAGCGACAAGACCCAATTTCCCAATCCCCGAGATTGGAACGCGACCATCGCCAAGAACCAGGCCAGCACCACCGGCGCTTTGGGGGTGCTGCGCAACAGCACCAACAATCAGGATGCTTTCGGCGCCATCTCTAAACTCAACTATGTGTTCAGCGAAAATCTCAAGAGCGCGATCGGCGTCGATTGGCGTACCGCGTCCATCGATCATTTCCGCGAAATCCGCGACATGCTCGGCGGCGCCTACTATGTCGATCTCAAGGCCGACAAGGTCAGTCCGCGCAGCGACTTTTGGACCGCCGAACAGACGCAGCGCAAGTTGGGCGACAGGATCGATTACGATTTCACCAACAACGTCAACTGGACGGGCTGCTTCGGTCAGGTGGAATACACGCTGAGCAAGATCAGCGCCTATGCCATGGCCGGCTGGTCGACCATCAAGTACGATCACACCAATCATTTCAAAAAAGACGAGGCCGGCAAAGAGCTCTATCTGGAGAGCGATTGGATCGGCGGCGCGCAGATTAAAGGCGGCGCCAGCTATCGCGCCACCGAGAGCATGGATATCTACGCCAACATCGGCCATGTTTCCAAAGTGCCGATTTTCGACAACGTCATCAGCGACGTCACCTCGTCTCTGGCCGCAGCGCCGGTCAATGAAAAATTCTTTTCCATGGAAGCCGGCGTCAATATGCGCCTGCTGACCAATCAGCTGGTCGGCAAGCTGAATGTCTATCGCACCAGCTGGATGGACCGCGCCAAATCCTATTCCATCATCGATGCCAACGGCGACGAGTCCATCGTTTTTGTCACCGGCATGGATCAGCTGCATCAGGGCGTTGAGCTGGAGCTGGCGTATCAGCCCGTTAAACAGGCCCGCCTGGATGGAACGATCAGCCTCGGCGATTGGACCAACACCAGCGACGTCAGCGGCTATTATAAGGATTACTCCGGCGGCGTAGAGACCGACAAGAGCTATAATTTCTACGTCAACGGCCTCAAGGT
>CAZKQR010000240.1:0-4065 GCA_964554965.1 uncultured Cytophagia bacterium | reverse complement strand
CCGGCGGCGTAGAGACCGACAAGAGCTATAATTTCTACGTCAACGGCCTCAAGGTCGGCGATCAGCCGCAAAAGATGCTCGCCCTCAGCGCCAGCCTCTTTCCGCTGAACGGCATGACCCTGGAAGTCTCGGCCCGTCATTATCGTGATCACTTTTCCTCCTGGGATCCTTTCGGACGCACCAACGAGGCCGATCGCACTCAGAGCTGGAGAGCCCCGAACTATACGCTCCTTGACCTGCACGCAGCCTACACGCTGCCGGTTCAGGTCGGCAGAGCCAAAATGCAGGTGTTCGCCCACTGCTTCAACCTGCTGGATGAGCTTTACATTCAGGACGCGGTGGACAACAGCAGCTACAGCTCTTTTGGTCCCAAGACCCATGCGGCGGATGACGCCGAGGTTTGGATGGGCCTGCCGCGCAATTTCAACCTGGGCCTCCAGGTCAGCTACTAGTCTCTGTATTTCTGCCCAAGCCCCCAACCCTGGGGGCTTTTTTTTTCTTTGCTGCGCGCTGTGTGCCGGTTTTTCTCTGCGGATGCTCTCGTCGCCGGCGGGCCGCGATTTAGTCCTTGACATTCACCGCAAATCGTGATAACTTTTTATTATTTTTGCGGGGGAAAGGAGAGTGGAATGCCGAAACAGTTATCCTACTGCCTGTACGCCTGGGATCCGGCCAATCTGATGTTGGTCGCCTCTGATCAAGGATTGTTCCGCATCGAATTCGTCCGCCCGGGCGAAGAGGACCGATTCCTCACCGCACTGCCGCCGGCCGTCCATCTGGTCAAGGACGAGGGCGCTTTCGACAAGGTGCGCCGGCAGCTGGATGTCTATTTTTCCGGCAAGCCGGTGAACTGGCAAATGGCGTTGGACGTTTCATCCGGCACCGATTTTCAGCAGGTGGTCTGGTCCGCCCTGCGCCGGATTCCATATGGTCAGACCATCACCTACGGCCAACTGGCCCAGAGGATCGGCAAACCAGGCGCCAGCCGTGCCGTCGGTACGGCCAACGCCGCCAACCCGCTTCCGGTCATCATCCCCTGTCATCGCGTGGTGGCGGGCAACGGCCGGTTGGGCGGATTCAGCGGCGGTCTGCACATCAAGCAGGCGCTGTTGCGGCTGGAGGGGGTTCTACTGTAATGGCGGTGTATCGGACTCTGGCCAGGGGAAGCTGGCAGCGCGACCAAGTGCACATTCAGTGGAGCGCTGATTTTCATACCCTGCCGGAGGTTCTGCAGCCTGATGTTGAACGGCTGTGGCTGGAAAAAGAAAAGCAGGGCCACTTTAACGGCCGCATGGCCCGGCTGGATGGGTACGGAACGCAGAACGGCTGTCTGCACCTACGCCTGTCCACCGGCGATTATCGAACGTTGATGTATTCAAACGCCTATATGGAACGCATACTGCGGGAGTGGCCGGTTCAGGCTCTGTCCTGCGCTCTGGGCATCAGCGCCATAGTGCGCAGCCGCGACGGCCGAGTGGCGTTGATCCGGCGCAGCGACACGGTCGGCGAATATCCGGGGCACCTCGATGTGTTCGGCGGTCACATCGATGAAGCGCTGCGGCTGGAGGAACAGGCCGCTTTTTCAGCCATGCAGCAAGAGCTGCACGAAGAAGCGGCGCTGAAAAGCAAAGAGTACGATTTGCAGTGTTTCGGCCTGATCGAGGCGCTCGACCATCGCAAACCGGAATTGCTTTTTCTCGCCGACTGTCGACTGCCGGCGGAGGAGATAGCGGCGCGGGTGCGTGGGGCGGTTGACCGTCACGAGCTGCAGCAGTTGCTGTTTGTTCCCGATCAGCGTACAGCCCTCGAGAGGGTGCTGGCGGTGGAAAAGAGGATCAGTCCGTCTGCTGTGGGATGTCTGGAGGAATATATTAAAATAGAACGAGGATAAAGACGATGGGCGGAGAAAAATTCCCTCGATTTATAATCCGTAATTATGAAATACATCAATGGAAGCATGCGGTTACGATTCTGAAAGGAGACTTTCCAGAAGAGTGGAATGATTTAGTCGACACCTTGATCCATTTTCGCTTCAAGAAGAGTTGGATCACCACCGGAGGAGGCAGAAAATCTCAAGTAGCTGAATGGTTGGATGGGCGGTTGACCGAAAAAGGATGGATTGAAAAATCGTTTGATACAAAAGTTATGGTTGACGGTGTCGAGAGTATTTCGCCGACGCATAAAATAGATTGCTATAAAAACAGAATTGCCCTTGAAATTGAATGGAACAATAAAGATCCTTTTTTTGATCGCGATTTAAATAATTTTCGGCTTTTGTTTGATCTGCGTGCCATTAGTGTAGGCATTATAGTAACACGTTGTGATGATCTTCAAGACATCTTTGAATCAATTGGAAGAGGAACTTCATTTGGCCCTTCAACCACTCATATGAGCAAATTGTTGCCGCGTATTCAAGGAGGTGGTGGTGGAGGATGTCCCATTCTGGTCCTTGGAATAAAAAAATCGCTATATGCAAAGGATGAATAATTATGAGCATCAAACCAACCGCTGCTCAAGATTTTGCAACCAATATACACGGAAAGTATAAGACCATACTTGCAGATCCTCCCTGGAGGTTCGCTAATAGTACGGGCAAGGTTGCTCCGGAACATAAAAGACTGGCTCGATATCCAACCCTCTCATTACAAGAGATTTTGGACATTCCCGTCAATAGCATTGCCGACGAAACAAGTCATTTATATCTGTGGGTTCCAAACGCTCTGTTGTCGGAAGGCCTGGAAACAATGCGGAAATGGGGATTTACTTATAAGACCAATATTGTATGGTATAAAATTCGAAAGGATGGAGGACCTGACGGACGTGGGGTTGGTTTTTATTTTAGAAATGTGACGGAATTGGTTCTTTTTGGTATAAAGGGTAAAAGTCGAACGTTAAAAGCCGGACGATCTCAAGTCAATCTGATCGCAACCCGCAAGAGAGAACATTCGAGAAAGCCCGATGAATTATATGATATTATCGAGCATTGCAGCCCCGGACCCTATCTTGAGCTTTTTGCACGGGGCAATCGAAAAGGCTGGGTAGTCTGGGGAAATCAAGCGGATGAATACATACCCCAATGGCCGACCTACTCTTATAATTCTACAGGCACGACGAATAGCAAGCAGCTGAGGTTGTTCGAGAAAGAAAAGCCAAAAAGCAGACCTCATCACTATTAATAAAACGCGATCAGGCTATGAAAGACAAACACAAACATCATCATCACAGAAAACAGAATCGGCCGGCGGTGGAGCCTTTGCAGGTTGATTCCAACAAATCCTATGATTTCCCCAACGTCAACCGGGTGGTGGTGGCGGGAAAACTGATGCAGGATCCGCCGCTGCGCTGGACCTCGCGCGGCGTGCCGGTGACCAATTTCGTCATCAGCACCGAGCCGGAACCGGAAGCCGGCGCGCTGGAGGGCATGGAGCGGGAACAGTGCTACATCAGCGTGGTCGTCTGGGCCCAGCAGGCGGTGCAATGCAACAAGTATTTGAAAAGAGGAAACAGCGTGATGATCATCGGCGAACTGCAGTCCATGCCCAACAGCGCGCCGGAGAAGGTCTACTATCCCATTCAGATCAACGCCCAGTGGATTCAGTATTTGGAAAAAGGCCTGGTGACCGCCATCGATCCGAGCTATGAGAACCAGGGCAACGGGATTCTGGAAACGTCGGAGAACACCACCACCGGCTCCTAGTCCGATTCCCCGAAAGATGGAATCCCTCCGGACTCTTCTCAAAAACGGCATGCACGTTTGCAACCGGGGGGCACTGTTTTTTCGCACGCAAGGCCGTGCTGAGCGGAGGTCTTTCCCCTCGTTACCAAGCTCTGAGAGTGTGTGAAAACAATTTGATCCCCGAATAGGGCCGCGGTTTTTGCGGCAACTCGGGGTGCATTCACTCATTTCTTCCTAACATTGCGCGTGCCCAACGTCTGTAAGGCTTTATTTACCAAACAACCTAAAAAAAGACATTGCGAGCGAAGTTGCTGAGTATTAGTAGATTTCACCCCCCCCTCGTTCCCAAGCTCTGAGACTGTGTGAAAACGGCTTGCAATTCGAGCATA
>CAZKQR010000239.1:0-6952 GCA_964554965.1 uncultured Cytophagia bacterium | reverse complement strand
CCAAAGCCCCACTCATCCTCATGCACCAGACACTCGTTTTCGATATGATCTTGAAAATCGATGTGATGGGTCAGCGGAAACAGCCCACGGGTGTCCACGCCGAACCGGTGCAGGATGTCGTCGTGGGGAACGCAGATCTGCTGCACCGCGTCACTCACGTTAAGCGGCAACTCGGGCCACCCCAGATGCCGGCGCAAGCGCTGATAGGCGAGGATGGAGATGCCGGTGACCTGTGTGGAGGCCAGGTCAATGGGAGGGCGATCGGGTGTTTGATGATTCACGCTGGCGAGCAGCCGTTCTCTGCTGGTCATCGAAATTCCTTCTTGATGCGAAAAAATCAATCGAATTGGGGGATTTTCAGCAGCTTGCCGCCCTGGAGCGCGGACTGATGGGCGATGATCCCCGGAACCGTATAGGCGAGGGATTCGTAGATGTCCACGGCCGGCTTGCGTTCATGGATCACCGCATCGATAAACTCGTGGGTGAGGAAGGTGTGCGAACCTTCATGCCCGCTTTTATGCCGCAGCGGCGCAGGCAATAAATCCGTCGCCCACCAGTCCGGCTGTTCGTACGGCTCCAACTCGGCTTTGCTCTGGACGAATCCCGCATCATCGGCGCCCAGCTGTGTGCTTTTCTTCACCACGGCTGGCCCGCTTCGGCCGTTCTGCGCGTAAAAACTCATCTTGGAGCCGATCCAGCTGGCTCGTTCACCGCCCAGATGCGCGCCCTTCCACCAGACGTTGACGCGGAAGGAATGACCGCGGTTGGTTTTAAAAAATGCGCTTTCATTGTGAAACGGATTATGGTCCGTGTTGTCCTTGAGAAAGGGGCTGTCGTCGCCCCACCCTATGCAGCTGACCTGGGTAAGGCGTTCTCCGGTCACGCCGATCAGGTGCGTGGTGCAGTGCGTCGGGTAGTGCATGGGCGCCAATCCATAGCGCCAGGTTCTTTTGCCGTTTTCGAAATAGAGATTTTCCAGACCGTCATGTTGGTATTCGGATTCGCAATAAAACAGGTCGCCGAACGCTCCCTGTTGATAGAAATTTCGTACCGATATGGTGAATTGTTGATAATAGCCGGTTTCAGCCATCATATAGATCAAGCCGGTTTTTTTGACCAGGTGCAGCAGTTCCTCGGCTTCATCCACCGATCCCCAGCAGGCCGGAACCGCGCAGAGCACGTGCTTGCCGTGTTCCATCACCAACTTGACGTGACGGAGGTGGTTCGGTCCCTCGGTGAATACACCGATGGCGTCGATGGCGGGATCTTTGACCATCTCCTCGAGGGAAGGGTAGGAGAGGCCGCAGCGGTAGGTCTCCATCAGCGCCTGTCGGCGCTCGGGCCGGAGATCGCTGACCGCGGCAACGATGCACTGTGGGTGTTCATGGAATTGAAAGCCCCGGCCAAATCCGCCGCCGACAATGCCGATCCTGACTTTTTTATTCGGGTCAATCTGGGGATGATCGAGCTTGGCCTGAGCGGCGCCGGCCCATAAGCCGGCCGCGGCCGTCCACTTGATGAAATCTCTGCGTTTGATCGGCAGGGGGGTGCTGCTCCGCAACGGCGGATTCGTGAGTGCCGGCATGTTTCTCTCCTTTAATGAGTCCTGTTCGTTCGGGTGTGTATCAATCTACCATTTTTTTAAAATAATGCAAGCAGCAAAAAAAAAGGTGCTCCGGCAAAGCCGAAGCACCTCGGGGTGGAACAGGGACTTTATTTAACCAGCAGCATCTTTTTGGTCATTCGTTCTGAGCCTTTGACCAGCGTGTAGAAATAGAATCCGGAGGGCAACTGGCGGGCGTTGAACGTCACCTGGTAATTGCCAGGGGTTTGCATCTGATCGACCAGCGTCATGATCTCACGGCCGCTCACGTCAAAAACCTTCAGGTTGACTTTGCCGGCCGAGGCGATGGAGTAAGAGATCGAGGTGGCCGGATTGAACGGGTTGGGATAGTTCTGGTTCAACGCAAACACTTCTGGAATCGCTTCGTTCACCTTCACCGCGGTGATGATCGAATTCCAATTGGTGGCGCCCACCGGCAGTCCGTCGGAACCGACAAAAGCGAGATTGTCGGTGGTGTACGAACAATCCAAGGAATCCGACCAGAAATCGCGAGACATGCGATTGAAATCATGCTCGGAGGTCGTGCTGGCGGCCACGGTAATCGGGTTGTTGTAATACCAGGTCAGCAGATCGTACATGAACGGTGGAATGTTTTTCAGCGTGACATTCGCCTCGATATGGGTTTTGAGGGAATCGGCGCCGATCAACGATTTGATGCGGTGTGTTACAAACGGCACAGGATTGATGCCATGCTGCGCCCAGATGTCACGGACGCCCTGCTCGGTGTAAAGCACGTTGTGATGCATCTCATACTTGGGCGTGACCGTGGCGTTGATCTCATCGCTGACCATGTACATGATCGGAATGCCGTTGGCATCTTTTTCACCATGAAGATCAAACTCGGCCCGGCGCCATTCATCGGTGGTGCTGTAGCCGAAGGCCATGGGATTGACAAACAGGTTGTTGGTCAGTTTCAGTCCTGATGCGCCGAGGTCGCCCATATGGAGCATGCCGAAGGCGCCCAACCAGTGAACGAAGGTGCAGTGATCGATCTCGACATACTGGAGGAAATTCTGTTTGTTGGTGGCGTCGCGATGCCGGATGATGCGGTCGGCGCCGTTGATCACGGTGCAGTTGCGCATGATCAGGGTGTCGGTGGCGCCGTCGCGAAAATCAACCACGCGGCCGTTGCCGAGGTTGTCGGCCGAGACCTGGCCCATGTTGGCAAAGACGGTGTTGGTGAATTTAAGCAACCGCGCGCCGCTGTTGGAGCGCACCATCACCTGACCGCAGTTGTTGAGAATGCAGCCGTCCGTCACCAGAACCTTGCCGGCCGCCCCGGCGCGGAGCAGCTGACCGCCCATGCGAAAGAGCCGATCGGGCACGCCGGTGTCTGCGTTGGGGCCCATACCGTCAAAATAGATGTTGTATAGATAGCAGTCATGCGTGGCATCGAGCAAACGGGCGCCCAGAGTTCCATCGGTCTGCGGCCAGGCGGCGATTCTCGGCAACGGGCCGCTGCCTTCTGCCGCTTTGAGCGTCAATGGGAAACCGATGTTCTGAATAAACCCTTGCGTGTAGTAGGTGGCGCCGCGTTGCAGAATATAGACGGAATCCGCCCGTTTGCCGTTCGCCAGCGTGTCGCCTTTGATGAGCACGTTGATAAAGTCGGTGTTAGGATCCAGTACTTTTTCAGCGAAAAGCGGAGTCGTAAAAGACGCCATCAGACATACCAGAACCACTGCGTAGCAAAATCTTGATTTCATTAGGGTACCTCCAAATTTGGATGAAAAGAATCAGGTGCGAATTAGAGTGTTGTTGTCGCCGCATCACCTCCACAAGGTCAAGAAGCCATCTGTCTCCTGGTAGTACGGACTACAGGGTGAGTCGGATGCCCAGATCTCCGGTGATGCCGTTCCTGTATCCGCCTTGGTCCAGCCGTCGGAAGGAAAAATAAGTACCTTCCACCGAATTGGTCAGATTGTTCATGTTTAAAAACACGGAGATCTGGTCCGTGAGTTTTTGCTTCAACGATAGGTCCAGCCGCTTGAAGCTTTTTTGATATTGATCCCATTCCTGTCCGGTTTGGCTGATCGAGGTTAAATAGGGTCCTTGGAAATAAACCGACAATCGGCCGGAAAAGCCTCCCTGATCGTAGCCGAGCGCCAGGTTGCCGGTGTAATCGGTTTGACCGGTCAACTCGCGTTTGGTGAAATAATACACCGGCTTGTACCTGGGCGGAAATCCGGTTGCAGCGCCCAGTTTAAACCTCGGATAAGTGGTCTCGGACCAGATCCGCGCATAGTTGGCGTTGAAAATAAAGTTTTTGAATAGACCGGGCAGAAAGCTCAGATTGGTCTGCAATTCCAGCTCAAAGCCCCACACCTTGGTATCCGACGTGTTCACCGGTTCGCTCAGCATATACTGATTGTAGGGCCCGTATTCAGCCGGCAATCCGATGCTGTCGGCATGGGCCGGTCCGGCGATGCGCACATTGTAAAGCCAGTAGAACATGTTGTCGATCTCTTTATAAAAGCCGGCAACGGTAAACAGACCGTACTGAGTGGAGTAAAACGACATGTTGGCGTCATAATTATGCGACAGCGCGGTTTTGAGATTCGGGTTTCTGCGTTCGATGGTGGCTTCCTGACGATCGATGTACAGCGCCGGCAGGCGCATCTGGAAATCCGGACGGGCCAACGTTTGGGTGGCCGCCAGCCTGATATCCCACCATTTCGCGGGTTTGAGGCGCAGGTGGGCGATGGGCAGCCAAAAACTGTTGTTAAAGTGCGCCGTGCTGTCGGTGACGACGCCGTGCTGGGCTTCAAACTGGCCGACGATCTCCGGGGCGTATTTGGCGGTGTAGGTGTTGTTCTCCTCATCATAGCGGACGCCGGCGATGACGGAGAGAAATTGACCCCAGTTCAGTTTGGTCATCAGGTAACCGGCATGGACGTTCTCCTGCACGTTGTATTTATAGCGGTTGCTCTCCAGTAGATAGTTGTAATCCTGGCGCAATCCGTCCTCGCTGATGCCGTTTTTGTTGATCTCCCACCACTGCCGCACCCGGTCCCCACTGACCAGCGGATTGAGCAGGTAATCCTCGTTGATCACTCGGGAGGAGTAGGGCGGACCTTCGAGAAAATCGGTCAGCAGGCCGGTATACCGTTTGCTCTCCCAATAGGTCCCGGTCCAATCCTTGGGAACCTTTTCTCCCCGGTCGTTGTAAAAAAAGTCCTGAGTGGTGCGCAGCCAGTAAGGACCCATATAGTAGTCGGCATCGCGGGTCCGATCCTTGCCGCGGAACTTGTAACCGGTTTTAATAAATCCCGCCAGTTTGGAAGAGAGTGTGAACGATTTTTTCAGATCCAGTTTGGCGACCAGGTTGCGGTCTTTATTCGAGTTTTTGTAAAAGAAGGCGCGATCCATGCCGGCCTTGTTAAAGTTGTTGTAGGCGTAGGGGATGAGATATTTGCCGGGCATATGCAGCGTGTCGATGCTGCCGACCGTGCGCATACCGGCGATGGTGGAATTGGGTTCATAGAAGCGCATGTAATGTTCAAAGGGGCTTTCGTTTTCCGTATAGGTGTGGGCCAGTGCCCAATCCACATCCACACCCAGTAGATGGTTCTCTCCGAGAAGAGAGTTGTTCAACGCACGAATGGTTTGGTCGCGCACCGTGGCCTCATAGCGTACGTCCGCACCGACCGGATAAGTGCGGCCCCAATCCACCGTGCCGCGTGAGGTTTGGCTGTAGATGTTGAGAAACTTGATGTTGCCGCCGTCGGGCGTGTTATAGTCCAGGGAGAGCTCGGCGCTGTTCCTTTTGCGTTCCTCCTCGATCAAGCTCACTTTGAGTGAAGAGATGGAATAGTCCAGATTGGCCGGGATCGACCAGCTGTCGATAAAGGATTCGCTGCTGCGGTCCCGTTTGGAGGCTCCGGCAGAAGCGCGCACGCCCAGCCGGTTGTCGAAGAAACGATCGCTGAAGCGTCCGTTGAAATCATATTGACTGTAGCTTTTCATCAGTGCATTGTAAGAGCCGACCAGGTCAACTTGTACGTTGCGGCCGCTGGGCGCTTTACCGGTGAGGAGATTGACCGTGCCGGCAATGGCGTCTGCGTCCTGATCAGGCGTCAGGGATTTATACACCTCGATGCCCGCCAGGGCGTCCTGAGAAAGGACCGAGAGATCCACATCGCGGTTCTCGCTGTTGGTCGCTGGAATTTCGATGCCGTTCAGGGTAATGGTGGCGAACTTGGCGTCCAAACCCCTGATCAGCACTTTTTGCGCCTCGCCTCCGGACCGTCGCACCGCCACGCCCGGCAGACGACCGATCGCCTCTGCCGCATTGGCATCCGGCAGCTCCTGAATGCGCTCCTGAGACACTACGTTGACGATCTGATCCGAAGAGATCTGCTGGTTGATCGCCGCGACCTGGCCTTCGCGTTGCGCCGTGATCTGAATTTCATTCATGGAGACCATGGTGTAGATCATTTTGATGTTTTGCGCTATTTTGCGATCGCCTTGGATCGAGATCGAAGATTCATGGCGTTTGTAGCCGATGTAGGTCGCCACCAGAATGAAATCTCCTTCCGGTGCATTGCTGATCGAATAGCTGCCCTCGAGGTCCGTGGTGGTGCCGACGGCCGTTCCTTTCAGAAAGACGTTGGCGCCCGCCAGTGCAGTCCCGCTCGCTCCATCCGTCACCTTGCCCTGGATTTGAGCGGCAAATGCGCTTGACAGCGATAGGACGAGGATCGCTGAAAGAGTAAAAAGGCTGAATCGGTAACGTGACGTCATCATAGCTCCTATGAAGGGTTCGGAAAGAGTTCGTATGATGTAGGAATGGATTGTAGAGAGCGGCGACTGATCAGGATAATGGCATGACCGCTGATCTGAGTGATCATATAATACAAAAAGTAACCCGGCAAATCAAGTAAATTAACGGTTAATCCAAAGACGGCGACGACTCGCGTTTTTCTCTTGTTGTTTTATAGGAAATTAATTATCTTTATTAACAGATGTTAAAACAGTTAAATTTTCACCTTTGGCTCTGATTTTACATTTTCCCCGGCGGCTTTAATCTATTTTTATGGTTCTAAGCAACATTGAGTGGGTAAAATTTTAATATTTTTGCTAAATTCCTTTCTGATAGACAGAATTGCAGAACGATCAGATCTATTCAGAAAGGATTTATATGGCTACCAATGAACTGTTTAGCCTGGCACTTGGGCTGGAAGAGCCCTGGCATGTGACAGATTTTAAATTCGATCCAGAGAAAAGACGATTAGACCTGACGATCGATTTTCAACGTGGTGCTCATTTTAACTGCCCCGAATGTTCCAAGTCAAATTGTGCTGTACATGACACAAATTCTCGAACTTG
>CAZKQR010000238.1:0-6961 GCA_964554965.1 uncultured Cytophagia bacterium | reverse complement strand
CGGCATCCGGGTGCCTGACTTTGTGGTCTTGCCGACCTATATCTGTTCAACATTAACCTCCCAATCCGTTGCCGCGGATCGCCGCCTTCTGGAAATCATCGCTCAGTTTTGCAGCAAACATCCCTCAGAATCAGGTTATGCCGTACGATCCTCGGCGCTGGCCGAAGATGCGGCCCGTTACTCTTTCGCTGGACAATTCAAGTCGCTGCTTCATCTGATGGATCATGGTCAGATCCTCGATGCCATTCACACGGTCGTTCAATCCGGATGTACGCCGGCTGAAAACGCTTATCCGGGCAAGGTTCAGCAGACCGATCCGGGGATGGCGGTGATTCTGCAGCCTATGATCGCCGCCCAGTTCGCCGGCGTATTATTCACGCAAAATCCCAGTTCCGCCGATGACCACATGCTGGTCGAATACGTTCATCAGACCGGGGAGCATCTGATGGAGGGGAGGGAAGAGCCTTTTCGTGTTGAATTTGCACGACCATCCGGACTCCCCCTGGCTCATGAAAAAAAGGGTCGATTATCAAATCCGGCAGCTGCCGAGCTGCTGCGAACCTTGTTTCGCACCGGGCTGGAAATAGAAAAGCGGTTGGTCGGTCCGCAGGATATTGAGTGGGCCATCGATTCACAAAATCAATTGTGGATTTTGCAGGCAAGACCGATTACCGCGTTGTTCGCACAGGGGCAGCGCTGGTGGGATGAAAACAGGTTAGAGTATGTAAACTATTTTTTCATCGAACGATTCAGCGGCCCTGTTTCAGTCCTGGGCTGGAGTTTAATTCGCGACATTCTGGAAAAGAACGCTTTTCGCGATCCCCTCTGGTTTATGGGATTTGATGATCTGGCCCAAGCAAAGCATCTTACCAGAATAAGCTCAGGTATCCCTTTCAGTCAACTGCGCGTGCTTCAATCCTTGTATTCCATTATTCCATTACGGTTCATATCTGAGGACAAAAAGAACAGTCTTGGCCTGATGCAGCGGTCCCAGGTATGGTGGATAGCCCTGGCCAAAGCCGCCCCTTATCTAATTACCAGGCTCGTTGGCAAAAATTTGGATTGGCTTCCTTTTTTTCACTTGCACAAGTGGGGTACTTTTCAGCGTATCTGCCTGCTTGATCTTAAAGTAATACATGAAGCCGATTTGAGCAACTGTTCCTATTTAGAGCTGAGAGCATATCTCAATAAAACCATAGAGTTGAGTGATCTGTTCCTCTCCATTCATCGATGGAGCATTACTTTTGCCGATCTTTATTATGAACTGCTGTCAAAGATCATCGGGCTGGCCATGCCCAGCCAGGATCGTCTGAGCTTAAGCCAAAAACTGTTGTCCGGCCTTGAGAACAACCAAACGGTGCTGGCTAATCTCCATCTTTTAAAGTTGCAGGAAAGCCGATATAATACACAGGAGAATTGGGATGAGTATTTTCGTCTATATGGCCATCGTTCCGAGAGTTTGGATATCAGTTATCCCACTTGGGCTGAAAGCAAAGGTCGGATAGTCCATTTCGGCAAACGTCTGCACTCTGCGCAGGAAGGATCGAACAACGGTAAATCTCTGCTCCACGCCATACAGCAAAGAAAAGAAGCAGAACTGGAATGTGCCGGACAAATGGCACGCTCTCACAACCCTTTTCTCAGATCGATCTATACTCAAATTTTCTCCTATCTCTTGAGCCGTGCGCAAATTTTTACTCTGCTGCGAGAAAATCAGCGGGATCTTTGGCAGCGAATTTTAGCACAGAGCAGAAGGGTGGTGCTGCACATGGCCGATCATCTGCAGCATCTGGGTACACTGGAAACGGCGTCGGATGTTTTCTATCTAACTAAACAGGAACTGGAAGACGCAACTGCCCAAATATCGGTGCAAACCTACGCTTCCTTCATCCAGCAGAGGAAGGAGTTTTCAGCCCAGTGGGCTACACCCACCGGCCATCACTATACGCCTGCAGCGCAGACGATCTTTAAGGGCGTCCCTGTTTCTCGAGGCATCGCGTCGGGGCCTGCCTACATTGCGCTCACCTGTGAGCAGGCCTTTGCCGCTCCCAAGAACAGTGTTCTCATCGCACGATCCATCGATCCGGCGTGGACGCCGGTCTTTCACCAGATCTCCGCTCTGGTTTTGGAAGTGGGCGGTGTTCTTTCCCATGCCTCCATCCTGGCCAGAGAATTCGGCGTTCCCAGTGTCACCAGCGTGCCTCAGGCCACGGCTCTGATCAAACCGGGCGACATGGTTAAAGTGGATGGCGGCGCTGGAACCATTTATCTTGTCAAAGAGACCCTATGACCATCGATCAATTGCTGGATTACCTGAAGCGGGACCAAAGTTTCATGGAAAAGGTCTCGTTATGGAAAGAACTCCCGGCCAGGCAGCCGGTATGGGCCGAGTATCCTCAAGCCCTCGACGGCCGGCTCAAAGGTGCGCTGCAGGCTCATGGCATTCATTCGCTCTACTCCCATCAGGCTTCGGCCATCGAGGCCATCCTGCAGGGACGCAACACGGTGATCGTTACACCCACGGCATCCGGCAAAACCATCTGCTATAACGTGCCGGTTCTGGATGCGGTCTTGAAACAGCAGGACAGCCGTGCGCTGTATCTGTTTCCCACCAAAGCACTATCGCAGGATCAGGTGGCTGAATTGCACAGCATCATCGCTCTGTTGTCGTCGCAGCTCTCGTTTGACATCCGCAGTTATACTTTTGACGGCGATACACCGGTCACTGCGCGCAAGGCCATTCGTACTTCCGGCCATATTGTGGTCACCAATCCGGACATGCTGCACACCGGCATTCTGCCGCATCATACGCTCTGGGTCAAACTCTTCGAGAACCTGCGCTACATTGTCATCGATGAAATTCATAATTACCGCGGCGTTTTCGGCAGCCACCTGGCGAACGTCATCCGGCGTTTGAAGCGCGTCTGCCGTTTTTACGGCAGCCGGCCTGCCTTCATCTGCTGCTCAGCGACCATCGCCAATCCGCTCGAGTTTGCCGAGCACATCACCGGCGAACCTATGTATCTCATCGATAGTAACGGAGCGCCCAGCGGCGTCAAGCATTTTATTCTCTACAATCCTCCGGTGGTGAACAGGGAGCTGGGCATCCGGCGTTCCTACATCAAGGAGGCGCAGAGTCTCGCCGCCCGTTTTCTCGCTCAGGATATTCCCACCATCGTGTTCGCCAGAAGCCGGTTGCGGGTGGAGATTCTGGTGACGTATTTAAAAGAGATCATGCGTCGTTTTAAAAAATCTCCCCATCTGGTGCGCGGGTATCGCGGCGGCTATCTGCCGCTGCAGCGCAGAGAGATTGAAAAGGGATTGCGCGACGGGACCATCCTTGGCGTGGTCGGCACCAATGCGCTGGAGCTCGGCATCGATATCGGCCAACTGCAAGCCTGCATTCTGGCTGGATATCCTGGGACCATTGCCAGCACTTGGCAGCAGGCCGGTCGTGCAGGCCGGCGCAACGAAACCTCGGTGGCGATTCTCATCGGCTCATCGGCGCCGCTGGAGCAGTATCTGATGAGCAATCCGGAGTATCTGTTCAGTCAATCGCCGGAGGCCGGCCTGTTGAATCCGGATAATCTGCTGATCCTGCTGAGCCACATCAAGTGCGCCGCTTTTGAACTGCCGTTCACGACCGCTGAACGTTTTGGCGAAAGCTGGACTCAAACGGGCGGCGTCGACAGCACCCAGGAGATACTGGGCTTTTTGCAGGAGAACCGCGTTCTCCATCTCTCGGAGGAGCGCTGGCATTGGATGGCTGAAGTCTATCCGGCAGAGGCGGTATCGTTGCGCAGCGCTGCGGAAGAGAATGTGGTGATCATCGACAAGACCACGCCTGAAGAGAAGGTGATCGGAGAGCTGGATCTCTTTGCGGCGCCGCTGATGGTGCATGACGGCGCCATCTATCTGCATGAAAGCCGTCAATACCATGTGGACCATCTGGACTGGCCGCGGCGAAAGGCCTATGTCCATCAGGTCAGCGTTGATTACTATACCGACGCCCAGCTCAAGTCGGATTTGAAGCTTCTCGAGGTAAGCGAAGAGCGACAGATCGGCGCCGGACGCGCCGGCTGGGGAGAGGTGGCGGTGACCAGCATTGCCACGATGTATAAAAAAATAAAATTTCATACCCACGAAAACGTGGGGTGGGCCAAAATCGCCCTGCCTGAACTGACCATGCACACGCAGGGGTTCTGGTTTGGATTTCCGGAACAGCTTTATGAAGAGCTGCACATGCCGCAGCAAGAGTTCGGCGATGCGCTCAAAGCCGTCGCCAATGTGCTGGCAAACGTCGCGCCGCTCTATCTGATGACGGATCCGCGCGACCTGTCGGTCATGCCCATGATGCGCGCCACCCATTCCCAGTTGCCTACCATTTTTATCTGGGAGGTGTACCCCGGAGGCGTGGGGTATTGCAAAAAGCTGTATCAGATTCACCAAGAGATCGCGAAAGCGGGTTATGATCTGGTTCAAGCCTGTTCGTGCAAAAACGGCTGTCCCTCCTGCGTAGGGCCGGCGTTGGAGGTGGGGGAGACCGGCAAAGCAGGCGGTCTTTTGTTGCTGTCCTTTATGGCCAATCTCAGCTGAATATCGAGTGAACGGCGAAGCGTCATGACGTCTGTTATCGAAAAACTGCGCGCGCTGCAGCCAACAGCCTCATCGGAGGCACAGACACCGGCCGGCCGGGATGGGTTAGTCGGAATCGAAACGCTGGGGCTGGAGCGCGGGAGTTCCTCCGCAGGCGATTATTGGTTGCGGGAGAAAACGTTCGCTTTTCAGGATTGGCCCGAACTTCAGGCTGTCCTGGATCTGCAGCCGCAGGATTTCGTCTGCATCGGAAAAAATCGGATTCTGGACCAATTGCAACCGATGCACACGGCGTGGATCGACACCGAGACCACAGGGCTTGCGGGCGGCACTGGAACCTGCGCTTTTCTGGTCGGCGTGGCTCGTTTGCAGCAGGGCTCCGTCGTAGTGCGGCAGTTTTTTATGCACGATTTTTTTCAGGAGCGCGCGATGCTCACCGGCGTAGCGGAGTGGCTGGAGGACGTGACCGGGCTGGTGTCCTATAACGGCAAAACCTTTGATTTACCGCTATTGCACACTCGATGCATTCTTAATCGGGTCCCTATGGACTGGAGCCGTTTTCTTCATCTGGACCTGTTGCATACCAGCAGACGGTTGTGGCGGCCGTTTGCCCCGGACAGCCGCCTGAGCAGCATGGAGCAGGCGGTGCTCGGTTTTCGCCGGACAGCAGATGTGCCCGGTGAGCTGATCCCATCTCTCTATTTCGACAGCCTGCGAACCCGGGATCTGGCGCCGCTCAAACAGGTCTTTCAGCACAACGCCTTTGATCTGATCTCTCTGCTGCGCCTGCTGATCCGGGCTGCCCAGGTTTTCCGCTGCAGCGGCAGCGCCGTGCCGTTTCATCGCCTGGGCGTAGCCCGAACCTATGAATATTTAGGTCTTTATGAACAGGCCAGCGAGGCGTGCGTTGCAGCGGACGACAGCTCAGCAGCTGAACACTATCAAATGCAGATGCGCAGAGCGTGGAATCTCAAACGGCTGCGGCGTTATCAGGAGGCGGAACAGATCTGGCTGACACTGCTGAACGCAAGCGGCTCTTTTTCGCCCGACCCCTATCTCGAGCTGATCAAGTACTATGAGCACAGGAGCAAGGAGTATGCAGCGGCGTTGACTGTTATCCGCAGGGTCAGGACCCGTGCCGAGACCCTGATGGAGCTGCAGCCGGAAAAAAAATATCAGCCTTTTCTCCACGATCTGTGCAGACGAGAGGCGCGCATCCGCCAAAAGCAGACCAAAATCTCATCCATGGCTAAGGAGCCGATGTGACGGAACGATTGTATCTCAACGATGCCTATCAAACCCACTTTTCAGCTCGAGTGCTGCAATCCGGCGTGATGGACGGTTGTCCCGCTGTTGTGCTGGATCAAACTTGTTTTTATCCCACTTCAGGCGGTCAAATGCACGACACCGGCTGGCTGAACGGGATCGCTGTGCACGATGTCAAATACCAGGATGGGGAAATCTGGCATCTGTTATCTTTGCCTCTGCTGGATGGCACAGTTGAAGGAAAGATCGACTGGCAGCGGCGATTTGGTTTTATGCAGCAGCATACGGCCTTTCATATTCTGGCTGGCTGTTTCAGTGAGCTGTTTAAAATCTCCACATTGGCCTCTCATCTGGGCGAAGAGGTTTCCACCATCGAGATCGACGTTACGGACCTTACGGAGGAGATCCTGCAGCGGGTCGAAGAGAGAGCCAATCAGGTGGTCTGGGAGAATCGCGCAGTGGACTCTTTTTTCGTCACCCCGGAGCAGGCGAACGACCGAGTGGTGCGCAAAAAGATCGTGCTGGAGGTGCCGATCCGGCTGGTGGAAATAGCCGGTCTGGATTTGGATCCCTGCGGCGGCACTCATGTGGCCGGCACCGCCCAGGTGGGACTGATCAAGATTCTTGCGGAAGAACGCATTCGCGGTCATTGGCGGCTGACCTTCGTCGCCGGCCGGCGGGGCTGGCAAGAGTTCTGCAGACAATCTCAGATCATCAAAACGTTGAGCGACGCATTGACCACTGGGTCAGATCAGCTGACGGGGCAGATTGAAAAAATAATCGCTGAGAACAAAGAGATGCGCAAGGCGTTGCAGCAACACAGCCGCGCCCAGGCTGATCAGGCGATGGCCGGATTGTGTGAGCGTGCGGCACAACAGGGTGTGGTGGTGCAGTTGTTTGAGGGTCTCGCGATGGACGATCTGCGTCGAATAGCGGTTAGCGCGAGTAAAAAGCAACCCGGCATCTATCTGCTGGCCGCCAAGGGTGATCAGGGATATCTGGTCTTTGCCAATTCCCAGGATCGGTTTGATCTTCGTCCGGTTTTAAAAGCCGTGCTGCCCATGATCAGCGGCAGAGGAGGAGGGGAGGCCTCTCTGGT
>CAZKQR010000237.1:0-6978 GCA_964554965.1 uncultured Cytophagia bacterium | reverse complement strand
GCTGTCGTTATTTCCGATCGCGGCTGTTGCGGCAATCAAGTATTTTACCACCGCCTGGCAGCTCTGCTAACAGGCTCTTAAAAAACGGACGAACGCCTTGATGGCAACAAATAAATTGCCTGCATACTAATGCCCCGCAGGGCGCGGATGCACCATGATTTCAAATTCCCCCACGGTGAGCGGCGCCTTGCGATCCTTATTCAGCGCAGCGAGTTGCAGCATGAGAATGTTCTTTCCATTCTGCAGGGATTCTTTCTTAAGCGGAATTTGGGCGATCAGCGTTGACCGGCCTTTGACGATCCCACAGCGGACCTGCCAGTGGCCGGACCTCAAACCACCCAGATCACGGTCATTGAGCCGGACGTGCAGGTCGTCTCCGGCCAAGGCGTCGACCACGGCCAGCCGCAGAACCAGCGCAGCGGAATCCGCAACGCCGCTGAGCTGAAACGGCAGATCGACCCAATCGCCGGATTTGCGCAACGGCAGACGCTGGAAAGCGGCGCCGATATCAAAGCAATCTAATTCGTTGGGCTGGTACAAAAGCCGCCGGCTGTGCAGGAAATGCATGGTCGATGCAGAGCGGGTCTCCGGCCCCAGCCAATCGCGTAAAGAGGGGTAATCGGCGCCGAACTGGTCCGCATAAAAATTATAGAACATCATTCCGTGGACGTTCTGGGCGAAAAAATTTTGTGCAATGGCCCGGATCTTGGCGCTGTCCAAAACATGATTTTCACCGAGCAGAGAGGGCTCGCCGAATTCAAACACCTGATAGGGAGAAACATTGCCGGGTGTGTGTGGAACCAACCGGCAAGGGGTACCTTTTGTCCACTGCACCCACTGATCCAGGGGGATATTCCAATCCGCGTAATACCACTCACCGGGACAAACCAGATCGACCAACCCCTCGCTGATCCATCGATCCACCTGCAATCCCTGCTGCAGGCAGAAATTCGTATCCCAGGGGACGATAACAGACAGCAGACGTGAACGGCCGCCCTGGTCCAGCAAAGCGCGAATCCGGCGTACATAATCGGTCAAATAGTGCGCTTTTTCCTGCCGGGGCTCGGAGAGAAACGGTGCGGTACGGCCGAAATCCAGCTGAAGGCCGTCCACCTCATAGCGATCAACGATCTCTTGAATGATGGAAAAGCGATAGTCGCGCACGCCCGCGATGGCAAAGTCCATCTGCCGTAATGCGCCGATGGATTTCCAGTCGCGGCTGCCGGTGTCGCGGCGCAGCGACCATTGGACATGTTCCCGTTCCCAGGGCGTCCATTGATCCAGGGCGCCATGATGATCGTTCATCCGGATATTCGCCAAAACCGTAATCCCCTCATGGTGAAGAGATTCAATGGTATTTTGCAAAGGATCGATGCCTTGATCGAACAGGGCGTCAAAGGGGGAGCCGGTCTGGAAATAGCCCTTTGCGCTGTGATAGTTGCACAAGCCGTTTGCACTGGCGTCCAGGGTGATGATATCGGCACGGCTGGAGGCCATGATGCGGGCAATGTTGTGCAATTGGCTTTGCGTGCTGCATCGGCGTACGCTGCCAAAGTCGCTGGTGATCATCAGCAGATAGCGTGCATCGATTGGTCGCGAGCGCATTTTCTCCTCAACCGGCATGGGCGATGGCTTGCCGCAGGCCAGCGAGAGACCAAGCAGGAGATATAAAAGGGATAGGGGCCTTTTCATCAAATTATATTTTCCATTGCGCCATAAAGAACGGCGGTACAAAAGAGGGGGAGTGGGATTGAGGCCGGCGTTTGGCCGCGATCAGGTTGAGCGGCGCCAGGCCGATCTGCAGGCGGTTCCAGGTGGCGGCTTGCTGATTGCGTTTCTTGGAAAAGGCGTTATACAGCAGAACATGTCCGGCCAGGCTGCCCAGCGCGGTGGTGGACAGATAGGTCACTTCATCATAACGGTTCTGAGAGTCGAGCAGATAGGTGAGGCCGCCTGCCAGCAATCCGCCGGCGATATGGCCGCAGCTGATGAGCACGCCTTCACTGAAGGTGAAATTCTGTTTCGCCAGTAGGTGGTTGCCTACGCCGATGCCCAGGGCGGCGCCGAGCACGGCGCCGGTGGTGTAGGCCTTTTCTTTCTTGCCGCTGATGGCCGCAGCCAGCGGCGTCAGACATTGTGCGCCCAGCAGGCCGTTCATCCGCAGCACATAGGCATCCCCACGGGTGTACGATTCTTGCTGCGACAGCCAGGCGCCCATGCCCAATCCGCCTGCGGCCATGGCCAGCATGGTGGCGTGGGCGGCAGATTTTCTTGAATCGTATTTCCACAGGTCTGCCAGATGCGCTGTGGCTGCGCCCAGGCCGATGCCGAAATCCCCCATGACGCCGGCCAATTCCACGCTGCCGATATCCTGTTTTGTTCTTCCTGCGATCGTAAAACCACTGACCGAACCGGCGATGCTTCCCAGGAGCAACGGCCCCAGTCTGCTTTTGTCCGAGTCCGCTTTCGGTGCAAAAATATTTTTCAAAAACACGCCGTAAAGGATGCCCCGAGTGGATCCGTAGGAAGTCAGCATGCTCTGCGTTGTGCTGACCGGCCGGTTGCGGGTGAGATAATAGGGCAGGCCAAAGCCGGCGGCGCCGACCAGCATATAGGCGGCCACGGTCTGGCGATCCTGCTCGATGTTCAGCATGGAGGGGACCGCCCAGCCGTAAAAGCCCAGCCCCAGCAGGGTCTGGTGAACGATGAGGCCGGTGCGGCCCGACTGGTTGAGAGCTTGAGGTTGCGCAGCGCTCAGGAGCCGTTGGCTCAACTCTTGACGCAAGGCCTGCACCGCTGAAGCGTTCTTGAGCGTTCTGCTTCGGGTCAGCGCTCCGTTCTTTTTAAAGGCGACCTCCAGGATAAAAGTGGAATCAACGCTCTGAAATAGTTTGGCGGAGAGGAAATTTTCCACCTCTGGATAAAGCGCCAATCGGCCCCGCAGCTCCGGTGTAACTTCCAGCACGGCGCCGGCCGTGTCCATCGGAACCTGGGTTTCCACAGTGATCAGCTGCGCCTGAAGGCAGGCGGCGGTTATCAACAGCAGCGTGAATGCTCTCATCATCGACTCGATGTTTATCGAACCAGCCATTTCATCAGCTTAAAAATGTGCAGCGGCAAAAAGCAAGCGGCGACCTCTTTGATGGAATTCAAAACAGCCGCAACGCGGACGCGCACGTCCGCGTTGCGAATGTCGATGGAGATGAGATTCACCGCTTTGTTCTGCTTACAACGTGCCGGTGTTCCGGCAGAGCTCTTGCATGTAAAAGTTGGGATAGAGAATGTCGTTAACTTTTTCCACCAGGATCGGCTCGGTCAGATTGAACGAAGCCGTGAGACGGATATCTTTGCACGAAGCGCCGATGCGCGTTTCATAACGGCCGTCTTCAGCCACCCAGGCGCTGACGCCGCTTTGAAAAGAAGCCAGGGCGAGGGGATCCAGTGTGAAGGTGATTCGCTGCGACTCGCCGGGCTGCAGCAATCTGGTTTTAGCGAATCCTTTCAGCTCCTGAACGGGCTTTTCCATCTTTTGCTGCGGAGCGGCGAGGTAGAGCTGTACCACCTCTTTGCCTGCGGTTTTGCCGGAATTCCGCACCGTCACCGTGACCTGCAGGGTCTTGGAAAAATCCGCGCTGCTCAATTTCACATCCGAATACTCAAAGGTGGTGTAGGAGAGGCCGTAGCCGAAATCATAGGCAGCCGGCTTTGCGAACGTGTCGAAATAGCGATAGCCGACATAGATGCCCTCTGTATAGAACGAATTAACCGGATTATCCGCCGGCTCTCCGGGAAAGGAGGCGGCGGAGGGCAAATCGTCGTATTTAAGCGGAAAGGTATCCGGCAGTTTTCCAGAGGGATTGATCTTGCCCTTGAGGATATCGGCCACCGCATGGCCGCCTTCCTGTCCGGGTTGCCACGCCAACAGAATCGCGTCCGGATGATCTTTCCAGCTGCTGGTCTCGCACACGCCGCCCACATTCAGCACCACCACCACTTTTTTGCCCGCATGGTGGTAGATCTCGCATACGCTTCGCACCAGCTCCTGTTCGAGGCTGGAAAAGGGCAGATAACCGTTCTCATAGTTTTCGCCGGCGCTGCGGCCCAGCGTGATCACCGCCACATCAGCGCGGGCCACGGTGCTTTCGATGGTTTTTTTGTCGATGGCCATCTCGTCGCTGAAAGGGATCAGCCTTTTTTTGAAATGGCCCGGCGCCTTGCCGTCGGTGATGCCGTTGTCCGCCAGCATTTTGGGATTGTTGAAATAGGGCGGCACCAGATTTTTCGCCATGATATCCGCGATGAACGCGGTGTAGGCTTTCTCCAGCTCGGGCAGCACGGTATAGCCGGCGGCCTTGAGTCCATCGTTGACCGAGACTGCATACGCGTTGCCGCGGACACCGCCGCTTCCGGTCCCCGCTTCGATCAGATAGTAAGCGATCTTGCCAAAGACCGCTACAGTTTTCGCCTTTTTTATCGGCAGAGTGTTGCGTTGGTTCTTGAGCAGAACCATGCCCTCAGCGGCTGTTTCACGGGCGACCCGCGCATGCGCGGCCAGATCGGGCTTGAACGAAGGCTTGAAGCCTTTGGCGCGGGGCGATTGCAGTTTCATCTGCAGGTTATAGGTGAGGTTTTTGTCCAGCGTGCTCTCGTCCAGGGTCTTGGCTTTGAGCGCGGCCTTGAGCTCGTTGACCTCATCCATGTTGCCGCCCATGAGCATGTTATTGCCCGCGCGCACCTTGGCCAGCGCGCTGCCATAGCCGTCGAAATCGGTCATAAACACGCCCTGAAAGCCCCACTCCTGGCGCACGAGGTCTTGCAGCAGTTCGGGATTTTCCGCCGTGTAAAAACCGTTCAGCCGGTTGTAGGAGGTCATGATATAGTCGGGTTTGCCCTCTTTGACCGCGATCTCGAACCCGCGCAGATAGATCTCGCGCAGGGCGCGTTGGCTGATCACGGCGTTATAGTTTCTTCGATTGCTCTCCTGATTGTTGGCGAGAAAATGTTTCAGCGTGGCGCTGATGCCGTTGCTCTGCACGCCTTTGACCATGAACGCGGCCATTTTTCCGGAGAGCAGCGGGTCTTCGGAATAGTATTCGAAATTGCGTCCGCACTTGGGATTGCGATGAAGGTTCAGTGCGGGCATGAGGATCACGTCATAGTCATACTCCAGCACCTCGTTGCCGACGGCTTGGCCCACTTTTTCCGCCAGGTCCAGGTTCCAGGTCGCTGCCAGGCAGGTGGAGGTGGGAAAAGAGGTGGTGTAGGAAGGTTCTGTGGCGCCGGCCGGACGCGGATCGCGATTGACGCCGGCGGGGCCATCGGTCAGGGCTGAAGACCAGATGCCGAGTCTGGGGATCACCATATTGGCGTTCTGGTTGGCGATGATGATGCCCGTGCCCTGCTCGATGGTTTTCATGTCCACGGCGGGTAAAAATTTTCCTTCCCCCACGGTGAGGCCGATCTTTTCTTCCGGGGTCATGGCAGCCAAAAGGTCCTTGACCGGGGCCTGTCCCAATCGCAGTTCGGTTTTTTTCTCGCTGCCTGACAACAGGCCGAAAGTGATCAGAAAAAATATCCCCAGCAGCCAACATTTTTTCATGGTTTCATCCGTTTCCTTTAATGAAATTTGATCCGAGTGGGGAGAAGGCCGTCCTGGCCGGCTGATGTGCGGTCTGCCGGCTAAAAGGATGGCCGAATCCCATTGTCCTGATAAAATATTGATTGTAAGATCCAAAAGCAAGGATTAAGTCCGGGGATGCGGGGTCATGCGATGGGGATAATTTTCTTGCGTTTTGCCGGCGGATTGGCTATCATAATTATTAGCCTGCTGCTCTTGCTCTCTTGCAAATTTTACTCGAGAAAAAATAAGAAAGTGCTATTATGGAAAAGTATCTCGCTTGGACCTCAGAGTTGACCATGACGATGCTGCGTTCCGGCATCCGCATCCTTATCATCATTCTCATCACTGTTATTATTCTCCGATTGATCCGGACCCTCTCCCGCAAGCTGGCCGGTCTGGTGGAGAACAAAGAGCTGGATATTGAGGCCAGCAAGCGGGCTGAGACGCTGGGCTTGGTGATCCGTCACACCTTGAACGTGTTGCTGGTGGCCGTGGCCTCGATCACGGTGATGGGCGAGCTGGGCATCGAGATCGGACCGGTTCTGGCTGCGGCCGGCATCGTCGGTTTGGCTGTGGGCTTTGGCGCGCAGAGCCTGATCAAGGATATTATTAATGGCTTTTTCATCCTGGCACAGGATCAGATCCGCGTGGGGGATGTGGTGCAGATCGCCAATAAAAGCGGCGAGGTCGAAAAGGTCAGCCTCAAATTGACCGTGCTGCGCGATGCGTCCGGCAACGTTCATTTCATCCCCAACGGCGTTATCGATACGGTCACCAATATGACCAAGGATTATTCGCGTTATCTCTTTGAAGTCGGCATCACCTATTCGCAGGATGTGGATCGGGCGCTGGAGGTGATGAAAGAGGTGGATGCGTCGCTGCGCGAGGATCCCGTGTATGGGCGGGAGATCATCGAGCCGTTGGAGATACAGGGATTGGACCGTTTTGCCGATTCATCGATGATCATTCGTGCGCGCACGACCACGCGGCCGGGCAAGCAGTGGTGGGTGGCGCGCGAGTTCAACCGGCGAATGAAAGTTCGTTTCGACGAGAATGGCATCGAGTTCCCGTTTCCAACGCGGACGGTTTATCAGGGCAAGGGAAATTGAGGAGTGGCGCTTTAGAAAAAGCATTCAACACCCGGGGTCGCAAAGGGCGCGACACCCGGGGTTGGGGTGTCGTTTTAGAAAAAGCATTCAACACCCGGGGTCGGGGTTGTCTCAGACCCCGGTAGCTGCCGCGCTTTTTGCGGCAACACCGGGTGTCGCTTTAAAAACCTTTTCAACACCCGGGGTCTCAATGACAGAGACACCCGGGGTTTAGGTGTCGGTTTAGAACAAGCCTTCAACACCCGGGGT
>CAZKQR010000236.1:0-7032 GCA_964554965.1 uncultured Cytophagia bacterium | reverse complement strand
AGCGTTCCCGTCGACCGCGTCAATCCCAGGACAAACACGGCGAGAATGATCAGCGCCATCATCACTACCTGGCCGGTCTGCAGCGCCTCATGAAAAAAAGCAAATCCGAGAAAAGCGGTGACGATGGCGATCAGACTGTTGGCTATAGCGGTGCCGACACCAACGGGCAGAAAACGAACCACATCGGCGATGGCCCAGTCGCCGCAGGCGGTCAGAATGAAAAGGAGAAGCAACACCGGCCATACGGAACCGAGCCGGGCATATTGGTCCAGGGGCGCCCACGCCAGCAACGGCGCCATGGTCAATCCCAGCGACAATCCACGGTAGGCCACAGCCGAGAGGGTATCCATGCGCCGGTAAAAATCAGCCATCAGCGTCATTTGCAGGGCATAGCCAAAGGCGGCGATAAACGCGATGAGAAAAAACAAAAGCCTTACCTCTTCTTGGAATGGCCGATCCGCCGTGATCCGTTACCAGGCGAATGCGGAAGCGGTTCAGGTGCTCTGCGGAGAACCTTTTGTCCATCGAAGCAGTTTTTCCCACAGCCGGTACTGCAGGTCGAGTCGGCGCATCCGGCCGACGGAACTCCCCTGGCTGACAAAGTTGAAACAGATCGTCGCCAGTTCGCGAGTGCGCAGATAGCCGAAATCCTTGTGCGGATTCCGTTTTCGCTGGATGACATAGTCGTTGACCACCTGCACATCCAGCGGCGCCACCTGATGACGGTTCGGCCGGTAATCGTCCGCCAGCTGATAGTCGAACGCCACTTTGTCCTCCAGATCAGCCAGGTTGTGCCAGCGTTCACGGACGGCATCGGGCGTCGGCGGCATTCCGGCGCTCAAACCCCACTCGGTGCGGATTTTTTGCACCACCACCGGCACGCCCAGCGGCGCACCGATGGTGACCAACTGCTGCACGCACACCTCGGGCACCGTGTGCGCCAGCACATCATAGGCGATGATGGCGCCCATGGAATGAGCGATGAGCAGGATCTTTTTGTCCTGATGGCGTTGCAGTACCTCCGCCAAGCGGCTGCGGATGCGGTCGCGTACCGGTTGAGGTCCCTCCACCGGCGATATCCACGAATTCCGGTAATAGCTGTCCAACTCGAAAAAGTAACGCTGGATGATCAGATCAGTGATGTGCTTCCAGATGATATTGCCCTCACCGTCCAGTTTTAAACGGTCCAGCCGCTTGTCGAACAGATGCAGCAGTTTCTTGCGCATGATCGACTGTTTGACGGCTGAAGCGCCGGCAGCGATCAGATAGGGTTCATCCAGATAGCGGTTGTTATCCGGATCCTTGACAGCAGGATCCAGGGGTAGTGGGTGTAAAATGTCGGCCCAGTAGACGAGCTCAAAGGCAAGATTACGGCGCGGATGTCCGATGCGGCTGAATCCCTCATACAGGCTTTTGCGCCACCACGATTGATACAAGGACGCAGGAGGCTTGTTCCCCAGTCCATGAATGCCGATGATGATTCGTTTCATGCGCTTCGCGGATCCGACATCCGCGCTCCAAATAAGGTCGACAGGGTGGTCTGTTCGGCCGATTCCGCGAACAGGGCCGGCTAGCGGCTCAGCCAGCCGCCGTCCACCGCCAGGGTATAGCCGTTCACATAGTCGCCGGCGCGGGAACTCAGGAACACCACAGCGCCCTGCAAATCCTCAGGCGTGCCCCAGCGTTGGGCGGGAATGCGCGCGAGAATCTCAGCGCTGCGCTGGCTGTCCTGGCGCAGCGGAGCGGTGTTGTCCGTGGCCATATAGCCCGGAGCGACGGCGTTGACGTTGATGGAATGGGGCGCCAGCTCGTTGGCCATGAGCCGGGTCAGTCCCATCACCGCACTTTTGGACGAGGTGTACGACGGCACCCGAATGCCGCCTTGAAACGACAGCATGGAAGCCACATTGACGATTTTTCCGCCGCGGCCCTGCTCCACCATCACCCGCGCCACGGCCTGGCTGAGAAAGAAAAGGGTACGGAGGTTGATGTTCATCACATCGTCCCAATCCTTTGCGGAAAATTCCAGCAAAGGTGCGCGACGGATGATGCCGGCGTTGTTCACCAGAATATCGATGCCGCCCATTTTCTCTTTGGCAAACGCCACCACCTGATCCGCGGATTCCCGGCGGCTGAGATCAGCGGTCAGAGTGGCGCACCGGCGTCCCCATCCGCTGATGGTCTTTTGCGCTTCACTCATGTCCAGCACATCCACCAGCACCACATCCGCGCCGGCCTGGGCCAACCCCTCGGCCATGCCGCGGCCGAGGCCGCGTGCCCCGCCGGTGACGATCGCCGTTTTTCCATCCAATTTAAATTGATCGAGAATCATACCAACTCCTTTATTTTTTCAACGCGACCGTCGTCGATCCTGTTTATGCCGTGGACGCGGCCAAGGCTTGATCCTGGAACATCCAGGAACTTGTGCGGCCGGCCCGGCTGCAGATTGCAGGCGCACCTGCAATCCTGCAAAAGCCCAAGCAAACCCCTGTGGTCACTTGAGCTGATCGATCGTCAATCCATCCATATCGTCGAACGCCTGGTTCTCGCCGCCCATGCCCCAACAGAAGGTATAGGCCTTGGTGCCGACGCCGGAGTGAATGGACCAGCTCGGTGAAATGACCACCTGACGGTTGGCCACCACAATGTGCCGCGTCTCCTCCGGCTGACCCATGAGGTGAAAGACCCGGCTGGCATCATCCACATCAAAATAGAGATAGACCTCCATGCGGCGGTCGTGGGTGTGCGGCGGCATGGTGTTCCAGACCGAACCGGCGGCCAATTCAGTAAATCCCATGACCAGCTGACAGCTGTGGATGCCGTCCGGATGAATGTATTTATAGATCGTACGTTGATTGCACTGCTCGGCGGAACCCAGGTTGGTGGCCGCGGCATCCTTTTTAGCAGCTTGCGTGGTCGGAAACTCGCGATGGGCGGGATAGCTGAGCAGATAGAAACACGCCGGGCCGACGGGATTGACACTGCTGAAGATGATCTCGCGGCTGCCGCGGCCGATATACAGACCGTCGCGGTTGTTCATGCGATACTCTTTGCCATCCACTTTCACCGAACCGGCGGCGCCAATATTGAGCACGCCGAGCTCACGGCGCTGGGTAAAAAAATCGGCGCGCAGTTCGCTCGCCGCTTCCAACGCCAGCGGTTTGGCCAAGGGCACCGCAGAGCCGACGATGGCCCGATCCACATCGCAATAGACCATTTCAATCACATCAGGTTTGAACAACGCATCCAGTAGAAAAGTGCTCCGAATCTCTTCGGTGGTCATGCGCGGAAACCGCACCGGATCCGCAACGATTCTTGTTTTCATGGTTTGTTCCTTTCTATTATTGCTCTCTCTTGATCTTTCAATAAAACTCTTTATTCCCCATAGCAGCCGGCTGCAGCCAGGACCCTGGCCGCAGCGACCAAAGCGGCTGTCTCGCTGCGCAGTCTCCGCTTGCCTAAAAACAGCGGCACAGCGCCCTGGGCCAGACTGGACGCGACCTCTGCCCCGGTAAAACCGCCCTCTGGTCCGATCATCACCACCACCGGCCCACCGTCCAGCGTCAGATCACAGGGTTTTTCAGCGGCGGCGTCAGCAATCAGACAAAGCCGGCCGGATAATGTCGGTAAAAACGTTGCCAACGCCATCGGCTGATGAATGACCGGACACAGCGAGCGGCCGCACTGCTTCATGGCGCTGCGCGCTTTTTCCTGCCATCGCTCCCAACGGTGCGGCGACGGCTCCACCAGGGTCCGCTCCGTGATGAGGGGTTGAAAGCAGGAGACGCCGACTTCGGTGCCCTGTTCCACCACTTGCTCAAAGTGGCTGCCTTTAAGCAGCCCAACCGCCAGGGTCAACGACAGTTGCGGTTCGGCGAAACCGGAATCGAGCTGGTGCAGATGTACCTGCAGCCTGTCGGACTCGATGGCCGCGATAGGGCCTTGATAGCGATGGCCGTATCCATCCACGGCCACCAGCCAGTCGCCGACCCGTTTGCGGCAGACGCGCACCGCATGCTGGAACTCTTGTTCGTGAAGCGTAAAGCCGGTGGCGGTGACGTGTTGGGGTTGAACATAAAATTGTTCGTAATGGCTCATCTCAAAACCACACATAGAGATCGAGAATCCATTCCGGCCGGCCCTTCTGATCAAAGGCATATTCCAACCGGACCAGATCGGCATAAGGCAGATGAACATGCAGCCCCAGACCAAAACCGTGTTGCAAGGCGATGGAGCGGCTGTCCTCCAGCCGATTCCACATGGCGCCGGCATCCCAGAAAATTCCACCGCTGAAGCCAAAGGGCAGATTATTCATATAGGCGGCCAGGGGTGAAGCGCCGTCGCTGAGATCAAAATAGCGCACCGCGAGCAGCGGGAAGCGGAGTTCCATTCCACCGACTAACCGCTGATTGCCCTCTTGTTGCTCAGAAAAATGGCCGCGAATCCGTTCCTGATAGCCGATGAAATACCGCTCATAGGGCGGCAACCGGCCTGCCGACAGACTGGCCGCCGCCCGCATGGCCAGGGAGAGTCCGCCGTATAGAGGTTGGTAGCGGCGCAGATCAACGCCGAATTTACGAAACTGAGCGAGATTGTAATCCGCCGCCTGCACGGAGAGAAACCAGCCGTTCCGCGGATAAGCGTGGAGATCGCGGCGGTCGTACACCCATTTAAGGCCCACATGGGCAAGCCGGTCGACGCCGTCATTGGAAAGAGCGGCCGGAATTCCAGCCGGCGTCTCCACCCGGCGATAGCCGGTCTCTGCGGAAAGATAGGTGGGGATGCCCCAACGTTTGCCCACAACCAGCGTCATACCCTGATGCTGTTCATTGAAATCGGGCAGGTCGAGGTTCTTGTTGCTGATGCGGTTTGAATACAGACTGGCCTGAAGAAACAGGTTGCGCGTGCCGTGGATCCAGGGATTGGTGTAGCTCAGCTTTCCCCCGGGATTGTACCCCAGCCAGAAAGAGCCGTTGAGGCGAATGTTGCGGCCGGCCAGATTATGATGCGACACCCCGGCGCCGTAGGAGAGTTTTTCCCACGACCGTTCATTGGTGGTCAGAATGAGATAGGGAAACAGGAACCACTGTTCAGAGACCATGATCAATACGTCCACCGCGTCATCCGCCGGAAGCGGATGCACCTCCACCCGGGTGAACAGGCGCAGATTTTGAATGGCCTGGCGGTCGGCTTCGAGCTGATCGGCGTCGAAACGATCGCCCTCGCGCAGTTTCATCTCCCGCCGCAGGATCTCCTCCCGGGTTTTGTCGTTGCCGACAAAGAGAAAGCGGCGGATGCGCAAGGTATCGGCCTCGCTCGCAGATTGGGCAAAAGAGCTGATTGCCCACAGCCAAAGAAAAAAAAACGTTCTACCGCTCATCCCATACCTGGTCTCGTCCATGCTGCACCGCCGCTCAGCGGTCAGCGCAGCAGGCGCTTGGTTAATATCACTTCCGTGCCGATGTCCGCATTGCGGAAAGCCACATCGTCCATCAAGGTGCGGACAATGAAAATGCCGCGGCCGCGATCCTTGAGCAGGTTCTCCGGCTGCAGAGGATCGGCCACCGACGCCGGATCGAACCCAGAACCCTCATCGCGGATGGAGATAATGAATTCCTGTTCATTAAGCGTGAAACGGACATGAACCTGTTTGCGTATATCGCCCTGGTTGCCGTGAAAAATGGCGTTGGCAACGATCTCGGTGATGGCGATGGCGATGTTGTCGCATTCCTGTTCCGAAAAGCCGGCGAGGCGGGCCAGCTGCTCGGCCTGCTCCTCCACCACCTGGATCTGATCCGCCGCACTGGGGACCACCAGGTCTTGCACGATTTCCCGTCTTCGCGACACCATGAGCCTCACGTCGGGTTTACGGCTTTAAAAATAGCACTCGATCTGCACATCCAGGTCATTGATATAATAAAAGGGCTGTCCTTCCGGCTGAACCCGTCGCCGAACGCCGTCGACCAGAACATGCACCTTGGCCGAAGGGGCATAGCGGATGCGCAGCATCGGTCCAAAGCTGAAAAAGGTGCCGGCAAATTTTTTGATCTCCGCTCCGGTTTCGCTCTGATCGTGTCGCCACTCCTTGCGTATATATACGGTGAACCCGGGAGAAAGGTTCACGCCGGCGTGGCTGAAATGATTCAATCGGGCCTGCACCCAGTGGCTGGTGCGCGTGGTCATGACCCGCTCGCTCCAGCTCTGCCAGAACAGCTGGCCGTTCTCCTCCAGCTGCAGCCGGTAATCCACGGACCAGGAGGTGTGATCGGCGAACCGCCAGTTCAGCGAATCATCCACGCTGAATTTCCGGAACACATGGCTTTTCGTCGTTGTCAGGCCGCCCTCAAAATCATAATCGACATAGTTGGCCAGCACCTCGAACGATTGATGCCAGCGCAGCCGTGGATGGGGTTGGTAATACAAGCCCGGCCGCAGCCGCAGGATCCGGTTCCAGTTGTTGTCCGCACTGCGTTCGCCGAACAGGTAGACCATGTGATACAGGTTGACGCTGCTTTCGATCTCCAACCGCAGCGCCGGATGGCAGGTGTGGCGGTAGAGAATCTGGATATGGCTGCGCCACTCATCACGGTCATCGTAATTGCCGGTATCCGGCGTGTCATAACGGAAGAGGCTCATGGCGCCGCCGGCAAACAGCGAATCCGCGCGGCCCAGACGCAGGCCGCCCTCTTCGATCATCGACAGCCGCCGGCTGTTGTTGTTGGGCGTGAGGAATGCGGTGCGCTGAGAAAAAGGCACGGACACCGCCCCGGATTCAAGGTCATACTTTTGGCTCAGGCTCTGATAGGTCCATTGCGACAGATGGTGCCAGCCTCTGCCCCGGGCGAACACGGACAAACCGTTCTCCGCGATCTGGTCCGAACGATGCCGGCTTTTCTCTTTGCCCGTTGCGCCGTAGGAGGCCACCTCGACGTCGCGGAACTGAAGTCCGCTGTTCAGCTGCATCCGCACGCCGTCAGCCAGCCGGTAGCCGAGCCGGTTGACAAAGCCCTTGTTCTCTTCGCGCAGGCTCTC
>CAZKQR010000235.1:0-7056 GCA_964554965.1 uncultured Cytophagia bacterium | reverse complement strand
AATCCCAGATGCTCATGTCAATGGTTCCGCGCAGGCAAGGCAGAGGCCTTCCCGCCTGCTCAGGAACCGCCGTGTTTTTTCGGCTGCGCGATCGTTATCCTGCACAGAAAGGAATCCGGTCATTTTTATCCTGTTGAAAAAAAGCTTGGTAAAAGTTGGCAAAGAAATCGATAAAAGGCAAGAGAAAATACAGAAGGAAGAAAACCGTGGCGGGGAAAAACAGGCGGCGCCGTGGATGCCTCAAGATCATCGGCCGCAGAGGATTTCCCATCGGCGGAGGTTGCTTCTTTTGTTGATCGCTTTGGAGAAAAACACCAGTTGATTGTCCAGATGAGAGAAATCGGAAAGGGCCATACATCCCGCGCCGATTTGATTGAAGGAGATGGACGCGCGCCGTCCCGACCAACGCAGGCGATCCGGTCTGCCGGCACGCGGCTCCGGTTCCCAGAGAAACAGCAACAGCTCTTGATCCCTGGGATCGGTGTACAGACGAAGCGCCAGGCTCCCCCGGGGAATGATTTTCAGATCGAAATCGCGCAGTTTGCTGCGTCCCGCCTCGCCGTTGGCGCTGAAGACCAGCCGGGTGCGGTAGGCTTTGGCCGTGCGTTGATCCTCATCCGGACTCGGCGTACAGATGAGTAGACCATAACGAACCTGTTTCGGCGCCAGGCTCTTGGCCAGATCCAGCGCCGCGTTGGCAACCGGTCTTTGCATTTCCATGCACAGGAGGTCGTTGCAGCGGTCGAGAAGCCGGCAGATGCGACGGCATTTGCCGCACGGCACCAGGTGGCGTTGCACGCGGAGCTTTTCCGCCCGGGACAGCCCGGTCTGCAAACAGAACAGCTCGAGTTCACGGCGGGAAGGGCAGGGAGATAACGCTTTGTTTTCTTTTGACATGTTTGCTCAGCACCGGTTCTCTGTTGGGCAAAATGGTTGCGTTCCATTTTGCTGTCCATATAGTGCGGGCAAACGGGTTCAAGTGCGGAAAATTTACAGCATTTCGTGGAGGTGTTTGCGGAACTCTTTTTTGGCCAGTTTGGCCAGGTATTCAAAAATGGATCGCTCCTGTTTTCGGTACCCTTTTTGCGTCAACTCGGGAAGATAGTATTTTAAATTGCGATAATAGGAGGAATTGTCTTTTTTCTGCAAAAGATCAAAAAGCACATCGCGCAGGGCGCGATGATAGATGTGCGCCTTGTCCAGCGCCAGTTTGCGCGTGCGCAGGTACTGGGAATCCATGCGCGACCACATGGTCTGCATGACGATATCGATATAGGATTCCATCTCTTTGGATTCAAGGTGATCCGAGGGAGTGGGCACCTGTTCCTGAACCGTCATGTTTTCACGAAAGGCATCGAATTTGATATGCCGGACCATTTTGACCAGCATGTCGATGGAGATAAAATTCTGATAGTCCTCCAGGTCGTGGAGGGTCTGCAGCAGATTGCGGATGACCACAGACACCGGATCGGTCGGATGATAGATATCCTGAAACCGCCGGTTGAGCAATTCATCGGGAATGGGCGGTAATTTTTTGCGCAGATACTGCGCCAGCGGCTGCGTCACCGCCACCTCGGTTTCCGGAGATTTGAGATGACAGCCGTTGCTGTAGAAAACAAACTCGCGTCCCAGATCGTGAAAGGTGTGCAGCTTTTCCGCGCTGCGGATCGCCACTTTAATGTTGCGGACGATCTTGGCGCCCTCTGGGTCGCGTTCGCGAAAAATGCGCGACAGTTCCTGTTTGGTTTTCCGCACCACCAGCCTGCGCGTCAGGATCAGCACTTCGGCGTCGTCCACCGGCTGTTCGGAGAACTTGGCCTCATAATAGCGCTTCAGCTGATAGAACTGCAGATGTTCATCGCGGCTGAACAACTCCGCCACACAGTCCAAGGCCAGGTCCTCGAGTTCGAGATCGGATTCCGGACGGTCACCACTGATGCGTTTGCCCATCATCTCCTGATACTTTAAATAGCTCAGGGAAATCTTTTGCATCAGGTTGATGAACTCGACCACTTCCGACTGACTGTATTGACCGGAACAGAGGTTGCACACGAGTTGCTTCAAGTTGGTTGTCTTCATAAGATTGCGCGTAATTCTACACTTGGTTAGCCATCCATTTTGACCCGTAGCGCCCATCCCAGACTCCCTACCCCGACAACAGGACGGCCAGTAAAAATTACGGGCGATGCAGGCGCTTTTGCGGAAGCAGAGGGTACAAAACCACCTTTTTCCTAAAGCAGGTATATCCTGTCGCCCATCCACTCGCAAATCGTGTACCAAAAACCGGTTTCGCGGTTGCGGAGTAAACAGCTGTTTTTATTGCGGAAATTTTCTAGCAATTCGTGCGGAGACGAAAAGAGGCTGGAGCAGGGTGAAACAGTGTATCAGCTTGGAACAGGCGGAAAAAAGAACCCCCGTATGAACGCATTATCCTTTGACCATCGGCAAGCCGTATTTCTTTGCTTTGCGATAGATGGTGGCGCGGCCGATGCCCAGTTTTTTCGCAGTGGCGGAGATGTTGCCTTCGCATTCCAGCAGCGCCTGACGAAGCGCTTCCTCTTCCAGTTTTTCAATCCAACTGGCCAGGGTGTTGTCGGATTCATAGATGCGTTTTTCACCCAGCGAGCGGACCGCCGACGGCAGGTCTTTGGCCAGGATCTCATTGCCGACGGCCAGCACCACCGCGCGTTCCATGGCGTTTTCCAGTTCCCGTACATTGCCCGGCCAATTGTACGCCATCATCAGATCGAGTGCATCGGGGGAGATGCCCTCAATGTGTTTGTCTTCATGTTGGTTGAATTTGTTCAAAAAGTGCGCGGCCAGCAGTGGGATGTCTTCCCGCCGTTCCCGCAACGGCGGCAGCTTGATGGGAAAGACCGAGATGCGATAGTAGAGATCTTCGCGGAACTCGGATTTCTTCATCTCTTCTTCAAGGTCTTTGTTGGTGGCTGAGATGACGCGCACATCCACTTTGATCAGTTCGTTGCCGCCGACCCGTTCGAACTCGCGCTCCTGCAGAATGCGCAACACTTTGGATTGCGTGGCCGGCGTCATCAGTCCGATCTCGTCGAGAAAAATGGTGCCGGTGTTCGCCATCTCGAATTTACCGATGCGCCGTCCGGCGGCTCCGGTGAAGGATCCTTTTTCATGGCCGAACAGCTCACTCTCCAGCAACGACTCCGGCAGCGCCGAACAGTTCACTGCGACAAACGGTTTGCCGGCGCGCGCCTTGGAGTGAAAATGGATGGCCCGGGCGATCAGCTCTTTGCCGGTGCCGCTTTCACCCTGGATCAGGACCGTGACGTTGCTGTTGATCACTTTTTCAACGGCCTTGAACACATCCTGCATCACTCCGCTCTGACCGATGATGTTGTCGAACGTGTACTTGTTCTTCAGCTCGGAGCGTAACTCGTCGACCTCTTTTTTCAACGAGCTGTTCAGCAGGGCATTCTGCACGGTGACCAGGAGCCGGTCGCGGGCAAAGGGCTTGGTGATGAAATCATAGGCGCCCAATTTCATGCTGGTGACGGCGCGTTCAATCGTGCCGTGCGCCGTCATCATAATCACCGGAATGCGCGGGTCTTCCTGCTTGATCTTTTGCAGCGTTTCAATGCCGTCAATGCCCGGCATTTGAATATCCATGAGAATCAGGTCCGGCGCCGACTCTTGAATGCTCTTCAGACAGGCCTCGCCATTGAGCGCAGTCTGTATTTCATATTTTCGCTCTTTTCTCAGGCTGGCATCAATCATCTTGCAGATATTTTTGTCGTCATCGACGATCAGAATGTTCGACTTTTTTACGCGCTCTTCCAAAGCTGTACTCCCACTTTTCCTGGGTTAGGATGCTGATATCACACGGGTGCTTAAGAAATTCTACATAATTTTAGTAAAAATAGCAAGAGATTTTTTGTATTATCCTGATACAGTTTTAAGCCGGACCGGCAACGGATTTCAGCCCTGTTGGCCGGCCGCTCGGCCTTTAGCTCTCAGCGGAACGGCGAACAGCTCTTCCAGCAAGCGGTCCGCCTGCTCCGGCTGCTCCGGGCTCAGCTGAATGCGCAGACAGCGCCACGGCTGCTCGCGGGAAAGGCGTCCGGCAAGTTTGACCCAATCTTTTTCCGTGGTGATCAGCACATCGGCCTGCTCCCGGCGCCAGCGGCTCAGCAGCCGTTCGAGGTCCTGGTCGGTGTAGGCATGATGATCCGGAAAAGGGATGAACGCACAAACCGTCCATTTCAGCTTGACCAGCGTTTGTTGAAAAGAATCCGGATTTGCCAGACCGCAAAAGGCTACGGCAGAGACAGGCGGAAGCGGCAGCGTGTGGCTCTTGCCGGCAGGATCCAGCAGATCCAGCGGCTCATAGGCAGCGCGGATCACCGGCGCCTGGCCGCTGAAAGCGCGCTCTCCGTTCTTTGCCCCATTCAGCCAAAGGAGCGCGCAACGCTGCAGGCGGCGCGGGCTCTCCCGCAACGGTCCTGCGGGCAGCAAGAAGCCGTTGCCGAACGGCGCCCGGCGGCGAAAGGTGACGATATCCGCTTCGCGCCCGAGACGGCGATGCTGCAGACCGTCGTCCAGCAGAATAACGTCGGGATGAAAGCGCTGTTGCGCCAGGCGTCCGCTAGCCAGGCGGTCCGCATCGACGAGGATGGGCGTGTCGGGCAATCGCTGAGCCAGCAGCAGCGGTTCATCTCCGGCCTGGTCGGATGAATAGTGATTCAATGCTCCTGTGTTCAGATGCACCGGCGCTCTCTCTTTTCTTCCATACCCCCGGCTCAACACGCAGACCCGCAAGCCGCGGCACTGCAGCCACTGCGCGATATAAAGGACGGTGGGGGTTTTTCCCGTACCGCCGACCGTGATGTTGCCGATGCTGTATACCGGGGTGTCTAACCGATGCTGCGGAAGGAGAGCCAGATCATACGCACGGTTGCGCAGGCAGGTGAGGCTGCTGTAAAGAACGGACAGAGGCCAGAGCAAAACCGCGGGCCATTTTTTTTCAAAAAAACGCATCCGCCTCCTGCTCCAAACCATCCATGGCCGTCTGCGCGATCGCGCGCCAGTGTTCCATTTTTTGTTCATTCAGATCCGGCGGCACGGCAATGGGCTCGCCGTAGATCAGGCCCAGACGGCTGAACGGCCGCCACAGGGTAAAGCGATCCCAGCTTTTCAGGTGGATGGGTTTCTGCGCCGCAAAGGTGATGGGCAGCAGAGGCCTTTGCGCGCGGCTCGCCAGCATGATCACGCCCGGCTTGAGATAATGGCGCGGACCTCGAGGTCCATCCGGCAGAATGCAGCCGATGACGCCGCTTTTCACTGTGGCCAGCAGCCGAATGAACGCCTTGGCCCCGCCGCGCGTGCTGGAGCCGCGCACCGTGGTATACCCCAGCCGCTGGATGGTGCGGCTGATCATCTCGCCATCGGTGTGTTCACTGACCATGGCGCAGATGCCGCGGTGGCGCTGGATGAAAATCGGCAACAGCATCTTGCCGTGCCAGCAGATAATAATAAAATCCCGTCCGCTGTCCTGCACGGCCTGCGACGGCCCATGATAGCGAATCGCTACCCGGCTGGTTCTAGCGAGGATCTGCAGCAGCAGCCAGGTCAGCCTGGGAACGAAGAACAGTAAAACTTTGGTTTTAATTTCTTTTTTCATTTTAACATACGCAACGGATGCACACAGTGATGTGCGAAGGATCACAGATTGAAGGATTGCCCGGCCGAAGGATGTGCCTCTGCGTGTCCGCCACCGAATTAAATATTCTCTGGCAACAGGTACGGCGGACGATAATCGCGCTGCAGATAACTGTCGGCGTCTTCGTCGTTGATAAACCGCTCGGCATGCGGATTGAACTCCAGCAGTCGTCCGGTGCGATAGGCGATGTTGCCCAGATGGCTCAACGCGGTGGAGAGATGTCCTTCCCAAACATCTGCCCGCAGATCCTGCGCTTTGCGGGAGCGCACGCAGTCGATAAAATTGCGGAAATGATCCAGACAGCGCAGCTCCGGGGACGCGGTCTGCAAGTCCGCCGCGGTTTTAGCCGGCCCCGGTTCATCCTTTTCGCCTAAAAAGGATTGAAAAGCACCCGGCTGCACCTGCATCCACCCCTGGTCGCCGTAAAAAAAACAGCCCGATTTCAACCCCGCTTCGCTGTGGGTGTACAGGCTACGCACCTCGACCTCCAGCTTTACGCCGTCCGCATAAGCATAGTGGGCGGATTGCAGATTGGGAATTTCCTGGTCTGAATCATAGCCGTAAAATCCGCCGCTGCAGAAGACTTGCACCGGGTGGGTCCGTTTGTTCATGCCGCGTCGCAGCACGTCGAGAAAATGGACGGCGTTGTTGCCCAGTTCACTGGTGCTGGTATCCCAGTACCAATGCCATTTGTAATGAAACCGGTTTTCGTTAAAAGGTCGATAGGGCGCAGGGCCGAGAAACAGATCCCAGTGCACGCCCGGCGGCGCCGGGCTGTCTTTAACCCGGCCGATGTTGCTGCGGTGGCCGAAGACGATGACCCTGCCCAGATAGATTTTTCCCAGCAGGCCGTCGCGAATGAGATCGATGGCCTCAGCCACCACCGGGTCGCTGACGTGCTGGGTGCCGATCTGCACGATGCGGTTAAACCGGCGGCCGGCGCGCACCATCAAACGTCCTTCTTGAAGCGTGTAGGCGAGCGGTTTTTCCACATACACATCCTTGCCCGCCTGGCATGCCCACAGCGTGTGCAGAGCATGCCAGTGATCCGGAGTGGCAATGGCCACCGCATCGATCTCTTTGTCGTCCAGAACCGTGCGGAAATCGACGACGGTCTTGGGCTGCTTGCCTGTCAGGGTCTCAACCTCTTTGACGGCATCGGGAAACAGGCGTTCGTCAATATCGCACAGGGTCTTAACCTCAACGTTGGCCAAGCGGGAAAAATTCCGGTAATGGCTTTTGCCGCGGCTGCGAATGCCGACCACCGCCAAACGGACGGTGTCGCTGGGTTTGTTTTTGGCCTGGCCGCGCAAGCCCGACGCTGCGGGCGTCATCAGAGCGGCGGTGGTCAAAGCGGAGGTTTT
>CAZKQR010000234.1:0-7059 GCA_964554965.1 uncultured Cytophagia bacterium | reverse complement strand
CAACCTCATCCAAACTAACATAAGGAGAAACACCATGGGTCTAATCGATTTTTTGAAGAACGTGGGTTCCAGCCTGTTCGGCGGTGGCAAGGACGAAGCCGAAGCCATCACTGAGATGCTCAACAAAGAGTTGCCGGGGAAAATAGCCAATCTCAAAGTCGAATTCAAAGACGGTGAGGTGATCCTGTACGGCAACTGTGAATCCGCCGAAGTGAAGGAAAAGGCGGTCCTGCTTTCCGGCAATGTCAAAGGCGTCGCCAAGGTAAATGACGCCAATCTGACCTCGCCGACTCCGGCGCCCAAGGACGAAACGGTTTATTATGAAATCGTCAAGGGCGACACCCTGTCCAAGATCGCTAAGCACTTTTACGGCAATGCCGCCAAGTATCCGGTGATCTTTGAAGCCAACCGCGAAGTCATCAAGAATCCGGACCTCATCTATCCAGGACAGAAAATTCGTATCCCGAAAATCAATTAACCGCAGGCCGGCTGCTGGATCGATGGGTGATGGGGCGATGATTCGAGAGTGCACGAATCCAGCGGCCAACAACCCGGCTGTTTGCCGGGTTGGATGTTAAAAACTCTGCTTGTTGTGTCAATGGACTGCAAATCCCGGTCAGATGGCCGGGATTTTTTTTAGCCCGTTCAGATGAAAACAGGCTTGCAAACCTTGGGCTTATTTTGTATACTAGATGCAAACAAGCGCCAAGAGTCTGTCCGGGAAATGGCCGATAAAGAGGAGTTGCATGATGAATCATCATGGGTATCATAGCCTGGATGAAACAGTCCGGGTTAGCCGGCGGGACTTGTTCAAGCTCAGCGCCGGCGTCGGGCTGCTGCTGGGCGATCCAACCGTCTGGGCGCAGAGCGTCGGCAAAGCACCGCCGCCCAGGACCAATGTCGCTGAAGCGCTCAAAATCGCCAGAACCGCGCATTCGCTTCCCGGGCCTTTTCCCGGCCGCGTAGTCCAAGTGAACGATCCCAGCGTGATCCGCGATGCCGGCGTTCAGCCCGATCGTCTTATGAAAATGTTTTATAAGGGATTGTCCCAGCTGACTGGTGAAGGCGCGGATAAGAGCTTTGGCCTGTTTTTTCGCCGGGACGATGTGGTCGGAATCAAAGTCAATCCAGTGGGGCCCGGTGTTATTTCCACCCATCTGGAATTGATCGATTGCGTCATTGATTGGCTGACCGCAAACGGCCTGGCGCGGCAAAATATCATCATCTGGGACCGGTTTGATTACATGCTGGCGGATGCAGGCATCACCCCTCAGCGCTTCCCCGGCATCGGCATCGAAGGCTTGCAGACCATGGACGAGGCGGCGGCCGAAGGCAAGACGGACGACAACAGCCGCTGGCTCAAGCCCGACGGCACGCACCGCTCCAGCGACCAGTTCGACCGGGAGGTGTATTATTGGGCCGAGGTGGAGGGCGACCAGGACCCCGCCTATTTGAACCAGCATGTGTTCAACGGCCAGTACTCTTATTTCGGCAAGCTGCTCACGCAAAGGCTGACCAAGATCATCAACCTGCCGGTTTTTAAAAACACCGGCAATGGCGTTTCCATGGCGACGAAAAACATCAGCTACGGCGCCATCTGCAACACCGCGCGGCTTCATCGTCCGCTGTTCTTTAACGTGTGCGCCGAGGTGCCGGCTTTTCCGGTGATTCGCGACAAGCTGGTGTTGAACATCACCGACGGCCTGCGCGGCCAGTACGACGGCGGTCCGATGCCGGCCGCACAATTCAGCTATGATTACGGAGCGCTTTTCTTCGCCACCGATCCCTTTGCCCTGGACGCGGTGTGCCACCGACTGCTGGTGGACAAGCGCAAGGAGATGCAAGTTACCGTGAACGAGCATCCGCGCTACACCGAATACCTGCACCTGGCGGAGCAGTATGGCCTGGGCGTCGCCTCGTTCGATCGAATCAACCATATCGTTATTTAACAAGGTGCATGCATGCGCGTTTTTTTGGTGCAGCTGGTAATGGGATTGGGGTGCCTGTGGGGCGGCCAGGAATGGCCTGGCGACGAATTCGCTCCGGGCTGGCGCCGTTATCAGACGCCGATGGTCTTTGCCGCAAAGGATCTGTACGGCTATATCGACGGCGGCGCGGAGCTCTTTTTTGAATTCGGATTCAGCGAGCTCACGGTGCAGCGCTATCGCTGCGGTGAACGGGAGCTCAGCCTCGACCTCTATCGCATGACCGGCCCTGATGCCGCCCTGGCTGTTTATCTGGCAAAAAAGGGGGAGGAACGGCCGGTGCCCGGGGTGGAGGACCGCCACACCGGCGGCGACCGGCAGATCACGGCGTTACGCGGGCGCTGGTTTATTCAGGTGAACAATCAGAGCGGCGAACCGGACAATCTTCCCGCCATGATCCGATTGCTGCAGGGCGCTTTGCAGCGGATTCCTTTGGAAGCGGCGCAGGATTGGCTGCGGGATATGCCCGCGGATCGGATTCCGGGCTCTGAGCTGTTGGTCGCCGGGCCGCTCAGCCTGCAGATGGTGTACACGTTGGGTGACGGCGATATTCTGCAGCTGGGGGGCCATCTTTTCGGCGTCTGTGTTCAGAGGCCGGACGGCGAGCAGCGCCGCTCCATTCTGCTGCGAGTGGACTATGCGGACACCGCAGCCTGCCGTGCGGCGTTTGCGCATCTGCGGGCGAACCTGGATGGATATCTGGTCACCTTGGCGGAGGATGAGGATTGGTTCACTTTCAGGGATTATAAAAATGAATACGGCCGGGTGGTGCGTTGCGGCGGTATTCTGGAGATTCGGCTGAACTTGCGCCGGCTTTAATCAGATCGCCGGAAATGGCGACGGTTTCTGCGATCCGCCTCCAGTTTCATCAGCAGCGTCAGCCTGAAAACAGCCTCCCTATCATTGCGGTTCAGGCCGTATGAGCTGTGAAGAGAGTCGGCGGCTTTTATCGACCGTGGCTTCAACCCTTACCATAGCAATTTAATCGCCATGATCGAGGCGGCCGCAGCCACACTGATGCGGATCAATTTTTCCCCGCCCTGCAGATTGGCTCTGACGCCCACCCATGCACCCAGGGCATTGCCGGCGGCGAGCACAATGCCGGGTAGCCAGCGGAGATGGCCCGAAAGCGCGAACACCAGCAGGGCCGGCAGTGTGAAAAAGAGCATTAGAAATACTTTGTGGATGTTGACGGTGACGAGCTCCAGCTTTTCCAGGTGATACAGGCAGGCCATGATCATAAAACCCACCCCGGCCTGCAAAAACCCCCCATAAAATCCGACAGCGACCATCGCGGGATAGAACAGCCAGGCGGAGGCTTTTTGCTCCTGACGGTTGTTGCCTTTCGTGATGGGAAGAAAAAGGGTGGAGACGATCAGCAGCGTGAGCACGCCGAGGATTTTTTTAAAGGTCGCGTCGCCGATCTGCACCGCGAACAGCGCTCCGAGCACGGCGCCGGGCAGAGTGAGCAGCGTGTAGCGGACGCTCTCTTTGTACAGCAGAACCTTTTTTTGATGATAGGCCGCCACGGCCGAGGCGCTCTGCATCACCACGGCGATGCGATTGGTGCCGTTGGCGGTGACGCTGTCCAGTCCGAGAAAAATCAACGCCGGCAGCGTCAGGATGGAGCCGCCGCCGGCCAGCACATTCATGAATCCGGCGATCGCGCCTACGCCGAACAGCAGAACATATGCGAGGGAAAAATGTTCCACGGTCATCCGTCAGTGCATGCGTTGACTGATGAGCTGGAACAGCGCCTCGGCCGCGGCCTGCGGGCCGGTGTGTTCCCACCCGGGCAGGCCGAGCTGCGTGCGCAGCTGACCGACAGCCACCTGGTGATGAAACAGGGTGTGCATGATCCGCGCCGCCAATTCTTCGTGCTGATTGCGCCGCTGCGGCGCGCCGAACGGATTGGCAAAGTAGCTGGCCACCAGACCTTTTTCCGTGGTGGTGCCTTTGGCCATGCGTTTGCCTTCGCTGAAGACCGGCAGCGCTTCTTCCGCGCTGGTGAACAGCTCCACCGCCGGATGGCTTTCGTCCACTGGTTCATAGTTGTTGGCGTAAAGCAGGTATTGCACCGGCGTTCCCTGGACGATGCGCTTGTAGGTGCTGACCGGCAGAATCACCCGTGCGTTGACCAGATGGGGGTTCATGAAAATGGAGCGATCCATCTGCTGAAACGCATAACCGGTCTGCAGATCGTCCAGGCGCAGGAACGCGCCGGTCTCGGTGCCAAAGGCGGTCAGGTTCTTGTCGATGGAGCCCATGTCGTCGAAAATAACATCCATGTCGCTGATATGCTCCTGGGCCAATTGACGAAAGGCCTCCAGGGTTTCGGATTTGCCTGCGCCGCTGTCGCCGATGATCACAATGTTGGCGGCCGCCTTGTTCTTGAGACGGATGGCCACCATGGCGCCGTGCACCGGCAGCACGCCGTGTTCCAGCGTCTGCACGTTGTGCAGCGTCAGCAGCATTTTTTTCATATAGCCGAAATAGTCGACGCTCTCATCGTTTACCACATAGCCATTGAGGATGTTGTTCACCTTGTCCTGATGAAAGATGGTCAGCTCTTGCGTGAAGGGCAGGGGCGGACCGCCGAAGAGCAGAAGCAGATCCGGGCGTCGGTCATTGATGTCCTCGAACTGCGCCAGTTCAAACAGGTTGACCAGGGAAGTGCCCTGCGCCATAAACCGCTTGTGAAAATACGCAAAGGCCAGCAGCTTGCCGATTTTCGCCGGATAGCAGAACCATTCATCCGCATTGATGTCCAGATCGTGCAGGGGGTTTTGCCCCACTTCCTTGAACAGGCCGGAGCGGGTGTTCCTCTTGGGATAAAAGATCACCGGCGGTTCCAGCAGCGCCAGTCGAATGAACGGGATGTTGGCCAGCCCGCGATAGGCGTAGGGACAATTCCATTTGATGTGTTGATTGAGAATGCCTATCTGAGCGGCAGCCGGCAGTTGACGATATACGCGAAAAGGCGTTTCGATCAGATTTTCGCAGATGATGCGATAGGTGCGCAGGATCAGTTGGCGCAGGGTCTCATTGGCTTTGATGAACTGGGCGTGATGAATGCTGTCGCGCGTGCGCAGTTTGGTCTTGGGTGCGGACAGGACGATATAGCGCTCGTACGAACGCCAGAAATCATACAGCCCTTCGACAAAGTCATAGATCACCTCGCGGTCTTCCAGCAGCCGCGCAAAGCGGCGGTTGAACGAAGAGATCTCTTTCACCGAATGGGTGGTCAACAGCCGGAGCAGAATCACCGCATAGCGCAACACAGCGGACAGCTCGTGGGGTTCCACCCGTTCCTGCAGGTTTTCATAGATGGGCGAGCCCTTGGCCGCCAGTTTCTCGAGATAGCGGCAGACGATATGCTCAAAGGGTTTGCTGCGCAGCAGCTTTTCTGCGGTTTCACAATAAGCCGAAGTGTAATCGATGATGACTTTATCGGCGTCGATGGAATAGGCTAGTTTCATAGGGCTTCATGCTCAATGTTAAGGACGGTCTAAAATAGAAAATCCGGGCCCGCAGGCTCGGAGGACGAATGCATATTAGCCGTTTTTTAAAGAAAATGCAAGCACTTTTTCACAGCCGGCGGCCTGCCGCGCCGCCGACCAAGATGATGAGCGGACAAGCCGGGAGGAAACGCGACAGCCGGAGCATCTTTATATGGTTTCTAACTTGCGTGCGTCGTGCCGGCTGATTTGATTTTCTGCAATTCCTGGTTGAGCTCCTGCGCCCGCTGATTGGTTTTGCGCAAACGCTCAGCCATCAGGCGGGCCAGTCTGAAAACGATCTTTAAACCCAGCCGGGGGTCGCGCTCCATCAGAGCGAACAGATCGGGCTGGAAAAAGCCGAATATACTGCAGGCCGTTTTTGCGACAGCGGTGGCGGATCGCGGCGCATCGTCCAGCAGCGCTACATCGCCGAAGAAAGCGCCGTCGCTCAGTTCAGAAAGCTGCAGCTGGCCGCTCTCGGAGATGATGGCCACGGCGCCGCTCTGAATGATGTACATGCCCATGCCGGGCTCGTTCTCTCGGAAAATGATCTCTTCCGCCTGGTATTCCCGCTCGTGCAAAATGCGCACCACCGCCGCCATTTCGCGTTTGGATAGGTTTTCAAAAATGGGTATGCGGCTGAGAATGACGGGGAGATCAGACTGTCCGTTTTTATGATGAGACTCTGGAGATTTCCGAAAAGAATTTTTCAAAATTGCTCCTTGTGCATGATAAGGGTGTCGTTTGACCTGCGGCCGGCCAAGGGCGTCTCTGCATGCGCGGCGGCCGAACGTATTCATAAAAATTAGCATTTATCGGGCTGTTTATCAAGAAAAAAATCATTGGTCCTTGAATTATAATTTGTATATTTTGAGGTCAGGCGGGCCGGCGCGATCGGTCGGCCTGCTTCGGGCGATGGTGAATTATTCAGTGAGGTTTTCAATGGGTTTGGGTTATGCCTTGACCAAAATACCCTGGAAGAGCATTCTTCCCTATGTCCCCACGGTGGTGGAAACGGCCAGAGAGCTGCTGCGCAACCTGGGCAAAACCACGGCGGCCCAGTTGTCCGGAACGGCGAAAGAGGCTCCTGTTGAGGGGCTCCCCCGCCGGGTGCTGCAGCTGGAGGAAAATGAGGCCAGGCAGGCCGCTCTGGTCGCCCAGCTCGCCGAACAGCAGCAGAAGCTCATCGAAACCCTGCGCATCCTGGAATCCCGCGTGCAAATGCTTCTCTGGCTCGTCATCGTTCTGTTGGTCATCCTGGTGGCTCTGCTGATCTATCTTTTTGTTCACTTCCCCGCACTTTAAGGGCGAAGCGCGACCACCCGATCCATTCACATGACGCACTGATTCAGATCAGTTAATATAAGGAAAGCAAATGAAACGGCTATCGTTTTTTCTCGGGCTATGCTTGTGCACCGCCGCCATCGCCTGGGCGCAAAAGACGCCCACCGGGCAGGCTAAGGATTTTTCGGTGAAACCCTGCCTGCATTCCATCGGCTACGCCGGCCTCTGGCGCGGTCAGGCGCAGCTGAACCTGGATCAATTTCTCCTCAAGGCCAAAGAGCTGGGCTATC
>CAZKQR010000233.1:0-7110 GCA_964554965.1 uncultured Cytophagia bacterium | reverse complement strand
GCTTTTGGCCGGCGCGGCCGCAGGCACTCGCTAATTCTCAAATACCATGCCATATATATTATAATATATAGGAATTATTCCACGATAGCAATATTAATGATTTTTCTCGTCGCTTTTGATCCGGCCGTCGAGCAGTTCGACCACCCGGTCTGCCCGCTGGGCCAACTCCCGGTTGTGGGTGACGATGATCAGGGTCTGGCCGTTGGCGCGGCACAGTTGCCAGAGCAACTGATGCAGTTGTTCGCCGGATGCCATATCCAGGTTGCCGGAGGGCTCATCCGCCAGGATCAGTCGTGGCTGATTGATGAGCGCCCGCGCTACCGCAACGCGCTGCTGTTCGCCGCCGGAGAGTTCACTGGGCCGATGCCCGGCCCGGGCTTCCAGGCCGACCTGGCTGAGCAGCTGTCGACCCCGTTCCGTCAATGCCGGCATTCGCTGGCCGGCGATCAATCCTGGCAGAAGGATGTTCTCCAGAGCGGTGAATTCGGGCAACAGATGATGCATCTGATAGACAAAGCCGATGGTTTTGTTGCGGAACTGGGCCAGCTGGGCTTCGGCGAGCTCGTTGATGTCCCGGCCCTGCCACGTGATCCGGCCTTGTGACGGCCGGTCCAATGTGCCGATCAGGTGCAGCAGAGTGCTTTTGCCCACGCCGGAAGGGCCGACGATGGCGACAATTTCACCCGCCGCCACCTCCAGCGTGATGCCCTTTAACACATGCAGTTCCGAATCCTTGCCGGTGCGGTACCGCTTGTGCAGATCATAGGTTTGCAGTAAAGTCTCATTCATTTCGCAGAGCTTCCACCGGATGTAAGCGAGCGGCGCGCAGGGCCGGATAGACCGAAGCCAGCCACGCCAGTAGGATCGTGATCAGGGTGATGAGCGCAAAATCGCTTTTGCGCATCAGCACCGGCAGCCACGAGACGATATAGACATCCGGCGGCAACGACAGCCAGCGAAAGGCCTGCTGCGACCAGCAGATGCCATAGCCAATGGCGCTGCCGAGCAGTGCGCCGAATACGCCTATAAATATACCCTCAAAAGTGAAAATCCGCCGAATTTGCCGCGTTGAGGCGCCCAGGGATTTCAGCACGCCGATCTGCGCCTTTTTTTCCATGGTGATCATGATGAGGATGCTGATGATGTTAAAGCTGGCCACCAGGATGATCAGACTCAGCACAATGACCGCGGTCCATTTTTGCATTTTCATCCAGGCAAAAAGGTTCGGGTTCACGTCCAGCCAGGTGTTGGCGTGATAGGGATAGCCGAGGCGGTTGCGGAGTTCTGCGGCCACTGTCTCCGCCTGCTGAAAATCGTGGAGCCGCAGTTCCAGCCCGCTGATCCGGTTGCCGTAGAGAAACAGCTTTTGCGCCTCCTGCAGGTGGATGTAGGTGAGATTGTCGTCCAGGCCGTACAGGCCGGTTCGCACCACTCCGCGCACCACAAAACGCATCATCTGCGGCATCTGCAGCAGGGAGGGATTGCCCATATAGCTGGCCACCAGCACGGTATCGCCGGGCAGCGCCTGCAATTTTTCCGCCAGAAAGACGCCGAGAAGAATGCCCGCATCGGGCTCGTCCGCCAGATAGCCGCCCTGGATAACGCAGCTTTTCAAGTCAACCACCTCACCGGCGGTAGCTGGTTCGATGCCCTGGATGACCACGCCGGTGGTGTGTTTTTTGTGCTTGATCAGCCCCTTGCCCTCCAGATAGGGGGTGATGGCCTGCACCGCGGAAAGCGATTGTACGGTCTTGGTGACAGTCTGCACGTCGCTCAAGCCACGGTCATGAAAGGTCACCACTTTGACATGACTGCCCATGGCCATAAAACGGGATCGCACTTCGGATTCATAGCCGTTCATCACCGACAGAACGATGATCAGCGCCGCTACGCCGACGATCACGCCGGCGATGGCGATATAGGTGATGGCCGACAACAAGCCCGATTGCCGGCGGGAGCGCAGATGACGCAGGGCTATAAAAAATTCAAAAGACATGGCCGTTCCAAAGGATCGCTCAAGGTTCTTTACACTCAACCAGCGGCGCCGGCTCATTCATAGCGCAGGGCGGCCACCGGATCCAGGGTTGCCGCCCGGGCGGCCGGCAGCACAGCGGCGACGAACGAGATCAACAACGCCGCCACCGTGATAAAGACGAAATCGAGAACTTTTATGTCCACCGGCAGCCAGCTGATGATGTAGATGTCCGTCGGCAGACTGAAAAACTTGTAAACCTGTTGCAGTCGGCACAGGGTGTAACCGATCACATCCCCCAGCAGCGTGCCGAGAATGCCGACCAGCGCACCTTGAAAAGTAAAAATTTTTTGAATGCTGCTCTGCGAGGCGCCCATGGAACGGAGGATGCCGATCTCCCGTGTTTTTTCCATGGTGACCATGATCAGCGTGGAGAGAATATTAAAGGCCGCCACCAGGATGATCAGACAGAGGATGATGAACGCCGCCCATTTCTCGATCTGCATCCAGGCGAACAGGTTGGGATTGAGTTCGCGCCAGGTGAGCGGTCGATACTCCGCCGGCAGAGTCTGCCGTATGATCCGGGCGACCGCATCCGCTTTTTCATAATCATCCAGACGCATCTCCAGGCCGGTGACGCTGCTTCCGGTTTTGCACAGCTTTTGTGCTGAAGGGACTGAAACATAGGCGTAGGCGTCATCGTATTCGAACAGTCCGGTTTCAAAATAGCCGGTGATGCGAAACTGCATCAGCTGCGGCATGCGGCCAAACGTGAACAGCCCGTCAAAGGAGGCGATGGAGATTTTATCTCCCACGGTCACCATCAGCCGGTCTGCCAGATTGAATCCCAGCACGATGCCGGGAAGCTCCGGCTCTCCCGGCGCAGCGGTGGGGCCCAGCTCCAACTGGCCAAAGTTGATGTTTTTCGCCAGGTCGGTCACCTGGGTGGCGCTCTCCGCCAGGATGCCGCGCAACAGCACGCCGGTCTGCTGCTCCCGTGATTTGATCAACCCCTTGCCTTCCACATAGGGGCTGATGGCTTTTACGTGGGGCAAGCCCTGCAGCTGCTCCATCAGCTTGTGGTAATCGGCCATCGGTTCTTGGTCCTGCCGGACCAGGCGCAGATGGCTGTCCACACCGAGAAAGCGGGAGCGGACCTCCCGCTCCAGACCATTCATCACCGACAGGACGATGATCAGCGCCGCCACGCCGATGGTGATGCCGACGATCGAGATGTAGGTGATCAGCGAGATAAAGCCGGTCTTGCGCTTGGAACGCAGATAGCGCAGGGCGATGTAGAGTTCATACGGCATGGGTTATTCAGGCCGCATGGTCGGGAAAAAGATCACGTCGCGGATGGACGCCGCGTCGGTGAACAGCATGGTGAGCCGGTCGATGCCCATGCCCAGGCCGGTGGTGGGCGGCATGCCGTATTCCAGGGCGCGGAGGAAATCTTCGTCCAGCTGATGCGCTTCCTCATCGCCGGCATCGGCCATGGCCACCTGCGCTTCAAAACGTTTACGCTGATCGATGGGATCGTTGAGCTCGGAAAAGGCGTTGGCGATTTCCCGGCCGGCGACAAAGCATTCAAAGCGTTCCACCAGTCCCTCCTGGGTGCGGTGTTTTTTGGCCAGGGGCGACAACTCTACCGGGTAATCGCACAGAAACGTGGGCTGGATGAAATGGGGCTCCACCTTTTCCTTCATGATCTCGTCGAGGATTTTGCTGCTGCTCATGCCCTCCTCCACCTCGCAGTGCAGGGTTTTACCGATGTGCAGCAGTTCGGCGGTGGTTTTACCGCAAAGATCGTGGCCGGTGTATTGTTTCAGGGCGTCGTAAAAGGTGACGCGCGGCCAGGGAGCGGCGAAATCGATCTCCTGGCCCTGATAGATCGTTTTCGTCGAGCCGTTGATCTGCTGGGCCAGGGTGGTGATCATCTCCTCCACCAGATTCATCATGAACTGATAATCTTCATAAGCGACGTAGAGCTCCATCATGGTGAATTCAGGATTATGGGTGCGGTCGATGCCCTCGTTACGGAAATCCTTGCTGATCTCGTAAACGCCCTCATAGCCGCCGACGATGAGTCGCTTGAGGTACAGTTCATCGGCGATGCGCAGATACAGCGTCATGTCCAGCGTGTTGTGATGGGTGGTGAACGGCCGCGCAGCCGCACCGCCGTAGAGCGGCTGCAGCACCGGCGTTTCCACTTCCAGATAGCCGCGGCCGTCCAGATAGCGGCGCATGGCGCTGATGATCTGCGACCGTTTGATGAACACGTCGCGCACCGGCCGGTTGACGATCAGATCGACATAGCGCTGCCGGTAGCGCAGCTCGGTGTCGGCAAAGGCGTCGTAGGTGACCGCTTTGCCGTCCTCGACTTTTTCTTTTACCACCGGCAGGGGGCGAAGGTTTTTGCTCAACAGCTCCACCCTCGTCGCCAGCAGGCTCACTTCGCCGGTATGGGTCACAAACACCGTGCCCTCCACGCCGATGATATCGCCGATGTCGTACAGCTTGAATAGTTCGTAGGCCGCTTCTCCCACCTGATCGAGGCGCACATAAATCTGAATACGGTCGCTTGCATCCATGATGTGGGCAAAGGCGGCCTTGCCCATGCGCCGGACCGCCATGATGCGGCCGGCCAGACGCAGCACCTGATTCTCCATCTCGGTGTGGCGGGCGAGGACCTCGCGGGCGTGATGGGTGCGTTCAAACCGGTAGGCAAAGGGATTGACATTCATCTCCGCCAGTTTGTCCAGTTTGGCGCGGCGGATTTTCATGACTTCATTCAGGTCTTCCATCTGCGGTTCTGACATAGTTCCTCTTTATGTTGCTGTGGGTCTTCTCACTATTTGTTCAAACAATGGTCTGAAACAGACGTTTAAGCTTTTTGATGATTTCCGGTTGTTCTTTGGCTTCACAGAGCGGTTGGAGCCGGCTGAGAATCGCCCGTTGATCGAGACGGTCTCCTTGTCGTTGTACAATCGTTTCTACATCCATCCAATCCCTTGTCCGATCGGCAAATGCTTTCAAAACGACCAGATCGTCCGCGGAACAAGTGATTAAATGACATGAATCTGAAAAAGCGAACCGAGAGGCCCTTTGGATCATCTCCACTTCAAAGGGTATTCCGGATAGAGTGATATCAATGGCCACATGATTCGAGGCTACTAACAACAACACGCGATACCTTCGAGCAAACTTCTCGCCATCGGATATCCTGGAGGAAAAATGTGAAAGCAGAGATGAGATGCGTGTTTCTTCATTGCCGAAGCCGCATTGCAAACATAGATCAATATCCTGAGTGATGCGCATTTCCCCCCAACGAATAACCGCTAGTCCGCCGATGAAGCAGAAAGGCCATCCGTTTTTAACCAAAAAATCCTGTACCTCTTTGGCTGCTGTAAAAAGAGGATTGGCAGCCGTATTTGACGGTATGCCGGGCGCCAATTATTCAATCATCCGTTTTATGATTTTCTGCAGTTCAATCAGACCGGTCGTCCTGCGCACATGATTTTTTGGCAGAGAGCAGAGCATGGCGTTCAAAGTCTGCACATGATTCTGATAATACATTGGATCGCGCAGCTCTTTTAGCTTTTGTTCATCCAGAGCTTTGCCGGCTATACGCCAGGTTTCAGCCCATTTAGTTAATTCCTCTTCCATAGCAGTACTTTCTTATTTTAGGCTTTTACTCTGCGTTCCAATAAATCCGCGGCACTCGTTTCGAAATCCAACAGGTTACCTCATAGGGGATGGTCTTAATTTTTTCGCAGATCGAGTCCACGGTGATCCACTGGTCACCCTGACGGCCGAACAGCACCGCCTCATCGCCGATGGCCACATCGGCGCAACGGCCGAGATCCACCAGGATCATGTCCATACACACCCGGCCGACGACCGGAAAGCGTTGTCCGTGGATCAGCACTTCTCCGCAATTGCTCAGCAAGCGGTTATAGCCGTCGCCGTAGCCCACCGGCAGAGTGGCGATGTTGGTTTTTTCCCGCGCGATGAATTGCCGTCCATAGCTGACGCTTTCGCCGCGCTCGATGGTTTTGACGTATTGGACCTGGGTCTGCAGCGTCATGGCCGGTCGCAGCGGAATGCTCTCCGTAGTCTCGCGCGACGGATAGTAGCCGTACATCATCACGCCGGGTCGCACCAAGTCGAAATAGCTGTCCGGCATATCGAGAATGGCCGCCGAGTTGGCGATATGCTTCAGGGGGACCTGAATGCCGGATCGCTGCAGCTGTTCGATAGCCTCGCGAAACCGTTCCAGCTGCAGTTCGGCATAGCTTTTGTCCAGCCAGTCGGCAGTGGCGAAATGGCTGTACAGGCCCTGCAGCGGCAGCTCTTTGTATTTCAACAGACGCTGCACAAAGGGCAGCGTCTGGTCCCAGGCCACGCCGACGCGCCCCATGCCGGTATCCACCTTGACGTGCACCGGTATCGAGCATCCGGCTTTTCTGGCTGCGGCGACCAACGGCTGCAAGCCCTGTTCCTCAAACACCGTGGCTTGAAGCTCAAAGCGCGGGATAAAAAAGGCATCATCGTGGGAAAAACCACCGAGGACCAGGATCGGCGCCTCTATGCCCGCTTTGCGCAGCTCTACGGCTTCGTCCACCCGCGCCACCGCCAGATGGGTGCAGCCCTGCGCCAGAGCGGTCCGGCTCACGGTCAGTGCGCCATGGCCGTAGGCGTTGGCTTTGACCACCGCCATCACCGCAGCCGGCGCCACTTTATTGCGCACCCCCTGCAAATTCCAGGCGATGGCGGACAGATCCACTTTGGCGATAGTCTGCTGCACGGCCCGCTTCCCTATTACTGCATCAGATAGGCGTGGATAAAGTCATCGAGGTCGCCGTCCATGACCGTAGAGATGTTGCTGGTCTCGTGCTCGGTGCGATGGTCTTTGACCAGATTGTAGGGATGAAAGACATAGGAACGGATCTGGCTGCCCCAGGCGATATCCCGCTTGGTGCTTTCCAGCTTGGCCCGCTTCGCCTCCTCTTCCTCCAGTTTGATCTGATATAATTTGGACAACAATATTTTCATCGCCGACTCTTTGTTGCGGTGCTGCGACCGTTCGTTTTGGCAGGTCACCACAATGTTGGTCGGAATATGGGTGATGCGAATGG
>CAZKQR010000232.1:4341-7114 GCA_964554965.1 uncultured Cytophagia bacterium | reverse complement strand
CCTTCTTTTTTTCAGGCAGTGCGGAAGCTGATCGATCGCTCTCTGCTCTATCGTACTCCAGTGGACTGGGCATGGTCCAATGTGCCGCGGACGCAGGACGATTCACCGGATGGAGAATATACCGACGATTGGTCTGAGCTGGATAAAATGTGCATGGTGGCCCTTACAGAATAATTCAGCAGAAAAAAGGGAAATAGGTATGTGGAAAAAAGTGATCGTTTGCTTGTTGTTGCTGGGTTGGCCGCTGTTGGCGGAAGAGCTCGGTTTGAATGTGCTCAAATTCGGCGCCAAACCGGATGGTCGGTCCGATAATACTGCTGCGTTTCAGAAAGCCCTGGACAGGGCAAAGGAGCATGGCGGTCGCGTCTTGATTCCGGCGGGCATCTATTGCTTTCGCGGCAGCTTGACGATCCCGGACGGCGTCTCTTTGGAGGGGACTTGGCCCGGCCCGCACACTTCCCAACTCGATAAAGGCACGACGCTGTATTGTTACGGCGGCCGCGATCAGGCAGAGGGTCCGGCTTTTATTTCGCTGCAAACCTGCAGCTCCCTGATAGGGCTGACCATTTTCTATCCGGAGCAGAAGGTGGAGGATATCCATCCCTATCCCTGGACAGTACAGGGCCGGGGTCAGCATTATAACATCATCGATGTCACTATTGCCAATGCCTGGGATGGCATCGATTGCGGCACTTTTCACAACGAGGGACATCACCTGCGTAATGTTCTGATGTGCTGCGTGCATCGCGGCGTTTTTATTGACCAGACCACGGATATCGGCCGGATGGAAAACGTTCACATCCACAATGTCTATTGGTGGCGGGTCACTGAGCCCTACCGCTTGACCCCTGACCAGGTCAAGGCCCTGGAGTCCTATACGTTGGAGCATCTGGAGGGCTTTATCATCGGTCGCACGGATTGGGAGTACATCAGCAACTGCTTTGTGATCTGGGCACGTGTTGGCTTTCACTTTATTAAAACGAGTTCTCCGGCCGGCGGGTTGGCCAATGCGCTGGTGACGCAAAGTGGATCCGATTTGGGCCCGCTGGCGGTTAAAATCGAGGCGGTGCAGTCGCATAGTGGTGTAATTTTTGAGAATTGCCAGTTTATGTCTGGTTTTGAAATCGGTCCGCAGAACAGCGGCCCGGTAAAATTAACAAACTGCGGTTTTTGGGGCAGGCCCGGCTCAGGCTCGCAGATCGATCTACTTGGCCCCTGTACCCTCACCTGTACCGCCACTCATTTTCACAAATGGGATTACGACAACCTGGGCCGCGCTTGCATTACGGCGACCAATGGTTCTTTGCTAGTGACACAATGTGATTTCATGAAAGACGGCCATCCCTCGCCGCAGATCTTCCTCGGTGAGGCGGCGCTTTCGGCTGTGATCACCAACAGTCGTTTTCAGCACGGTAAAATAAATCTCATCAACCAATCGCACGCCGAAGTCGTGCTGGCTAACAATGTAACCCGGTGAATGGGAAGATTCCATGGCCTGGATCAACATGCTGAGTAAAGCGCCGGCGCTTCCCCGATTGCCGGATGACCAAATCGAAAAAGTCTATTCGGCCAAACGGCTGCAGGTTTTCTACTCGGTTTACATCGGTTACGCTGCGTTTTATATGGTTCGCAAAAACATCTCGGCGGCTCTTCCCGCCTTGATGAGGCAGCTAAACACTTCCAAATCAGAAATGGGGCTGATCCTCTCTCTGTTCAACGCCATGTACGCTGTGGCCAAATTGATCAACGGACCCTGGTGCGACCGTTCCAATCCGCGCTCCTTTATGGCGGTGGGCCTGCTCGGCGCTGCGGTGATGAACATCTTTTTCGGCCTCAGTTCGTCTTTTCTTTTCTTCGCTGTTTTTTGGCTGCTCAACGGCTATTTTCAATCCATGGGCAGTCCGGTGGGACCCAAGACCATGGCCAACTGGTTTTCCAGCCGGGAGCGCGGTCGGTATTACAGCCTGTGGAACACCTGTCATAATTTGGGTTCTTTTTTTATTCTGCTGATCGGCGGTTTTATCGTCGATCGATGGGGGTGGCGCACCGGATTTGTTTTGCCGGGGGTGATCGCCGCCGGCGTCGCTGTGCTGGTGTTGTGGAAAATGCTCGATCGGCCGGAATCGGTCGGCCTGCCTTCGATACAGGAATATCATGGTGAAGCGCCTGCGCCGTCGACTCTGGACAGCGAAGAGAGCGGCGCTCAGCTTTTCAAAAAGTATGTGCTGACCAATCCGCGCATATGGATCCTTAGTGTTTTGTGTATGCTCATCTATATCGTGCGCTATGGACTGGGCGATTGGGCGGTCACCTATCTCAACGAGGTTAAAGGCTCCTCGGTCGGCTGGGCGAGTCTCAAATCCAGTTTTCTTGAGCTCATGGGTATTCCGGGAACCCTGTTGGCCGGTTTTCTATCGGACAAGCTTTACCGCGGGAAAAGTTTGTATGTTTGCATCGTCTATCTGCTCTTGATGTGTTTGAGTCTGTTCGCCATTTATCTCATCCCGCCCGGCTATGGCGCTTTGGACGCTGTGTGTTTCGGCGCCGCCGGCTTTTTCATCTATGGCGTGCAGATGATCGCTACTGGTCTGGCGCCGCTTGAGATGGTGCCACGCAAGGCTGTGGCCTCGGCGGTGGGCCTTACCGGCGCCATGAGCTATCTGGGTGCCGTGTTGACCTCTGCGTTGACCGGCTGGCTGACCGATCACTACAGCTGGCAAGGAGCATTCATCTTCTGGATAGCCTGCGGGCTGGCCGCGGTAGCCATTACGGT
>CAZKQR010000232.1:0-4241 GCA_964554965.1 uncultured Cytophagia bacterium | reverse complement strand
GTGAGATGGGAAGAAGCGCGCGATATTCAGCAAGTCATCGTGGTCCATCAACACTCCATTGAACGGCAACAAGCCCAGCGCATATTGATTCAATATTGGTTTTGCACCTGGCCAGAACAACCTCCCCATCTGCCCAGCGTGGAGGATCAAGCCGATGATCCTTGGCAGGGTCGATGGGTGACGGCACAAACGACCATGATTCAGAGCGGCGATTCTCTCATTTTTTCTTTTCTGGCGCTGACGCGTGCTGAGAATGAGAACGCCGGCTTTTTACCCGGCTTGATAACCTATCGCCAGACGGTTAAAATTCGCCTGCTGTATCCTTTTTCTCCTCCTCCCATCACCTCGCTTGCTTGCCTGACGCCGGGCACCGGCAAGGCGCTATCGCTGCGGTTGCAGTTTGGTTGTAGTGATAAGAACGGTAGAGCTTTTACTGTCCGATGCAGCGCCTATAACGGACGCATTCTGAACCTTAGGCCATGGCAATGGCAGAGCCGTGATTGTTTTAACGCTGACAGCTCTTTTACTCTGCAGATCAGCGGGCAACCAAAAGGTGTCTGGGCTGAGGTATGGGCTGCGGCACCTCTTTTGGCAGGCTCTAACGATCACACCATCGTAACGGTCAGTAGCGGTGAGGAGGCATTTTCTTTTAATTGCCGGGATGTGCAGAAAGGCCCTGTCTATGTGCCTGCCTTTGATGTCTGCATTTCTCTGGCCGCTGATTCCAGCGGACTGGAAACCGGCTGTCGCAAACAGGGCATGACGGTTCGAGAAAGAATCCTGCTGGAACCCGAGCAGACCAGCGAGCGCAGCCAGTCTGAAATACCTGCGCTCAATCCGGTTGTCAGGGATGTAAGGGGAATCGGTGACCGGTTGTATCTGCCTCTCAGCGCTGACCGCCATTGGCAGAAATTCGCTTTGGAATGGGGCGGAAATTTCTTTCTCAGCAAAAAATATGTCCGCGCTCAGGGGAAAGAGCTCAGCCGCTGTCAATGGCCGGGCGATCTGCTGCGGTGGCAAATAGGCACGGGGACTCCGCCACGCTATGACCGCGACACTTCCACCTGCGAGGCGGCGGTTTTGCACGGCTATCTGCCGGTTGTAATCAACCGCTGGGCGCAGGAGGGGCTGACTTTTGAGGAGCAGGCTTTTGCCACGCTGTTGCATTCGCCGCTTGCACCGGCCGATCCCGGTCGCGACGAAAGCTCACCGGCGTTTCTCATGATTCGATTGCGTGTTGCCAATCCGGAGTTGATCGCTCATCAGGCGGAAATTCGACTCAGAGCCGATCCGCTGGATCATCTGTGCTGGGAAAACGGCAACCTCCTGCAGCAGCAGGAGGGTCGCAAGTATTTGCGCATGGCCCTCCGCTTGCCCGAGTCGGCAACAGCGAGAATCATCGAATCCGAGCAAACCGGTCCTGCTCAGAACACCCTGCTTATCCGCCTGATCCTTGCGGCCGGCGAACATCAGGATGTTTTTTTAACAGTGCCCTTTGTCAGTGATTTACCTGCCGCGCAAGCGGCCCATTGGGCTGAGGTGGAATTTGAGTCTGAGAAACAGCGGGTGATCGACTATTGGCGGGAATTGATCGGTCGCTATGTGATCTATACCGTTCCTGAACAGAAATTCAATGATCTGGCCCGAGCGGTCCTGGCCCATCTGTTTCTAAGCGGGTGGAAAGATCCTGCCAGCGGTTTATATATGCTACCCGCCGCGAGCTTGCGCTATCTGGTTTATGCGAACGAATCCTGTTTTCAGATCTTGCTGCTGGATCTATTAGGCGCTCATGCGGCTGCTACAGACTATCTGCAGACGTTTATGCAGCTGCAGGGCAGCAGGCCTTTGCCAGGCGATTTTGTGGGCTCGCAACAAGCGGTCTATTTTGGCGTCAAGATTGACAGCGTGTACGATTACACGGCTTCGCCATATAATCTGCATCATGGCACGGTGCTATGGACTCTGGCGCATCACTATCTGGTAACCCGTGATCGGTCCTGGCTTAAGCGGGCTTCTTCATCCATGCTCAGGGCAGCAGACTGGATCATCCAGCAGCGCCGACTTTCTCAAATTACGATCGGTGATGATAGAGCCGTTCACTACGGGCTGCTGCCCGCCGGCCGTCTGGAGGATAATCGCGACTGGAACTATTGGTTCAGCGTGAATGCCTACGCCTGTCTCGGATTGGAAGAGACGGCCAGGGCTTTTCAATCCGCCGGTCTGCCGCATGCAGAACGGTTGCAGCGAGAGGCTGAATCCTATCGCCAGGATTTGCGCCGGGCTGTCAAAATTTCAACGCAAAGATCTCCGGTTGTGCTTTTGCGCGATCACACTTGGTCGCCGCATGTTCCGACTGCAGCTGGACAAAGATTTCGTGCTTTTGATTTAAAATCAGATTATTTTGCCCGCTATGACCCATCGATCAAACCCATGCTGCGTCTATCGGCTACCAGGGAAATCCTCTACGGACCGATGATCCTGCTTAATACGGGGATTATCGCCGCCGACGAGCCGATGGCTGACTGGATACTGGACGATTGGGAGGATAACCTGACCCTGTCCAGCTCGCTGGGCTTGGCGGTCCATGGCTGGGTGGATGACGATAAATGGTTCAGCCGGGGCGGCATGGTTTTCCAGGCCAATCTGCAGAATCCGATCCAGGTTTATTTGATGCGACGCGAAGTGCCGGCAGCGATCCGCAGTCTCTACAACAGTATGGCATCCTGTCTGTATCCTGACGTGAACGTGTTCACCGAAGAATATCGCACCTGGATTCATGGCAGTGGGCCATTTTACAAAACTCCGGATGAAGCGCGTTTCATCCATCGGGTTTGCGATCTGCTCGTAATGGAGCATGAGGACCAGATCTGGCTGGCCTCCGGCACACCGCGCCGATGGCTGGAGCCGGGCAATCGGATTGAGTTGCGGCGTGCTCGCACTACTTACGGTGAGGTGAGCTTTGTTATACAGCCGGGAGAAAAGGCCCTTTCCATCCTCGCCACGGTGACCGCCTCCTGGCATGAACCGCCTAAACAAGTGCGGCTGTATGTACGATCCCCTTTATCTGGCAAGATGGCACGAGTAAAGATCAACGGCCGGGAATGGGGAAACTGGGATGCTGAACAGGAACTGGTGTATCTACCCCTGGCGGAAAAAATTTGTAATATTATGATAGAATTTCGTAAAGCGGATGAATGATTAGGAGCATGGCTATGAGAATTAAAGTGGCTTGTTGCGCCATAATGGTGCTGATGTGCGTATGGATTGTGCAGACGGCCGGCGCCGGTAAAACAAAAAGAGCCAAGGATTTTATTCTGGTTGCGCATAGAGGCGGCGTGGTCGATGCTGAGCGCTCTGAAAACAGCATCAAGGCGTTGGACGAAGCGGTCCGCCGCGGTTACACCCACGTCGAAGTGGATGCCCGCTGCACCCAGGACGGCCATGCGGTGTGTTTTCATCTCAATAACATGAAGAGTGAGACCGGCCTGGACGTTAACATTGAAGACCTCACCCTGGAAGAAGTGCAGAAAATCGTGCTGCATAAAAGTAATGAGACGATTCCAACCTTTGATGAATTTTGCCGCCGGTGCCAGGGACGCATCCAGGTGATGGTGGATGTCAAAGGCGTCAACGATCAGTGGCTGGAGCCGTTCACCAAAGAGATCGAAGCGGCGTTGGTCAAGCATCAGTTGCTCGACAACGCCCTGTTCATCATCAATCGTTTCCCCATCCGCAATCAGGAAAAAGTCGCGGCGTGGTTTCTCGGCCGTGCCAAGATCTCCTGGCGCGTCAATCTGCAGCGTGGAATGTTGCTTAAACCGCACCTGCCTGATGTAAGCAAACACAATTTCATTTTTAATTCCCCCAGCGATTTTACCCAGGAGGACATACGCGGCTTTCACAAAATGGGCCTCAAGGTTATCGCCAGCGTTAACATGGACCATTATAAAAAAATGAGCGATCCCTTGGCGATGGGCTCTGCGGATATCCAAAAGATGCTGGAGTGGGGGGTCGATGGATTGCAGATCGATTCTTGCTACGATCCGGCTGTTTTTGCATGGCTGAAACACTAACCGTCCTGTTCGTCGCATTCGGTCTCTCAGGGTGAGGAAAACAACATGTTCGGATTGACCTATCTCGATGTGATCATGATTCTGATCTATTTCGCCGCCATTATTCTGATCGGTGTTTATTCCATGCGCCGGATCAAGAACAAGGAGGATTATTTTCTCGGCGGCCGC
>CAZKQR010000231.1:0-7124 GCA_964554965.1 uncultured Cytophagia bacterium | reverse complement strand
GCTGCTGACCACGCGCGGTTATATGGACCTTTATTACCGTGAGGAATATCGCCACGGACTTGGCGCCACTCCGGAATTCATCACTCTGGTGCGCTCCTATGACCGCCTTTGGACCCATCCTGAAGGATTTGCCCCCAGGGAGGCTGCGCCGGTGTGCTGGGTGGGCGATCAGGAGCACATCTGGTCAGGCCGCATGAAAAGCTCTGCAGACTCTGCTGACCAGGATTTGCGCCGGCAAGGCCGGCGTGGTCTGGAAGAGGCGGTTTTCGATATTTTGCACAGCGCCCGCAACGGCTACTGCGTGGTCGGTTCCGATATCGGCGGATTCAGCGGCCGGACAATTCCGGCCGATTTGTATATCCGTTGGGCGCAATTTTCCGCATTTTGCGGCCTGTTTTTAAACGGCGGTCACGGTGAGCGCGCTCTGTGGAAACGGAGCCGCCAGGAGCTGGAGATCATCCGTCGTTTCACCTGGCTGCACCAGGAGCTGGTTCCCTACATGTACAGCCATGTGCGGCGGTGTCATGAAGGCGGCCTGCCGCTGCAGCGGCCCTGGGGCGATGACTATGGCTATTTTTTTGGTGATGATTTTTTTGTGGCCCCGATCATCCGTCCAGAGTTGATAAAATCAGTAACTCTGCCGCCCGGAGGCTGGCACTATTTTTTTCATGATCGTGAAGCTTTTCAAGGTCCTCTGAGCTTCCGCCGCAGCTATCCGCTTGAAGAATATCCGGTCTTTGTCCGTCAGGGCGCCATTGTGCCCATGAACATCCAGCGCGCCTACACGGGGATAGGGGATGAAGGCCATAGCGGTTATATGACCTGGCTGATCTATCCCTTTGCGGATTCGGCCGGCTCTTTTGCGCATAAGGCCGGCCCATACGCCCTGCGGACGAAGGTGAACCCTCAAGAAAGCCGCTTCACTCTCTATGATGCCATGCGGCCGGTCGTCACGGTCGTGCATCTGCTGCAGTATCCGTCCCGCCTGGAAATAGAGTTGTCCGGTGCGGTGGCGCCGCACATTCTGCGCATCCATTGTCGGCAAAAGCCGATCCGGGTGCAATGCAATGGGGCGCTTTTGGCCGAGGGCGCACGCTGGGGGTTCGACGCGGAACAGCAGCGGCTGTTGGTCAAGACGGCTGAACCCACGGCAGGGCGCTATGTTCTTTTGTTCCAGTCGCCGGAATCGCCGGATTAAATGAGTTGATTCAATGGCCGCAATGTGGTAAATTGCCGGCAACCCGGCAGCAAGGTTGAGCACTGTTTACTAGTCAAGGCCATAAGGAGCGCCCCCTCTATGAGAATCGTCATTTTAAAAGATATGGATGAAGTGAGCGAATGGACCGCCGGCTATTTGGTCGAGCGCATCAACCGGTTCAAGCCTGGACCGGAGCGGCCGTTTGTATTGGGATTGCCCACCGGCAGCTCTCCCATCGGCACCTATCGCGAACTGGTCCGGCTGCATCAACAGCGCCGGGTTTCGTTCAAAAACGTCGTCACCTATAATATGGATGAATATGTCAATCTGCCTGAGGATCACTCGGAAAGCTACCACTATTATATGCGCCGGCATCTTTTCGACCACATCGACATTCCGGACGAGAACATCCACATTCTGGACGGCAATGCGCCGGATCTCGAGGCAGAGTGCCGGCGTTACGAAGAGAGCATCCGGCAGCACGGCGGCATCGAGCTTTTTCTCGGCGGCATCGGGCCTGACGGACACATCGCTTTCAACGAACCCGCCTCATCGCTGGTCTCGCGCACGCGGGTCAAAACCCTGACCTCCGAGACCATTGCGGCCAACGCCCGGTTATTCGGCGGGGATATGGAAAAGGTTCCGCGCATGGCCTTGACCGTGGGCGTCGGCACGGTCATGGATGCGCGCCAGGTGCTGCTGATCATCACCGGCTACAGCAAAGCGCGGGCGCTGCGTCAGGTGGTGGAGGAAGGCGTAAGCCACATGTGGACGGTCTCCATGATGCAGCTGCATCCGCACTGCATCATCGTGTGTGATGATGACGCCACCATGGAGCTGCGGGTGGCCACGGTCAGGTATTTCAAGGATCTTGAAAAAATCGCCGCTGGGGTTCAGTCTGATATGTAAAGGTCAGTGACTCATGGTAGGATTAAGGAGTTGTTTTATGAATCTGGTTCGGGCTGCAGGGCTGATGATCCTCTGTCTGGTTTGGTCTGGCTGGGCGAAAGATCCTAAAGCGATAACGGTTGCGGAATTGCAGGGGCATGTGACCTATCTGGCCTCTGATGCGATGAAGGGCCGGAAACCCGGAAGCGAAGAGGCGCGCCAGGCGGCCGAGTATATAAAAAAAGAACTGAAGAAATGCAAACTCAACCTGCTGGGCGACAACGGCCTGCAGGAATTTTTCATCGTCACCGGCGTCCATCCGGGCATTGAAAACCAGTTCTCTTTTCGCGGCATCGAGGGCCGATTGATGGAGGATTTTACTCCTCTGTCCTTTTCAGCCTCTGTCCACGCCCGTGCGCCGTTGGCGTTTGCGGGATATGGGTTCCATATTGAGACGGATTCGCTGACGTGGCGGGATTACGATGCGCTCGATGTCAGCGGCCGCTGGGTGATGATCCTGCGCGAGGCGCCGGACGGAGGTGCGCCCAACAGTGGTTTTGAGCCCTATACGCCGCTGCGCAAAAAAGTTTCGGTGGCCAAGGACCGGGGCGCTGTGGGCGTGCTGTTTGTCTCTGGTGAAAAAACGGATCAGCGCGATGAGTTGCTGCCGCTGGTCTACGACGACAGCCCCAGTACCGCCGGCCTGCCGGTGCTGCATATCAAACGGTCGTTGGCGGATCAGCTGCTCGCCGGATCTGACCAGACCATCGCCGGGCTCGAGGCGGAATTCTACCGCAGCAAAGCGCCGCACAGCTTTTTGCTCAGCGACACGCTTCGTGCCGCTGCTGAAGTGATTCTTCAGCAAACCAGGACCGCCAACGTGGTGGCGCAGCTGACCGGAAACGATCCTCTGCTGAAAAACGAATTTCTCGTCATCGGCGCGCACTATGATCATCTCGGCCTGGGCGGTCCGGGCTCTCATTCCCGCCGGCCGGATACCGTGGCTGTGCACAACGGCGCGGACGATAACGCGTCGGGCGTCGCCGGCATGCTGGAGCTGGCTGAAGCGCTGGCTGGGAAACGCAAGTCTCTGCGCCGCAGCGTCCTGTTCGTCGCTTTCAGCGCTGAAGAGATGGGCACGCTCGGCAGCCGATATTTTGTCGATCATCCGCCGGCGCCGTTATCGCAGATCAAATACATGCTCAACCTCGACATGGTCGGACGCATGAATGAGGAGGAAAAGACTTTTTCCGTCGGCGGCACAGGCACGGCGGCGGGCATGGAGGAGATCCTGAACCGTCTGGCGCAAGGCCGCGCCTTTACAATCAAGTTGAGTCCGGAGGGCGCAGGCCCCTCCGATCATGCCTCTTTTTACGCCAAAGATATCCCGGTCCTCTTTTTTATGGCCGACCTCCATGAGGATTACCACACTCCGGATGACGACAGCGACAAGCTGAATTATGCCGGCCAAAAAATGATCGTCGATTACATCCTGGATACGGCCAAAGAGCTCGCCGGGCGATCCGAGAGCCTGGCCTTTCAGGAAGCAGGCCCCAAGACGATGCCCCGCGGACGACGCTTTAAAATTTCGCTCGGTGTCATGCCCGATCATTCGGCCGCGGATGTCAAAGGCCTGCGGGTCTCGGTGGTGGACCCGAATCGTCCTGCCGGACGCGGCGGCATGATCAAGGGCGATGTCATTGTCGCCATCGACGGAAAACCGGTCAACGATATTTACGAGTACATGCACCGCCTCAGCGAACTGCGCAGCGGCGACCGCGTCAGCGTCGAGTTGATCCGCAATGGCCAGAAGAAAATTTTGATCGTCGATCTGTGAGGAGAGAGCGAAACGTGAATGGATTCAATGCCGGCGCCAAGTGACGGCATCTGTCAGTAGGTCTTGTGCCCTGCCGCTTTAAGCGGCACACCCAGCTAGGATGGAGGAAACCATGTCGATCCCCAAAAAAGGTTCACTGTCGAGCGTTCTTGTTCTGCTGCTCATCCTGTCCGGCTGCCATTCCGTAAAAAAAACAGATATGAAGGTCATGACCTTCAATATCCTCTACAACAGCCACAAGGTTTTTTCCGGCAACACCTCGTGGGAGGTGCGCCGGCCTCTGCTCATCACCTGTCTTCAGACCCATGTTCCGGACCTGCTCGGAACCCAGGAGTCGTTTAAATTTCAGACCGACGCCATACAGTCTGCTTTCCCGGACTGGCGGGTTTTCGGCGAAGGCCGTTACCATAAGGTGCTGGCTGTTTCACCCCGCCGGCCCTATGAGGACCTGGGCGGCGAATCCTGCCGTGTTCTTTACGATCAAAACAAGTATGAGCTTCTGGACTATGGCACGTTCTGGCACAGTGACATTCCGGACAGCGCCGGCAGCCGCACCTGGGGCAATGAATTACCCCGGGTTCTCACCTGGGGCAAGATTCGCATTAAAGAGAGCGGCCAATGTTTCGTCGTCATGAACACCCATTTTCATTGGGATCAACCCTATGTCCAGAACACCGCCCATCTCATCATGCGTAAATGGCGCGAGATCAGCCAGGGACTGCCGACCATCCTGATGGGTGATTTTAATCTGGCGCCGGACAGTCCGGCGCATGAACTGTTCTGCGGCCGGAGCGGCCCCAAGGAACTGGCCGGCCGGTTTCGCGACTGCTGGCAAGTCCTGAACAAACCGGAACAGGGCGCTGGAACGGGTCATGCATTTACCGGCAAGGGAGAGACTCGCATCGACTGGATCCTGGTGACGGAAGAGTTCACCGTGAAATCCATCGAGATCCTTTATGACAACGCCAATGGAATTTACCCGAGCGACCATTTTCCGGTTCTGGCCCGGCTGGCGCTGTAAGAAACGGATTTTCCCAGAGAGGCCGCTCAATCAACGGTTAACCTACTTGAGGGTACGAGGAATGTAAAATGAGGAAATACCATCACGTTGGAATTCCGACGACAGTGCAGCGACCAGGAGAGACCTACCTTGACCGATTTGATGTTCACTGCACCGACGATAAAGATAGCTCTTTCGGCATCCAGTGGATGCGGTATGGGCCACAATGCGATTTGCCTGAACTTGTTAGAACGGTTGCTCACGTAGCTTTTGAGGTGGACGATCTCGATACAGAGATTGCTGGACATGAGATTTTGATTGCACCCAATAGTCCGTCAGCGGGCGTAGTAGTAGCATTCATCAAAGAGTCTGGAGCACCCGTTGAGCTGTTGCAGTTTGTAAGAATGCCATAGGCGATTCAGGCTGCGGGCCCTTTCGCAATCAAAGATGGCACTCCCTCGGCCGCACCGGACGCAGGGTGTATTGCAATAGTAAAAAGGCGGCATCGCCGTAAAATTAAAAACTGTCTACCAAGTTCCTCCCGCGCATGCTCTGCGCCGGTGAGCCGTGGTCGTTAGCCAGCGCAGGAGTTATGATTCTTGATGACTGCGGAGGACAATGAACCACCTGTCCGGTGTTGAAGTACTTGCGACGCTCTTACGTCGATTGAATCGGCTAAAGGATAGGAGGAAATCATCATGGCGCTAATTGCAGCAGCAGGACGCATTATGTTAATTATAGTCTCTATTCCCCTGGGGGCCATACTCATTCTGTTGGGGGTGCTACTGACGCTCAGTCCAGGAAGACCAAGGCCTCTCCTCGATGCGAATGGAAAGGCACTGGAAGGTAGCATCTCAGAGAAAACTCGTGTGCTGATCAACGGCGTGCAACAAGGAATGTTCATCGTAGGGAGAGATATCGGCAATCCGGTACTGCTATTCATGCACGGTGGGACGGCTATGCCCGAGTACTTCCTCACACAGAAGTATCCTACAGGTCTGGAACAGTATTTCACTGTTTGCTGGTGGGACCGTCGCGGTGCAGGACTTTCTTACAGTGCGAACATTTCGCCTGAGACAATAACACTAGAACAGTTGATATCTGACACCATTGAAGTGACGAACTACCTACGTAACCGCTTCAACAAAGAAAAGATCTTCCTTATGGCGCATTCAGGAGGAAGTCTGATTGGAATACAGGCAGCTGCCCGAGCGCCTGAGCTGTATTCCGCCTACATCGGCGTTAGTCAGATGTCCTATCAGCTCAAATCTGAAACATTATCCTACGACTACATGTTGCGGACGTACAGAGAGATCGGAAACAAGCAAATGGTACGACAACTCGAAGCTGGACCGGTCATAATGGCAATCCCATTGCCGGCTTCGTACATGAAGGTGCGAGACAAGGCCATGCATGGCCTTGGCGTTGGAACGACACGTGAAATGAGATCCGTCATCACCGGTGTTTTCCTAGCGTCCTGGCTATGCCGGCAGTACACATTAAGCGAAAAGCTTGCCATATGGCGAGGCAAGTTTTCTTCGGACAAGATCTTATGGGATAAGATGATCGCCGTGGACATAACAAGAGTAGTGCCAAAGGCCGACCTGCCTGTCTACTTCTTCCATGGCAAGTACGATTACACCGTCTCTTACCCGCTCGCAAGAGCATACATGGATAAACTGCGAGCGCCCATCAAGGGATTTTATACATTTGAGCGCTCTGCTCATAGCCCCATGTTCGAAGAGCCTGGGAAGATGAAGCAGATTATACAGCAGGACATACTTATGGGAGCCAATCGCCTCGCTGACGGTATGTAGAGCGAACCGTTGGGTCTCTGGAATAGGCGCTGGCTAACATGGCGCTGGAGCTGACCCGCGTGAGGACCAGGTCGACCGGCTCATGCTCTTTGGCAAAGAGGGAAGGGCAGTTTAGTCCGGCGCGGCAGCTCAGCTTATCATTGTACCGTAACGTAAAGCATATTATTTGAGAAAGAAATATGAAAAAATCAGAGAATCATAATTTTCAACGTTTGAATAAATCGCAATTATCGATAAATGCATTAACAGACGATCTAGACGATCGTCACTATTGGTTTTCCAAGTCACCGATAAAAAGATTAGAGCACATTGAAATGTTGAGGATTTTGAATTATGGCCATCTCGCTTCATCCCGACTTCAAAGACTTTTTGAAATTGCTGAAC
>CAZKQR010000230.1:3016-7158 GCA_964554965.1 uncultured Cytophagia bacterium | reverse complement strand
AAAAAAACAGCCGCGCCGTCCGCGTAACCGCACCGTACAGCGCCCTGGCGCCGATATATGATTATGTGATGGACCATGTGGACTATGCGCTCTGGGCGCGGTATCTTTTGAGTCTGTTCAAACAGCACGGGGACAAGGTTCAACACGTATTGGATGTCTCCTGCGGGACCGGCTCACTCTGCCGCCATTTGGCCGATGCCGGCCTGACGGTCTACGGCTGTGACGCCGCCTGGCCCATGCTGCGGGTGGCGCGGAAAAAAGTCGGTGCGCAGCGGCTCTGGTGCGGCGATCTTCGCTCCATCGGAGCAACCTGGGCGCCGCAGGCGGTGCTGTCCACCTACGACAGCATGAACTATTTGATGACGCAGGCGGATTGGATGGCCGCATTGCAGTCCATCCACCGGCTGCTGGCGGTCGGGGGAATTTTTGTTTTCGACATCAGCACGCTGTACAACTCGACCACGGTGTTTCAGCGCTACATTCAAAAGGACAGCACCCCGAGCGGCAATTATCTCCGCACCAGCTATTTTCAATCCCGCGGCAGCATTCAGGTCAATGAGTTCAAAATCCGGCTGGCCGGCGCACCCAACATTCTGTTCAAGGAAGTGCATCGGCAGAAAATTTTATCGCTGGAGACCGTGCGCGGTTATATTGCGGAGACCCCCTTTCAGCTGCAGGCCTGTTATTCGGATTTTACTTTTCTGCCGGCCAACGAGAAGGCGGAGCGTGTGCATTTTGTAGTTAAAAAAACCGCAGCCGGCGGCCCGGACAGCCACGGTTCTTCGGCCGGAGTGAGGAGGTGGCGATGAATGAGCAATCGATCACAGCCTTTGCCGAACTGCACAAGGTGAGGGTGACCTATGCCAATGGCGACGGCGTGGAGCAGGCGACCCTGTCCATCGCGCCGGGAGAATTTGTTTTTCTCGTCGGACCCAGCGGCGCCGGCAAGACCACGGTTCTTAAAACCCTGTATCTTGAACTGCGTCCCAGCGAGGGGCACGTGCGGGTGGGCAGCTATCATTCTCTGTTCAGCAAAGCGCGGGACATCCCCTATGTACGCCGCTCCATCGGCATCGTGTTTCAGGATTTTCGTTTGTTCACCGACCGGGATGTGTTCGACAACCTCGCCTTTGTGCTGGAAGTGATCGGAAAAAACCGTAAGGAGATCAAACGGCGGGTGCTGAGGGTTCTCGCCGATGTGGGGTTGAGCCACAAGGCGCGCAAACGGCCGCAGGAGCTCTCCGGCGGCGAACAGCAGCGGGTGGCGCTGGCGCGCGCCATTGTCAACGAGCCGCGGCTGCTGCTGGCCGACGAACCCACGGGCAACCTCGATCCCGAGACCGCGCAACACATCATGCGGCTTTTGCAGCGCATCAATGAGCGCGGCGCTTCGGTGCTGATGGCCACGCACAACTATGAGATGGTCAAACGCTATCAGGGCCGTGTGGTCTTTATCAGAAACGGCCAGATCAACGGATGACAGGAGAAGAACGGCGATGCGTCTATCCTATTTAATGAAAACCTGCTCGCTGCACTTTAAGCGGGCCTGGATGTCCTCGTTGCTTTCGGTGTTCACTATCATGTTTCTGTTGGTGCTGCTCGGCTTTTTCGGCTTGCTCTGGATCAACCTTCAGCAGCTGGTGCATTCGTTGAGCAGCCAGGTGCAGATCCACGCCTATCTCTCCGGCGGCCTGGTGGAGAGTCAGATAGAGCCGCTGCGCGCCCGGCTGCAGCAGGTGGCCGGTGTGGCGCGGATTACCTATGTTTCCAAGGCCGATGCGGCGGCGGCGTTTCAGCTCGAGTTCGGCAAAGAGCTCTTTTCTCTGATGGATGAAAATCCGCTGCCCGCTTCGTTCGTCATCGATGTGCTGGAATCCTATCGTACTGAAACCGGCCTTCGCGGCGTGGCCGAGCGAATCCAGGCGGAACCGGGCGTGGAGGAGGCAGTCAGCCATTACAAAACACTGCAGCTGTTGAACCGCTATGCGGATGCCGCTTCGCGCATCAACCTTTTTCTGCTTGTGTTTGTCGCCGTTGGTTCTCTGTTGTTGGTGGCCAACAACATCCGGCTGGTCATCGGATCACAAAAGGAACGCATCGACACCATGCGGCTGGTCGGCGCCACCGCCTCGTTCATCCGTACGCCGTTGATCGTCGAAGGCGTGGTGCAGGGATTGCTCGGCGGGGTGCTGGCCTTGCTGGTCTTGCATTGGATTTATTCGATGATCGGCGGCCTGTTCAGCGGATTTCATCTGCAGGGCCTGGAAAAGGGCGGCCTGTTGATCGCGGCCGGCGGCGTGTTGGGCCTGTTGGGTGGCTGCATCGGCATCAAACGCTATCTTTAAGGTCTCGCGGCCCTTGCCGGTGGTTTTTTCCGCCTTCAAGGCGGCAGATTTCTCTTGACTGTGCTTATTTGAATCACTAATTTAATTAAATTCAAAATTGTGTGTTTTGGCTTTATGGCGTTCGAACAGCTTACTGAAAGAGAGCGGCAGGTTTTTTTATCCATCGTTCAGACGTTTATTGACTCGGCTGAACCGGTGGGTTCCCGTTACCTGTCCAAATATACGGACCTGAACCTGAGCCCCGCCACCATCCGCAATGTGATGATGGATCTGGAGGAGAAGGGATTTCTGGCCCAGCCGCATACGTCCGCCGGCCGCGTGCCGACGGATTCCGGCTATCGTTGGTATGTGGATGGGCTGATGGAGGGCGCGCGCCTCACCGGTGCGGAAAAAAAACAGGTCTATGAACAGCTGGCGCTGTTCACCCGCGATCTGGACGATATCGTTGAACACGCCTCTCTGGTGTTGAGCGATATCTCGCAGCAATTGGGTGTGGTGTTGGCGCCGCGTTTTCAAAAAGGCAAGATCGAAAAAATCGAATTGGTTTCTCTGGCCGACGACAAGGTGCTGTTTGTGCTCAGCATTACCGCCGGGCTGGTCAAAACGGTGATCGTGGAGATCAACCCCGATATTCCGGCGAGCGTGATCGGAGCGGTCAGTCAGCTGTTGAACGAGCGGTTGTACGGCTTGTCGGTGGGCGAGTTGTTTGCCGATTTTGACGAGCGCTTTCGCGATTTGGACGAAAAGATTAAATCCGTTTTGCAGACGTTGAAAGGAAAAACGGAAAAGCTGGTCACCTGTGAGACTTCGGCGGATATCTATATGGCCGGTACCCGCACCATGTTGAAGCATCCTGAATATGCCTCGCGGGAAAAGGTGGGCGCGATTCTGGACCTCATCGACCGTCGCGACATCCTCATGCGGGTGCTCAGCGAGAATGCGCAGGAAGGCGTGTCCATCGTCATCGGCGAGGAGAACAAAGAGGAGCTGATGAAGCACTGCAGCGTCATCACCACCACGTATCACGTGCAGGACACCGTGGGCACCATCGGAATCATCGGGCCCACGCGAATGCCCTATGAAAAGATCATCGGCCTGGTTAAATTCATGTCGGAAACCCTGGGATATTTAATCGGCAGATAAGGGAGTAATCGAACCACCATCATGGAAGAGAAAAAGCCCGATCAAGAGATCGAATCCGTAGAAGCCCCTGAACAAAAGGCCGTTGAAGCTCCGGCTCCGGAGCAAGGTTTGCAGGAGCGGCTGCGGATTCTGGAGGAGGAAAATCTCCAGACCAAGGAACAGCTGTTGCGGCTGGCCGCGGAATTTGATAATTATCGCAAACGCACGGAACGCGATCTGGGCATCACCATTGTGAATGCCAACGCGGAACTGGTGTTGTCGTTGCTGCCGGTTGTGGATGATTTGGAGCGCGTTCTATCGGCGGGAAAAGCAGCCGCCGGCGCCGAGGCGATGTCCGAGGCGATCCGGCTGGTGTATAAAAACTTTATGCGGGTTCTTCAGGACGCCGGGCTGGCGGCGATGAATGCCGTGGACCAGCCGTTTGATCCGGAAAAGCACGACGCCTTGTTGCATGTGCCGGTGGAGGGCAAAGCCCCGGACCTGGTGGTTGAGGAGCATAAAAAAGGCTATACCTTTCGTGATCGGGTGCTTCGGCACGCGCAGGTGATCGTCAGCAAATAGAAAGGAGCGGTTCCGGCGCGGAGCGAAACGGTGAGCGCCGGATGGAATAAGATGGGTATGGACGAAAAAGATTTTTATGAAATATTGGGCGTC
>CAZKQR010000230.1:0-2916 GCA_964554965.1 uncultured Cytophagia bacterium | reverse complement strand
TTTGATCCTTTCGATATTTTTCGCGAAGTGTTTGGCGGCGGCGGCTTTGGCGATCTGTTCAACATGGCCGGCGGCGGCGGCCGGCGCACGGTGCAGCGCGGTGCAGACCTGCAGATCCGTCTCAAGCTGACGCTGGAGGAGATCGCCTCCGGCGTATCCAAAAAGTTGAAAATCAAAAAAATGACCCGCTGCGAACGCTGTGACGGCAGCGGCGCCAAACCCGGCACAACCCCCACCACCTGTCCGCAGTGCCAGGGGCGCGGCGAAGTGGCCTACCGCCAGGGGTTCTTTACCGTCAGCCGCACCTGCGATCGCTGTCACGGCGAAGGCAAAATCAACAGTCAGCCCTGCAGCGAATGCCGGGGAGACGGCCGTGTGCGCGGCGAAACCACGATGGAAGTGGAAATTCCGGCCGGTGTGGCAGAGGGACAATTCATCACCCTGCGCAATGCAGGGAACGCCGGGCCGCGTAAAGGGCCTCCGGGCGACGCGCTCGTCATCATCGAGGAGGAGCCGCACGCGCAGTTTGACCGGCACGGCAACGATCTGGTCTGCCATCTGGTGTTGAGCTTTAGCCAAGCGGCCCTGGGAGATGAGGTGGAAGTGCCGACGATCACCGGCAAAGCGAAAATTCAGATCACCCCGGGCACGCAGAGCGGAAAAATTTTGCGCATGCGCGGCAAGGGGCTGCCGCTGTTGCAGGGCAACGGCAAAGGGGATCAGTTGATCCGGGTCCAGGTGTTCACGCCGACGAAACTGACCGAGAAAGAGAAGCAGCTCTTTAAAGAGTTGGCCCAGCAGGAGAACACCAAGCCCAATAAAGAGGATCGTTCGTTTTTCGAGAAAATGAAGGAAGCGATTCTCTAGTCGGCCGGAGCCACTCTCGTAAGCCTCCGCGCTTTACGGGATCACGATTTTTCGAATGCCCGGATTCACCGTTATGCTTTCGCTCAGTAAAAAAGAAGAAAAGTTTTTACTGATTTTTTTGCCCTTGTTTTTGCTCGGCTGTCTGCTCCAGCTCTATCGTAAAATCGCCGCTGAAACGGTGCGGGTTGATTGGCGTGCGGAGCAGATTACGGCGTACAGGGCGTTACAGGCGCCGCTGTCAACCCCGGCGATAACGCCGCTGGGGGAGCAAAAGCAGCGGCTTTTGACCGGTAAGATAAACATCAATAAGGCCACGGAGAGCGAGATAGCCCGGCTGCCGCGGATCGGGCCGGTTCTGGCGCAGCGCATCGTCGCCTACCGGCTGGAGCTCGGATCGTTTCAGTCGACGGCGGATCTGCTGAAGGTGAAGGGCATCGGCAAAAAAACGTTAAGTAAGATCGAGCCCTATCTGGCGATCGAATAGAAAAACTCCTTGGAAGGGGTGGCGCAAAAGCTATGGATAAATCAAGCACGCGAATCGGCATGACCTTTCATCAAGACCGCATTCATTATGTCGTGGTAACCTTTGATCCGACGCCGCTGTTCTCGTCGGCCGGCGAGATTCCGTTGAACGGACGCTTTGATTACGGCGCCTGTCAGGATGAGGAGCAAATCGTTCGTCAATCTGCGGCCATCTCGTCGATGCTGGAAGCCCGCGGGATCGTCGAAGGTCAAGTGGCTCTGGCTGTTGATCAGGGCTATCTGTTGTTGAAACGGCTGCGCGTGGACCGGGGTTTGAGCGAAAGCGATCTCCGACAGCATATCGAATGGGAGATGGAGCAGTTTTTGGCAGCCCCGCGCGATGAATACAACGTCAGCTATGAACGAGTGCCGGTGGAGACCGAGACGATGGAGGGATACATCGTGGCCGCGATGCGCAAGGTCATTCTGCAGCACCTGCAGGAGATCTTTGCCGGGACGCGGTTGTCGCTGCGACAGGTGGATGTGGATGTGTTGAGCGCGGCCCGGGGATTGGCCGTAGGGACCGACCAATTGGCCGAAGGCCTGTCCATCTTTATGCGCCCCGGGAACGCCAAGTTGTATCTATCCCTGATGCGGAACGGCGCTTTGCTGTCGTCGCAGATTTCCACGCTGCGCACCGAGTTGCAGCCCAAGACCTCGAACCCGTCTCGGGCTGAAGAGACCGCCGGCTTTATCAACGATGAGATTCTGCGCCTGCTGGACACGCTCGGTGATGAGGTGCTGTTGAAAAATATCGACCAAGTGTACTTTGCGGAGGCGGATTTCAGCCGCGAAGTGATGGGCGCGCTGCAGCCGCTGATGCGGACGACTGAATTTGTCATGATCGATCCGTTGCGGAAACTGCACCACACGCTGAGTCCTGCTGAGCAGCAGCTCGTGCGCGCACAGGCGGGCTCCTTTTTGTCGATGATCGGTATGTATTTTTCATGATTGTTCACCTGCTTATCAACTGGATGGGGATCGTATGAATTTATTGATAGATCAGCGCGAGTTGACCGAGGCCGAAGCAGCGCCGGAACCGCAGCCGTTTGAGTATGAACCCGCGCCGGCGATGGAGGAGCCGATATTCGAGCAGTCTCCGCGCGGAGCTTCTTTGGATTATCTGGAGTATGAACGGCCGCAAAAAAGCAAGAGCTACTTTTTCCCCGTTTTTATGATCCTCCTGCTGCTCGCCGCCATTGCCGCAGCCACCTATTTCGGCTTTTTCTACAAGCCGGGAGATCTGGATTTTATCAAGCGGTTGGGCAAACGCAGCGAGCGACCAGTAAGCATGGCGCCGCCGCAGGAAAAACCGGCGCTGACTGTCCCGGCAACGAGCGACCCCGTTCAGACCGCGACCAATGTTGAAACGCCCTCCAGCTCGGTCCCGCCATCCGCGGCCGAGCCGACCGCGGCCGAGCCGAACGTGGCTGCGCCGACCGTGACCACGCCACCTGCGGTAATGCAGAAAGTTACGGCGCCGGTGCGGACGGACGGCGATGCGCTGGCCACCGTCATAACGGTTTT
>CAZKQR010000229.1:0-7163 GCA_964554965.1 uncultured Cytophagia bacterium | reverse complement strand
AGATGGAGGGACAAATCTGGGACAGCACGCGCATCACCATCATGTTTCCCAAACAGCAAAAAGGGCAGTACCACGCCTCCTGGCAGATCCGCTTTATCAAAAACACGTTTGACTCCCTGAACCCCGTCATCCCGCTGAAAGCGGGCGATATCTATCGCTTTAAAACCACGCGCAACCCCACGCGGCACGATAAATACCGCTTCACCATCGACGGCGGCCAATGGCTCAAGGAACAGGCCAAGAAGGACATGCACGACATCTATGTGGTTCCGGATCCCTATGTGGTGGCCAGCAGTTACGAATCGATCTATGAATTGGCCGGCTATCAGCAGCGGCGGGTGGATTTCGTCAACCTGCCGCCGGTGTGCACGATTAAAATCTTTTCCGTCAGCGGCAAACTGATCAAGGAGCTGAAGCACAGCTCGGCCCTGGACTTTGGCCGTGAATCCTGGGATTTGACCTCTGAAGACGGGCCGGAGGTCGCCTTTGGCATGTATTTCTTTGTCGTGGAGGCGGACGACCTCGGCATCACACGGGGCAAATTCGCCATCATCAAATGAGGCCACCTTCGGAAAGCGCCGGCGTTGTAAGGTGGCTGCTTCTGCTCGTCGCCGGTTGCCTGGTTTTCAGCTGCGCTAGAGAGAAAAAACCAAAACCGCTGAGTGAGCTGATCCTCGCCAAGGTCGGAGACCGGGTCATTACGGCGGAGGAATTCAAGTACAGCTACGAGTTCAGCTTTGCGCCGCTGCGACAGGGCGCTGATCCGCGACGCAGCTACCTGGACTATATGGTCAAAGAGCTGCTGCTGGCCAATGAAGGCTACCGCTTGGGCCTGCACAAAAGCCGGTACGTCGCGACCCGTGTCGCCAATCGCCGCCGCAACGACCTGTTGGAGGCTTTTTACCGTAAACACGTTCATGGCCGGGTGAACATCCCCGAAGAGGCGCTGCAGGAGGCGATGCAAAAAGGGACCATCAAGTGGCGGATGCTCATCTGGCCGACGCCTTCGCTTGAGGACGCGCAGAAAGCCTTGATCCAGGCGCGCAAAACAGACCTCAAGGAGTATATCTCCAAACAAGAAACCTTCGGGGATGCGCCACGAAAGGGAAAACGGCAGTACGAAACCGATTGGATCGATTATCTCGATCTTCAGCCGGAGGCCTTTGAACGAATCAAAAACCTGGAGATAGGAAAAGTCTCTGATCCCATCCCCTACGGCAACGGCTATGCGCTGGTGCAGATAACCGATATCAACCGTGAGGGGATCAAAGAAGAAGAGCTCCATAGCGGTGCGAAAAGAAAACAGATGGCCGGCCGGTTGCACGACATTGAAGCGGACCGGATCGCGCACAGCCTGATGGATTCCCTGATCACGCCGCTCGACGTCCGGGTCAAAGGCGGCGTGGTCGAAGCCCTGGCGCCGGCTTTGTATGAATGGATTCATGACGGATTGCCGGAGACCTCGGTGGTGGAGGCGGTTCAAAATGCGCCGGACACGGCTAAGGTCTATCTCAAGCAGCTGCAGGCTATGAAAGATCAAACGCTGCTCACGCATCGGGGCGGCTCCAAAACGGTGTTGGACTATCTCGCATACATGAACTATTACCGCCGCCCGCTTAAACAAAGCCGCTCCTATGAAGAGTTCAAGGAGAGGCTGATCACCGAGATCGGCACCATGTTTAAAAATGAAAGGTTCATGCAAATAGCAGAGCAAGAGGGCTATGCCGATTCCGCGCACATCGTCGAGGACCTGCGCCTGTGGGAGCGCAAGTGGACCTATGACGTCTATCGCACCCAGTCGGTCCGCGATGTAACGGTCTCGACAACGGAGATGCAGGATTTTTTCCGCAACCGCTGGCGGGAGCTGCTGATAGCGGATGTGGACACCACCCGCTTCTACAAGTATGAACACGAGGTGTACAACACCCTGTTGCATGAAAAGCACCTGCAGCGACTGCAGGAGCGACTGACGGAATTGGAGAAAAGATACCCGGTATTCATCGATGAAACGTTGCTGGGCCAATTGGACCTATCCGACAGCACCCGTTCAAACGTAACTTCGCTGTTTGTGAGAAAAAACTTTACCGGCGAAGCGCTGGTTCCAACCGTGGATTTGAAATGGCTCCGCTTCTGAACCGGGCCTCGCAGATCCGCGGAAACGCTTTGCAAAAGAACGGCCGCTGTTCAGCGGTTCACGTCACTCCGAATTTTTAAGAGCAAATACCTTACCAAGAGTCAGTCAAACAGCCACGTAAACCGGATGAAAGGAGGTGAAAGCGGACTCGGCTCGATCAATAATCCACTTTGCAGGTTTAACCTTTTTTAGGAGGAGCACATGAAAAACGCTTGGTGGCTACTGTTTTGTGTGGCTTTGATCGCAAGTCCCGCTCTGGCGCAGATTTTTCTTGACGGAAGCGATAGCGACTGGCTGGCCGAACCGCTCTTGATCGAATCGGTCGACAACGTCGACGGATTTTTCCCGTCTGAAGTGGGCGCCGCGGTGACGGACAAAGTGGATATCAAAGAGGTTAAAGCCAAGATCGTCGGCAACGTCTGTTACTTTTTCATGAGGGTGTACGGCGGTCCGGCCTGGCCCAACATGGCGGACCAGCGCGAACAGGAAGGTACGCCGATCAACCGCTCCCGCGGCTATTACGATCTGCTCATGGATTTGGACAACGATGTCACTACCGGCGCCAACAGCCATTACTATGAGGCGCATTTCACGCCGGTCGGTTATCTGGCCAGCCAGGGGATCGCCAACCAGGATAAAATCGGTGCGGATTCTTATCTGGAGTGGGGCTGCGTCGGCTACTTTACACCTCCGCACACGGAGAATGGCGGAGTCGCCAATTCGGGCATCAAGGAGATCGGCTATTCCGCCTATGATGTCTCCGAGGTGGTCAGTGAAACCGACGCCGGCGCCGATTATACGATTTTTGAATCCGGCATCGCCAAACCTGATTCCGCTAAAGCGTTCGCCTGGTCGGGAACGCTGCCGATTGAGGGAAGCGACGACGCCCGTTTGATCAACGGCAAATCCTATTGGATGGGCCATGCCTGGGGAAATGATTTTCTCGAAATGGGCATCGAGTTGACCATGATCCAGGACTATTGGAAAAACAAAGGCCGGCATGTACTCAATCCCGGCGATGTCATCGGCATTGCGATGCGCACCGAGACGCCCATGGACGACTGGGGCGTGGACCTGACCCCGCGCGGTCAGATGCTCTGCCCGGAAATCCCGGTGCGGCCCAGCAGCATCACCTTTGACGGCGATGATTCGGATTGGGCGGCTCTGCCGGTACTGGTTCAATCGGTCGACAACGTCGACGGATTTTTCCCGTCTGAAGTGGGCGCAGCGGTTACCGACCGTGTGGACATCAAAGAGGTGAAGGCGTTCGTCAACCTCTCAGAGGACGCGATCTATTGGTTTGTGCGGCTCTGGGGCGGTCCGGCCTGGCCCAATATGGCGGATCAGCGCGAGCAGGAAGGAACGCCGATCAACCGCTCCCGTGGCTACTATGACATGCTGCTGGATCTGGACAACGATGTCACCACCGGCGCCAACAGCCATTACTATGAAGCCCACTACACCCCGGTCGGCTATCTGGCCAGTCAGGGCATTGCCGATCAGGGCAAAATCGGCGCCGATTCCTATGTCGAATGGGGTTGCGTCGGCTATTTTACTCCACCCCATACCGAGATGGGCGGCGTGAATAATTCGGGCATCAAAGAGATCTCTTATTCCGTGTATGATGTCTCTGAAGTGGTGAGCGAGACCGATGCCGGCGCCGATTATGCTATTTTCGAAACAGGGATCACGGACCCCGATTCGGCCAAAGCGTTCAAACACGATGGTCTGCTCCCCTCCATGGGCAGCGACGACGCCACCCTGGTGGATGACCGCGTTTATTTCAACGCCCATGCCTGGGGGAATGATTTCCTGGAAATGGGACAATCCATCAGCGCGCTGAAGGAATATTGGCGAAATAAAAAGGGCACTGACTATTTCAAAGACGGCGATGTGATCGGCATTGCGGTGCGAACTGAAACCCCCATGGATGACTGGGGCGTGGACCTGTCGCCGCGCGGAGAACTGATCGTCACCACTGTGACTAATCGCCCCTCCAGCATTCAGTTCGACGGCGACGATAGCGATTGGCAGGCCTATCCCGTGCTGATCGAATCTGTCGACAATGTCGACGGATTTTTCCCGTCCGAGGTCGGCGCCGCAGTCAGCGACCGGGTTGATGTGAAAGAGGTGAAAGCGTTCATCAACCACGAAGAGGGCATGCTGTACTGGTTCATGCGTCTGTGGGGCGGGCCGGCCTGGCCCAATATGGCGGATCAGCGCGAGCAGGAAGGAACACCGATTAACCGTTCTCGAGGTTATTACGACCTGCTGCTGGATCTGGATAACAACGTCACCACCGGAGCGAACAGCCATTATTACGAAGCGCACTACACTCCGGTCGGCTATCTGGCCAGCCAGGGAATTGCCAATCAGGATAAAATCGGCGCCGACACCTATGTCGAATGGGGCTGTGTCGGTTATTTCACACCGCCGCACACTGAAATGGGAGGCGTCAACAACACGGGCATCAAAGAGATGGGCTACTCGGCTCTGGACGTGTCCGAAGTGGTCAGCGAAACCGATGCCGGAGCGGATTTCACGATCTATGAGTCTGGCCTTGCCGGTCCGGATTCCGCCACCGCTTTCAGGCATGTGGGCTTGTTGCCGATCCTGTCGAGCGACGACTCGACGCTGACCGGCGACCAGTTATACTGGAATGCGCATGCGTGGGGAGAAGATTTTCTTGAAATCGCCCATCCCATCGCGCCGATTCAGAAATACTGGAAGAACAAAGGCAAGGATGTTCTGCAGCCCGGTGACCAAATCGGCATTGCCGTGCGCACCGAGACGCCGCTGGACGACTGGGGCGTGGATCTGACGCCGCGCGGCGTGCTGGCCTACACCACCGGGATCACGGCGGAAAGAACAAACAGCCTGCCCAAGGAGTTCATCCTCGAGAAGAATTATCCGAACCCCTTCAACCCGGAGACCACCATCGAGTTCACCATGCCGTATGCAGCTGACGTGAACGTCAGCATCTACAACATGCTGGGGCAAAAGGTGCGCACGCTGGTGGACGCCAAAGTGTCCTCAGGCCAGCACAGCGTCCGCTGGAACGGCATGAGCGACGCCGGTGTGCCGCTGTCCAGTGGAATCTATTTTTACCGACTGAACTCGGGCTCCACCGTCCTGGTCAAAAGCATGCTGCTGCTGAAATAAGAAATAAGCTTTACACACAATGGGATTGCCCTTCGGGGCAATCCCATTTTTTTCATCCTCGTATTCCAGGGAAAGAATCCATGCGTAAAAACTCGCTCCGTCTGAACAGATCGTGTAGTATCCTGCTTCCGGCCGTTGCGCTCTGCATCGGCTTTTTGCTTCACTGTGATCGTCCGTCGCCAAATCCCGCTCTGGCCGCCTTTGACTGCGGAACCGTTGTTGAAGCTCAAGTGATCGATCATTACCTTCTCAGTACCCAATACAAACCCAAGGTGCAGCCCAGTGAAGAACTTTTCCGCGACATCGTGCGGCAAAAAGCCCTGGATAAAATGCTGGTGATGGAAGCCCAAACGCGGGGCTTGGCAAAGGATTCTCTTTTTCAGACTCTGGTTAGTAACCAGGAGCGCAAGGCGGTCTTTTACAAATATATGCGACAAGAGATCATCAGCCGGGTGGTCACGGACAGTCTGATGAAGCTGTTTTACGCCAATTATTCGCCGCAATATGCCATGAGATACATCATCCGACCGGTGGTGAAATCGTCCACGCCGGCCTTTGAGCGCACGCAAAAGGACACCATCGAGATCGTCCATCGGCTGTTAAAGTCGGGCGCCAAGTTTGAAGACCTGGCGAACCGCTATTCCCAGGACATCACCACCAATCGTAAAGGCGGCGATCTCGGCTTTGTCATCCGGGAATCCCTGGGCGACGCCGCTTTACGCGCCGTGATGGACACGCTGAAAGAATTTTCCTATTCCAAACCGTTCCGGGGTTACGAAGGGTGGTACATTCTTTTCAAGGGGGAAAAACGAGTGGTGCCGGTCCCTGCCTATGAGGCGGTCAAAGACCGGATCTGGCAGACGCTCTATCGCACGCGCAAACATTTGATCCGGCAACAGGTCGAAGGACGATTCGCAGAACTGGCGCAAAAATATCACTACCAGTTGAACCCGGACAACCAAAAGGCCCTTTGGGCTAAAGTGGGCGTCAAGGACAACGCCTCGGACTATCAGGTGGTGGATTTTTCACCTCTCACCGAGCAGGATCTGTCTGTGGTGCTGGCCCGCTATGACGGCGGCCTTATTCGCGCCGCCGAGCTGTTTGAAAACCGCAAGAGGGAACCGCAAACCCTGCTCGATTTCAAGGAGCGGTTCACGGCTGCCGGCGAACAGCATCTGCTGGGGCAGCATGGGTTAGAGTCCGGCATGCAGAACGACCCGGAAATCGTCCAGCAGATCAATTCGTTCAAAGAATCTCTTGTGCAGAGCGCGGTAAAAGACCCGGCAACCGCCCGTACGGACTCGTTGCGACAGACTCTGGCACAGCAGGAAAAGCCGGAGGAGGTAAGAAAGATACTCGGACAAAAATATTTTGAATTTGAACGGGCAGGTAAAGCACAATTCGAAGAACAGCTGTTAAAGAAATATCATTTCCGCTATATGGATAAACATTTCAGCCGCGCGATAAAGGAAGCAGGCCAGCGCAAAGAGGAACAGAATAAAAAGATAGAGAAATCCGCTCCTGCGCAGATCCGTCCAAAGTGATGCGGCGGTCAGGCCTTGCATTGTCGCAGCCAGGCGTGGAAGGGTCTCAGGCTCTCAGGGCGCCTGATCGCGGAAATTGTCGCCATAGATGCCTTCAACCGCCAGGTTGGCGAGCAGCGGCCCTTTCTCGGTCATGGTGATCCAGACGATGTGATCCAGTTCGCCAAAGGCGGCGCCGCGCAACGCACTGCTGCCGCCGGTGGTGGCCAGTACATAGTGGTCGATTCCCCGGCGCGTCTCTTTCTCATAGCGATGTGCGTGGGCGGCGATCACCGTGTGCGGCCGACCGGTGAGCAAGGCCTCGATTTTTTCATATCCCGCAC
>CAZKQR010000228.1:0-7194 GCA_964554965.1 uncultured Cytophagia bacterium | reverse complement strand
AAGCTGAGCAGCCAGTGCGGATAAGGATGCCAGGCCACTCCGGTGTTTACGGTGATGGGCATGTCGAGTTGTATCTTTTCACTGAACGTCCGCCGGCTGGAGGGGCTGACGAACTGGATGTCGGTCAGAGACAGGCGGTAGGGAAAGGTCATCCGCTGTCCGATGCTCCAGTGGGGATGCGGCCGCCACAGATAACCCCAGGCAACCGTGGCGCCGGAAAAGTTATTTTCCCAGCCGGTCCGCGAAAACCGTCGAGTGGAGGCCAGCTGTTCCACATAGCTGGTGTCGATCTGCTGTCCCCCCTGCTGCAGCGTGACACTGAGGCCAAGATAGAAATCGCGGAACGGAGAAAAGCTAAACGCCGTGGTGAGACCATAGCGTGCGCCCTGGCGTTTGATAGAGGTTTCCTGAGCGTACGCCCCGTCCGGCTTTTCCGGCTTCCAGGTATAGGTGGTCTGCAGGTTTGAGAGATTGTGCAGGTACAGTGCGACGGCGGAAGGATGAAGGCCGATTTTGAACGGCAGCGAAAATGAGGCCAGATTCAAGCCGTTCTGCCCGTCATGTTGCAGGGTATATTTACGAAGCGGGGAATCGGCGGACTGCTGCAGATCCGATGAAGCGGTTTTGTGTTGGCCGCTTATCAAAACCCCGAGACGTGCGTCCACGGCAAGGGCAGCCGGATTATAGACGCCGGCAGCGGGTGAACCGGTCAAAGCGGTTCCCACTCCAGCCATGGCCGCGTTGCGGCTGCTCCAGTCGGGCGCGGCCAGCAGTTCGTCGTAAATCAGGCCCATTTGGGCCCAGGCGGGTCCGGCCAGACTAAGCAGAACCAACAGACACAGCCAACGAAAAAAAACAGTCATAGTCGATTAATCCAAAATGGACAAAAGATGGCCCACCTCCGTTTCGCTGTTATAAAAATGGGGCGAAAGGCGGATGTGGTTGTTGCGTAACGATACGATGACCCGGTTTTCGCTCAGCCGCGCCCGCCAATATTCCGTGGGAACATCCGGATGCCGGAAGGCGACAATCCCCGAGCGGTTTGCCGGCGCCCGGCAGCTGTCGATGGTGAAATTCCGTCTGGCCAGCCCTTCGATGAGCAGAGCAGTCAGGTGAAGGATGCGTTGAGAGATCTCGGTCACGCCGATTTGCAGGATCAGCTCGAGACCGGCGCCCAGAGCGGCAATCCCCATGAGATTGGAGGTGCCGCCCTCAAAACGGGCGGCAGAGCTCAACATGGGACGTTCATAATTGCCGAACTCGAACGGCGATTCGAAACTGAGCCAGCTCAGCGGCAGTACGGCGAGACGATCCATCAGCGATCGCTGAATGTATAAAAAGCCCTGTCCACTCGGACCCAGCAGCCATTTATGTCCAGAGGTCGCCAAAAAGCTGATCCCGTCCGCCTGCACATCCACCGGCATAGCGCCGAGCCCCTGCACGGCGTCCACAAAGAACAAGATGTTGCGTGTGCGACAAAATTCTCCGATGCGCTGCAGATCATAACGAAAGCCGTTGTCGTACTCGACAAAGCTGAGGGCGATGAGCCGAGTGCGTTGATCGACCGCGGAGAACAGGGTCGAATACGCCTGTTGCGACCGTGGCAGAATCGGCGTGCGCACATCGACCTGTTTGCGGCGCAGATTCAACCAGGGAAACACATTCGCCGGAAATTGATTGGCATTAGTCACCAGATTATCCCCTGGTCGCCAGGTCAATCCCTGAGCGACGAGCATGGCGCCGCTGCTGACATTGTCCACAAAGGCGATCTCATCCGGCTGCGCATGGATCAGCTCGGCCGCTATTCCACGCACCTTCTCCTTGTGGCTGATCCATCCCTCTTCATACAGGTCGCCGTAGACCGAATCTTTTAGATACCGCTTCACCGCCTCGATTGAAAGCGTGGATTTGGGCGATTCAGCGGCATGGTTCATAAAGATGCGGTCACGTGTGACCGGAAAAAGCACACGTACAGCGTCCAAATCCATTTTACTTCCCCGGAGGCAGAGCGCCGAGCAACGGTTTCAACAGATCGATGGGCAACGGGAACACGATGGTGGAATTATTCTCCGTGGCGATCTCCGCCAGCGTCTGCAAATAGCGCAGCTGCAGAGCTTGCGGATGCGTGGCCATAATTTCCGCTGCATTGGCCAGTGTTTGTGAAGCTTGAAACTCTCCTTCAGCGTGAATGACCTTGGCGCGACGCTCTCGTTCCGCTTCTGCTTGCTTGGCCATGGCGCGTTGCATCTCTACGGGTAGGTCTACATGTTTGACTTCCACCTTGACCGCTTTGACGCCCCAAGGATCCGTATCCGCATCGATGATGATTTGCAGCTCCTGATTTATTTTATCGCGGGACGCCAGCAGTTCATCCAACTCTGACTTGCCCAGAACGCTTCGCAGAGTGGTTTGAGCAAGCTGTGAAGTGGCATAGAAATAATCCTCCACTTCCACGATGGCTTTGCTGGGATCTATGACGCGGAACAGTAAAACAGCGTTCACTTTGACGGAGACATTATCCTTGGTGATGATGTCCTGCGGCGGAACATCCATCGTGTGTGTACGCAGGCTGACCTTGACCATACGATCGACCAGAGGAATCAGAAAAAAGATGCCGGGACCACGATTGCCGACCAGGCGTCCCAACCGAAACACCACACCTCGTTCATACTCGCGCAGCACTTTAACGGAGCTGGTAATCAACAGAACCAGCAGGATGATCAGGATGACAAACGGTTGCATGACCATGAAAGCCTCCTTATTGTTTGGTTTTAATTACTGTTAGAGTCATTCCTTCCATAGCGATCACTTGAACGGCTTCATCGCGCTGGATCAATTCATCACTGCGCGCGCTCCAAATCTCTCCATGCACACGGATGCTGCCTTTGGCGTGGATATCTGAAAGCGCCATACCGATTTCGCCGATGAGTCCTTCCTGCCCGGTCGTCGGTTTCCTTAACCGAGCCTTGAGGGCCATACCCAGGGCGAAGATGAAAAAAGCGGCGGTAGCCAGAGTGACCGTGAGAGCCACCCGCCAGTCCACTTTGAATGGAAACCCCGGCGCCTCTTCAAACAACATGATGGAACCTAGAAACATCGCGATCACACCTCCGATGGAAAGTACTCCGTAGCTGGTCACTTTGACCTCCAGGATGAACAGAATGACGGCAAAGAGGATCAACGCCAGGCCGGCTGCGCGCAGGGGCAACGTCTGCAGAGCAAAGAAGGCCAGGATGATGAAAATACCTCCGACCACACCGGGCAACAGGGCGCCGGGATTGGATAGTTCGAAAAAGAGTCCGTAAAAACCCAGCATCATCAGGATATAGGCGATGGTGGGATTGGATATCTTGTACAACAGCCGATGGCGCCAATTCATTTCCTCAACGATCACCAGTGCATCTTTGGTTTGTAGGATTTTGCTCCCGCTCTCCAGGGCCAGTTCTCGGCCGTCCAGCCAAAGTAAAAGGCTGTCCTGTGTGCTGCAGATCCCATCGATGATGTTTTTCTGCAGAGCCTCTGTCTCATTAATGGCCACGCTTTCACGCACCGCTTTTTCCGCCCAATCGGCGTTGCGGCCGCGTTTTTCCGCAATGCCGCGGATCCAGGCCGAGGCCCAATTGGTCACTTTGTGACTCATCACCGCAGAGGTGTCCGCCTGACCGGAGCCCACGCTCACCGGATGTGCGGCGCCGATGTTGGTGCCCGGCGCCATGACGGCGACATGGGCAGCCAGCGTGATGAAGACGCCGGCAGACACCGCACCCGAACCGGCGGGGGCGATGTACACCACCACCGGCGTTGGACTGCTCATCATCTTTTTGACGATGGACTTGGTCGATTCGAGCAGACCGCCAGGCGTATCCATCTGAATGAGCAGACATTCATAGTGCTCGGCCGCCGCCTTGTCGATGTTCGTTTCGATGAACGCCGCAGAGACCGGATTGATGTCGCCGTCAATGGTGATTTTGAGCACCTGCTTTTCCGCCGCCGGGGCCGCAACCGACCAAAGCGCGCCCAGTAGAAAGATCAGGCATCGTTTAGAAATCATTGGACGGAAACCTCCCTTCAGAAAATAATAAGACCATCGCCATTTTTCACTTGACTTTTATCGCAGGAATTGACACATTTAACCAGGCATCAGACAGTAAACCCTGTATGTCGACGCACGCGCAAATTTGAACCAACACCTATCACTTGGGAGCGCAGCTCTTTTTACGTATTACAGGCCTCCGTTTTCCTTCGGGAAAAATGCAGTGGAAGTAAAAAATTAAAAGGCAGCACCCATCATATTTGCTGCGGTTCAAAACCGCCTTGCGTTGCATACAGGGCTTTTTTATACCCTGCGGAGATCAGCCAAGGCCGTCTCGCAATCCGGCTGCAGCATAAAATAGCTGTCCAAGTGCATACGCGCGAAAATCTCCCGCATCATATTCAACAATCCACACACCACCAGAGTTCCTCCCCGCTTCAGCATTTTATCCCGCGCCAGAATCAATACGCCTAATCCCGCGCTATTCATCATATTGACCCGGCTCAAGTCAATAATCACTTGAAGCGCACCGCCGTCGAGGACCTCAATGATCTCTTCACTGAATTGCTCGCTCGTTTTGAGAAAAACCCGTTGGGGCAGAACCCGGATCACAGTGATCCCTTCACGAATTTCAACCGATACGGTGGCATAGGCCATGATGCACTCCCACTGTGAAAAGATGCCGCTTCGGTCCAGGCTGCGATATTGGACCGCTTCGCCCACATGCTCGGGACGGATCACCTCGCTGGCTGCCAGGTCCGCAATGGTGCGCGCTACTTTGAGTATCCGGTCGTAAGCGCGCGCCGACAGCCCCCAGCGGGTGATGGCGGTTTTCAACAGCTCATCACCCTGATCATCGATTCGGCAGTATTTGCGAATGTCGCGGGATTCCATGCGTGCGTTGCAAAAAAGGCGCGGATGACGGCTGAATCGTTCCAGCTGTCTGTGCCGGGCAGCGGAGACGCGGCAACGTATGGCTTCCGATGTCTCCCCCGTACTCTGCTCGCTCAGCTCTTTATATTTTACCGCCGGCACCTCCACATGCAGATCGATGCGGTCCAGCAACGGGCCAGATATGCGGGAGAGATACCTTTGGATCAGCAGCGGCGTGCAATTGCATTGATTATTGGGATCCGTGTGATAGCCGCACGGACAGGGATTCATGGCCGCCGCCAGCATAAATTCAGCCGGATAGGTCAACGACAGCATAGCCCGGGCGATGGTTACCTTGCCGTCCTCCAGCGGCTGGCGCATGACTTCAAGCACATTTTTTTTAAACTCGGGCAGTTCATCCAGAAACAGCACGCCGTGATGCGCAAGGCTTACTTCGCCGGGTTTGGGGATCGTGCCGCCGCCGATCAGACCGGCATCGCTGATGGTGTGGTGCGGCGATCGAAAGGGTCGAGTGGCGATCAACGCTTCGTCCGCTGACAGCAATCCGGCCACAGAATGGATTTTGGTCGTCTCCAGCGCTTCCTGCAGAGTCATGTCAGGCAGAATGGTGGGAATACGCTTGGCCAACATGGTCTTGCCTGAGCCCGGCGGACCGATCATAAGGATGTTGTGACCGCCGGCTGCGGCCACCTCCATAGCCCGTTTCACGTGTTGCTGGCCGCGCACATCAGAAAAATCTTCCCGGTAGACCCGCGTGCGGGAGAAGAGCTGGTTCATATCCATGGTAAACGGCGCGATGTCAAGTTGGCCGTTGAGAAATTGCACGGCCTGATTGAGCGATTGCACCGGGATCACCCGCAGGTCTCGCGCCATGGCCGCCTCCTTGGCGTTCTCAACCGGAAGCAGCACGCCGTCGACCTGACTCTGCGCCACGCATACGGCGATGGGCAGGGCGCCATGGATGGGACGCAGACTGCCGTCCAGACTCAACTCACCCAGCAGGACATAATTCTGCAGCCGGTCAGGATGGACTCTTTCCAGTGCTGCCAGTATGCCGACAGCCATGGGCAGATCAAAGGCAGCGCCCTCTTTGCGGATGTCCGCAGGCGCCAAATTGACCGTGATCCGTTTGGCCGGCAAATAAAAGCCAGAGTTTTTGATCGCTGCCTGCACCCGCTCCTTGGATTCGCGAACCGCGCCATCCGGCAATCCCACGGTGATGAAACGAGGGTCGCCGCTGTCCAGATGCGCCTCTACCTTGACCAGATAGGCGTCAATACCGAGCACTGCGCCGCTGAGAACCTGAGCCAGCATCATAGCTGATCACTCCAATGCCTGGATTAGTCTCTAAAGAAAGGTACGGCTTTTCATGCCCAAAAAAAAGCGATAAAATGGAGCATCACTTGATCTGAAAAAAGCTCGACATCGGCTGCTGATTCTTTAGCGATCAAGATAATGAACACTTGAAAGAGCGCGCAGGCGTTCAGCCGCCTGTTCCGCAGTCAGGTCCCGCTGTGGTTCAGCCAACATCTCATAGCCGACCATGAATTTTTTTATCAACGCAGAGCGCAGCAACGGTGGGTAGAAATGGGCGTGCAACTGCCAGCAACGGCTGTTCTCCTCCCCTGCGGGGGCGCCATGCCAGCCCATGGTATATGGAAACGAGGTTTCAAAGAGGTTGTCGTATTTGGCCAGCAGGTTTTTGAGCAGGCCCGCCAGGCTGCTCTTCTCCTCTTCTGTCAACTGGTCCAATCGCGGCACAGACCGTTTGGGCAGGACCAAACATTCGTAGGGCCACACGGCCCAGAACGGAGTCAGAGCCAGCCAACCCGCATTTTCCAGAATCACCCGCTCTCCGAGGCGTAGCTCCTGCTGCACATAATCCATCAGCAGCGGCGCGGCATGGATGTGATAGTATTTCGTCTGGCTGCTGGACTCTGCCATGATTTCGTTGGGAATAAAATCTCCCGCCCAGATCTGTCCGTGGGGGTGTGGATTGGAGCAGCCCATCATCTCCCCTTTGTTCTCAAAGACCTGCACCCAGGCATACTTGGCGCTCAGTTCACTCCATTGACGGCACCAGACCTCGATCACTCGAAGGATCCCCAACTCGGGCAGCATGGCCAGTGTCTTGTCATGCTGCGGCGTGTAGCAGATTACGCGACAGGTACCGCGGCACGCTTCATAGCGAATCAGTCCCTCATCAACCCTTGTGCTCGGCGTATCCGGCAGCAGAGCGGAGAAATCGTTGGTAAACACAAACGGTC
>CAZKQR010000227.1:0-7200 GCA_964554965.1 uncultured Cytophagia bacterium | reverse complement strand
ACTGCCACTGGCTGTGATGATCCGAGTTGTACCAGGGATAATAACCCGATGCAATGGCCAGTTCAGCGCCGAACGCTTCCAGAGTAAAAGCATTCTGATCCGCGTGGGCATGGCTGACCGGACCATAGGGATCGCTGTGAATCAGAAAATGCACATCTTCATCCGCCTGGCCAAGGCTGGTGTGCAACGAGACCAGACCGACGCCGGGGAAATAGCGCGCCTGCGGCAGATCCAGCGGCGCTTTGCTCTCCGGAACATTCCTGCTCAGCACCACGCCGAGGATGTCGGCGGGAACCGTCACGCCGCAGGCTTCGGCATACCATTTCATATAGGGATCGCCAAGCAGCGACGCAAAGGCGAACATAGTGGCCCCATGGCCTGTGCCCGCAGGGCTGTTCTCGCCATCGCCAAAAGGCGATATTCCGGCGTAGGGCGGATTGCTGTAGAGCAGATAATAGGGCGTGTTGCGCAGAAACGGTTTTTCCATCAGATTGGCAGCGGTCGCATTTTTCAGCGCCACCGCAAAGTGCAGTGCAAAGGTCATATAGGCGGACCAGTAGCTGGGCCCTTCATGCCAGCCGCCATCCTCTTTGCCCCAGGCCGGATAGATATTCCAGTACACGGTCGTCACATAGTCGAGCCATTCCCTCGCTTCCGGCCATTCGTGGATAAAGGCCAGCGCGGTTTCGCCGAGAAAGCCGATCATGCGGCCTGAATGGCTGACGAACGGATCGGTGTGAAACCGCTGCCGGTGGCGCAGATGATAATAGAACTGGGCTGCCCGAACCCGCATGACCGATTCCACCGCCTTGCGCTCCGCAGCGGTGAACAGCGGATAGGTCCAATCATAAGCACGAACGCCGCGCATCATGATCCACATGGCCGGCTCGTCGTTGTTCAGCCAGGAGGTGGTGCCCTCCGGATTCCAGCTGAAGAAATAGAGCAACCGGCGCTTGGCCTCGAGGCCATACACCGGATCGTTGGTGAGCAGATAGGCCAGCGCAAAGCTCTCCATCAGGTCCATGGGCGGACGAGTGGCACTGATGATGGCGGCGTAATTACGTCCCCGTTCAGCGCCGGCGCCGAGAACCGGGGGCGGCTCCGGCACCAGCGCTTCGTTTAGGTGACCGGCGCACTGGCGTTGAATAACGGCCAACACCTGTTGCAGGTCGCCATCGGCCGCACGATCGCGATAAAAAGCGACCGCCTCCGGGCGAACGAACAGCCGCGGCCGTGCAGCCGGTACGCGTTGGATCATTTCATCCAGGGGCGGCCGCGGCCACAGCTGTGCATCGAGCGGGACCATGAACCGTCGCAGCCGGCTGTAGGTCACACCGTTGGCGCCCTGAATGCCGTACCGCCAGCAGTAAGAACCAGGCGCCAGAGGCGCATGCAGCGAAACCGTGCTGACATGTGCGACGGTTCGCTGCACCACCGGGCTGTTGAATGACGAATCATCATCGACCTCCAGAACATAGGTCAACGAATCCTCAGGCGGCACCCAGGTAAAGGGCGGCGGATTTACTGTAATGGTCGTGCCGTCAGCGGGCGAGTGCGGCATTTGATTCCATGCCGCCTTTTGCTCCGGTTGCACAGCCGACATGAACAGAACAATGGCTAACAGAGGCGTCATGCTCCTCCCATTCGTACAGGCAGTTCAGGATCGCGGACGCAGAGTGCGCCACCCTTCGCCGTGATTCAGCATGCGGCTGAGCGATCGCACCAGCGTCTGCTGATCAGCGAGGCCGGCCAGGTTGATATTTTCATCCGGATCGGTCTTGTGATCGTACAGCTCGCACGCCAGTATGGTAAGCGTTTTGACATGCATCCATTCGATATAACGGTAGCGATCGGTCTTGATGGTATAGCCGGTGATGAGCTTGTCCGGATCGTCACGGTCCTTTTTCGGCCATTGGGTAAAAGCGGCGCGCTTCCATGGTCGTGAGGGATTCTGCCACAGCGGCATCAGACTGTCGCCCTGCAGATGACCGGGCTTGGTCAAGCCGCAGAGATCGCACAGCGTGGGATAAAGATCGACGAACTCGACCAGCGCCCGGGTTCGTTGACCTGCATCCGACAGCTGAGGGGCGCTGATGATCAGCGGCGCGCGGCAGTCCCATTCAAATGGCGTGTGCTTGCCCCACAGGCCATGCTCGCCCAGCTTCCAGCCGTGGTCGCCCCAGAGGACGATGACGGTTTTTTCCCGCAGTTTGAGGCGGTCCAGCGCCTGCAGCAGCCGGCCGATCTGCGCATCCACATAGGTCACGCAGGCGTAATAACCGTGCACCAGTTGCAGTGCGAGATCGTCGGGCAGCGGTTGAGTGCCCTGGGGAATGCCCACGTAATTGCGCAGCTCGCTGAAATTAAAACGCGTGAATTCGGTCGCGTTGTGGGGGAGAAATGGATTGTCCGCCAAGCGAATGCGCTGGGGATCATACAGACGCCAGTATTTGGCAGGGGCATTAAACGGCAGATGCGGTTTGTGAAAGCCTAGGGCCATCCAGAAAGGTTTTGTTTCATGAGCCAGACGGTGAAGCTGCGCCACGGCCAGATCGGTCATGGCGCCGTCCTCATAGGCGTTATCCTCCACTTCCGCCGCTTCAAACGCAGGCCCGCGGCCGCCGGCGGCTGCAGAATCCGAGTCATGGCGCTTTTCATTTTCCCGGACAGCGCTGATGGCCTCTGGCGTGAGATAGCCCCGGCCCACCCAGTTGCCGGCCGGATTGTGCCAGCTGCTGCCGAACTGGTGCTGATGATCCTCGGCATGATGATAGATTTTACCGCTCGCCCAAATTTCATAACCATTTTGTTCAAAGTGCTGATTCAAACTTTGGGCGTCTGGCGCCAGGGCGTGCAGCGATGCACACGTGTAGATGCGGTTGTGTTCCGGCCGGTATCCGCTGAGCAGGCTGGCGCGCGAGGCCATGCAGATCGGCTGCTGGCAATAGGCCTGTTCGAACAGCAGGCCTTCATCAGCCAGCCGGTCGATGTTCGGTGAAATCATTCGGCTTTGGCCATAGCAACCAAGCTGCGGCCGCAGGTCATCCACGGCGATAAAGAGCACGTTCATTTTTTTCGCTGCTCTTTCCGCAGCGGACAGACGGCGGGGCGCCGCCAGGCCGACAGCGCCGGCAGCCAGGCTGTTAAGAAACGCACGACGGGTGCAACTCATAACCGCTCCTTTTTCATGACGAACGAGCCATCAAAAACCGAAGAGACGATGAAGCGGCGCTAAATCGGCAAAACCACGATCAGGAAACCGTGCCAACCATCACCGCTCCGGGCAGAAACATCCGGCTGATGGCAGGGGCTTTTCCACCAGCACCGTGCCTTGGTCCTGCTTCACCAGAGAAAAACCGTCTTTCACCGCGCCGTCCAGGCTTTTACAGATATAGGTCAGGCGCTGCGGGCTGAGTGTGAGGATCTGATAGAGCTGCGTTTCTCCGATCATCCGCCGCATCAGATGCGTGAAGGTGTGATTCTGTTTGTACATCTTGGGGCCGCTGATCGACACCGCATAGACCGGCGCGGCGGCATCGGCGGCAGCGATCTGCTCCTGTAAAATTTTTCCCGTGCGGCCGTAATAATGGTCGTGACCTTGCAGCACCAGATCCACGCCGTATTTTTCAAACAGCGGCGCCAGCGTGGCGCGCAGCTCTTTGTTGTCGCGCTCGCTTCCGGTTGAATAGACCGGATGATGGAAAAGAACGATGGTCCACGGCTTGCGTGGAGCGGTCAACACCGACTCGAGCCAACGAACCTGGCGGTCGTCGTTAAAAGCGTTCGAATTGAGCACGATGATGCGTGCGCATTGATAGTCCAGCGTATAGGCGGTCTCTTTGAAAGGATCTGCCTCCGGCCCGTCCTGGGGAAAGGCGAAATGAGCCAGATAGAGGGGATCAACTCTGCGATTGCCTCGATCGTCGAGCATCTCTTTATTGGTGTCGTGGTTTCCCGGAGCGGCGATCAGCGGCGTCATGCGGACAATAAAGCCAAAGGCCTCAAAGAACTCGGCCCAGTCGCTGTCCTCCAGGCCCCGGTTCACCAGATCGCCGGCGAACACGATGAAACGGCTTTGCGGCTCGTCGGCGTACATGGCGCGCAGCAACGGCGCCACCTCGGAGCGAATATCGTTTTGTACGTCGCCGAGATAAAAGAAAGAAAACGCCTCGGAATCAGTGCCGGCGGTGCGGAAGAGATTCCACTCGCTCCAGTGTTCTTCGCAACCGACGCGATAGGCATAACGGACGCCGGGCTCCAGTCCGTCAAACCGCACGTTGTAATGCGTGTACACAGCGCCTGTCTGGGTCTTGATTTCAGCGGACCGGGCCTTGACCGTTCTGGCGGAATCCTCAAAACTGCGCGCCCAGCCTTTCACCCTGACCACCTGGCCGGCGGCGTTATCCAGCTGACGGACCGTGCGCCAGCTTACGGATTGGCTGGTGGCCGGATCGCGTTCCCAACTCAATGCGATGCGCTGCGGCTGATTTTCATCCTGCGCCAAACCGGCGCCGGCCAGCACCAACCCCCAAAAGGCCCATGGCATCCATCGCCTCATAGTCGCTCCTTTTGCAATCGTCCTTTACTGCCGGCAAGCGGCTGTGTTGACCAACCGTGCACCCGCTGCGTAAAACGCGAATGCAACAACATTAAAAAGTAAGCCATTTTACGATCATTTGCCAAAGATTTTTTATCCCTGCCGCCTGTCCTGAAAAGGACGCACGAGCCAACGATAATTCTTGACTTTAAGGCCGTCGTTGGCTAATATACGATCAAAGGATCGATGGCCTGAGGGCTCGGATCAGCGGAAAGCGTGAGACCGAGTGCACCGGCAAGCGACGGACTTAATTCCCATCGGCGCCGCGAGGGCACGGCTTTCAACCACACAGTGCGGATCAGGCCATCATGGGCACTCTCAGGAGGAAAAAACAGAATGAAACGAAGAAGTTTTCTCGCATCCGGACTTGCTGCAACCGGCGCAGCAAGCCTGCTGGGCATAGCGCCGGCCGCCTGCTCGGCGACGAAAAAAAAGCCGACAAACATTCGCCTCGCTCTGGCGGCCTATTCGGTCAGGGAGGCGTTGACCAAAACCGACTATGATTTGTTCAAGTTCATCGACTGGTGCGCCGAGATGGATCTGGACGGCGTTGAGCTGACCTCCTATTATTTTGCCAAGGATTTCGACTCCGCCTACCTTCGCCGGCTCCGTAATCACGCCTTTCACAACGGGCTCACCATCTCCGGAACCGCCATTCGCAATGACTTTTGCAAACCCGCAGGCGCGGAACGGGATCAGGAGATCGAAGCGGTGAAAAAATGGATCGACTATGCCGCCGATCTCTGGGCCCCCCATGTCAGAATCTTCGCCGGCAGTGCGCCCCAGGGCTCCCGAAAAGAGGAGGTCATCGGATGGGTCGCAGAGTCGGTCAAACAGGTACTCGATTATGCTGAAAAACAGGGTGTGGTAATCGGCTTGGAAAATCACGGCGGCATCACCGCGTTTCCGGAAGATCTGCTGGCCATCTGCAATCTGGTGGGAAAGCATCCCTATTTCGGCGTCAACCTCGACACCGGTAATTTTAGACGCCGCCCTTACGAAGACCTCAAGGTCGTCGCCCCCCTGGCGGTGAACGTACAGATCAAAATCGAAATTTTCAAGGGGGAGAATAAAGTGCTCGCCGACCTCGTTAAGTTTCGGGATATCATCCTCGACGCCGGCTACAAGGGGTGGGTTACCCTCGAGTATGAAGGCCAGGGGGATCCTTTCAAAGAGTGCCCGGTCTATCTGAAAAAACTGGAAAAGCTGTTTTTGCGCCCGGTGTGAAGACCAGGCCTGTCGCGAGGTTTCCTCCTGAAAAATTCCGCCGGCCTGAGGCGGCCGTTAATGAGCAATCATTCATAGCAGAAGGTGAGTGCGTATGGATCAAAACACAGCAGTGACCAGACGAAAATTCATCAAAACCGCAAGCCGGGACACGGCAGGATTGGTGACCGGGCTCAGCCTCTGGGGCACCTCTCAGTCCTGGGCTGGAGCCAATGACCGGGTGCGGATCGGCGTCGTAGGCATTCGCGGCCATGGATTCAACAGCCACATCAAAAAATACCCTCAGCTTAAAAACGTTGAAGTGGCGGCGCTCTGCGATGTGGACGCCAATCTCTTTGACGAAAGGGTGAACTATCTCACCACCAACGGCTATCCCAAGCCGAAAACCTATCAGGACATCAGGAAATTGCTCGATCGTAAAGACATCGACGCCATCAGCGTGGTCACTCCCAACCATTGGCATACACTGGCCGGCGTTTGGGCGGCCCAGGCGGGAAAACACGCGCACATCGAAAAACCCTTTTCCCATAGCATTTTTGAAGGCCGGAAATTAATCGAAGCGGCCCAGACCTATCGCACCATCATCCATCACGGCACCGAGAGCCGAAGCAGCGACAGCTGCAGGACCGCCATTCAGCTGCTGCGGGAAGGCGTCATCGGCGAAGTGTACATGGCCAAAGGTCTGTGCTACAAATGGCGCAACAGCATCGGCGAGTATCCGGATGGCCCCATGCAGGAAGGGCAGGCGTTCAGATTCACCCCCGAGTCCGACGCCAAAGCCCCCTATACTGAAGCCTACCTGAAAAAAGTCGACTATGATTTGTGGCAAGGACCGGCTCAACGGCGTCCGTTTAATCCGAACCGGTTTCATTACAACTGGCACTGGAATTATGATTACGGCAACGGCGACATCGGCAATCAGGGGATTCACGAGATGGACATCGCCCGATGGGGCCTTGGCGTGGAGATGCCCACCAAGGTCATGTCGCTCGGCGGACATTTTATGTTCAACGACGCGCAGACCACGCCGAACAGCCAAATCGCCGTCTTTGAGTTTCCTGCAGAAACCCAGGGAGGCGACAAAAAGAAAATGCTGCAGTTTGAGGTAAGACATTGGATCAGCAACAATGAGGGCGATCTGGCCTCGAGCTTTGTGGACGACCAGGCCACCGGCTATATGACCAGCGACGCCAATGTGATCGGCAACCTTTTTTACGGCTCGGAAGGCTATATGGTGATGCACTCCAGCTGGTTCAAAACCTTTCTCGGTAAAAAACGCGAGCCCGGCCCCTCGGGAAAGGAAACCAATCCTGCCGATCTGGATCATTACCAGTTGTTCATCGACGCCATTCGCGCCAATGATCCGAACCTGCTGA
>CAZKQR010000226.1:0-7212 GCA_964554965.1 uncultured Cytophagia bacterium | reverse complement strand
ACTTTCAGGGCTTTGCCGGCTGCGTCGAGAAACCGGCCGATCGTTGCAGAGGCCTTTGGATGACGTTGCCCCAGCGTGGTAAAATACACGGCGTCTGCCGAGGAGGCCAGTTCCTCGAGGGAACGGTCAAAAGTCAGATGATCGAATGCAACATCCCGGGTGCACTGATAGTCCGGTTGTCCGTTCTTGCTGACACGGACCTGTACAGAGCCGGTAGGCCGTTCGGAATCGCGTTGTACCGATCGGGTCGACAGTCCCATGGACTGCATCAGGCTGACCAACTCATCCCCGGCCGCATCGGCGCCAACGCGGCCGGCCACTGCCGCCTGGCAGTTCAGATGGGAGCAATGCCAGATCACATGGGCCGGGCTGCCGCCGAGAAACTTTTGCTCAGGATATTCATCCCAGAGCAGCTCGCCGATGGCGGCAATATGGGGCGCTAGCCGGCTCATGTCTTTATTCGCACCGCCACTTCCACAGAGGCCTCGCCGGGCATCGGGCCGCTGCCGGTGCGCGGATCCACCGTTTCCATGACGATGCCGGAGGGAATGGGAAACTCGCTGACCGGCGCATCGGCCAACACGCGCTGCATGAACAGCGTCCAGATGGGCGCAGCCGCGCGATCGCCGGTCAGGCCGGTTTTGTTGGTCGCGCGCAGCGGCCGATTGTCGTCGTAGCCCACCCACACGGCCGTGACCAGCTCCGGCGTAAAGCCGACAAACCAGGCATCGTGGAAATCGCTGGAGGTGCCGGTCTTGCCGGCCGCCGGCCGGGTAAAGCCCATGCGCCGGACAGACCCAGCGGTGCCGCGCTGAATGACGGCGGCCAGCATATCAACCAGCAAATAACAGGTCTGGCTGTCCGCCACACATTGGCTTTTCGGGATGGTCTCCTGCAGCAGCTCATTGTCAGCGCTGCGGATTTCCTTGAGGTAATAAAAACGATGGCGCGTGCCGAGATTGGCGACTGTGGCATAGGCGCCGGCCAAGTCAAAGGGGGAAACGTCGGCGGCGCCCAGCGCCAGGGACAGGTTCTCGGGCAGTTCGCTCTGAATGCCCAAACGATGAGCAGCCTTGACCACCACCGGCGGAGTGACCTGCTCCATGAGCTTCACGGTGATGACGTTGATAGAGTGAGCGAGCGCCTCTTTGAGAATCATGGGCCCACGAAAACGGTGATCGAAATTGTCCGGCGACCAGATTTTCCCGCCCACCGGTATGGCCAGTTCGTCGTCGACATAGACGTCGGCCGGCGATACTTGCGGGTTTTCCAACGCGGCAAAATAGACAAAAGGCTTGAACGCGGAACCGGGGTGACGCTTTGCGGCAATGACGCGGTTCAGCGGCGCGCGGCGAAAGTCCCGGCCGCCGACCAGCGCTTTCACGGTTCCTCGCTGGGGATCCAGACAGATCAGCGCCGCCTGCGGATAATCGCCCTTGTGATCCCAGCGCGCCTCCTGATAGGGAGGCAGACCGAGCCATGCATCGACCTGCGCCAATCCTTCAGCCACCGCCCGGCTGGCCTCATACTGGAAGCGGCTGTTCAGCGTCGTATAGATGCGCAGGCCGCCATAGTTGACGGCGTCGGCGCCGAACTTTTGCCGGGCGTCGTCCTTCACCAGCTGGACAAAGTACTCGGCGTTCCCCTGCAGAGGATTGATTCTGGAGAAAACCAGCACCGCGCGCTGCGCCTCCTCCATCTGCTGACGGGTGAGGTCTCCGTTCTGCACCATGCGGGAGAGCACAAAACTCTGCCGCTCCCGTGCGACTTTTTCATTGCTGAACGGATTATAGCGCGGCGGCCAGCGGGGAATGCCTGCCAGCAGCGAGGCCTCTGCCGGGGTCAGATCCGCGGCGTGCTTGGCGAAATAGGTCTGGCTGGCCAGTTCTACGCCGTAAACGCCGGAGCCGAAATCGATCTGATTGACATAAGCCTCGAGGATTTTCTCTTTGCTGAATTGCTGTTCAATCTGCAGCGCGACCAGCGCCTCCTGGATCTTGCGCAGCCAGGTTCGGTCGAAACCGAAAAAAAGATTCTTGGCCAGCTGTTGGGTGATGGTGCTGCCGCCCTGCCGCAGCGTTCCGTGCAACAGGTTGTTAACGATGGCACGGATGAATCCTTTTTTGCTGAAGCCATGATGCCGGTAAAATCCGGCGTCCTCCAACGCGACCGTCGCCTGCAGAAACACCGGCGCAACCCGATGGAGCGGAACCACTTCGCGATTGGCCAGCGTTTTGACGATGCCGCCGTCGTCGCCATAGATCACCGTGGGCGTGTTCAGGGCGATTTGATTCAAATCGTCCGGCAGCTGCGGCAGCGACAGGGTCATCCCCAGACCGATCAGCAGGATCAAGCCCGCCAGCACGGCCAACGCTAGTTTGATACTCCGGCTCATGGCGCTGTTTCCTTAACCGGAAGCGACAACGGCTCTTCGCCACGACGAAGACCGTTGATCTCTTGAATCAGGTATCCGATCGCCAACTCGCTGGCCTGAAAGGTATGCACCACCGACGACTGTTCTTCGCGGACCTCGCACGCCAGCGTCACTGATCCATTGCGCAGGTAAGGGGCGATGGCCACCATCACCCACTCCTCAGGTTTTTTTTCCATAAAGGCAGGATCATTGATCAGCTGCAGCTGCAGCCGTCTGGGCAACCGCTGGTAAGCGGCGAGAAAATGGGCCGGCGCAACCAGACGGCCGCTGTAGCGGCCATCCTGCTGTAACTGCGCGGCCACGACCGGTTCCGCCTCCGGCGGCGGCGATGGGGCAATCGGCTGGGTGACTAACAGCGGCTGATCGTTGCCGTCGTTAAAGATCAAGGTCATCTGTCCGTCGCTGCTGATCAGACTGGTGCTCTGCCAGGCAAACGAACGCATCAGCTCAGCCAGCGTTTCTGCATCCACCAGCCTGCGCGCCTCTGAATCCGGCAGAGCCTGATACAGAGTGAGAAAATCCTCCCGGGGCAACAGGACACGATTTTTATAATGGAGATAAGCGGCCAGCTCTTCGAGGGAATTCAGCGGATCGGAGCGAAAGGGATGGTTGGAAAGTGAGTCCACGATCGAAATGACCTGCTGCTGGCCGGCCAGATCTTTCTCCTCCTCCACCCAGAGCCGGCCGGTTTTCGGACGCAGCGAGTTGGTGCCTTTCATCACTTGCCCGACGAGGATCTCAGCCACATCGAACAACGCTTCAGCCGCCACCAGGATTGCGAGGCAGAGCCAAACCCATTTGTAGGTCACGATCCATTTTTTCAGTTTTTCTTTGATCATCTTAAATCTTGAAAGGCATTGGCGTAAAAGAAAGCACAAACAGGATCATCACGACAACGCCCAACAGCTTGCGCCGTTTGTCCAACGGCGTCCAATCGTCCCAGGGCGTGGGATGACGGCGGCCGAGCAGAATCAGCAGCACCACCAGCAGGGCCCATCCGCTGTAGAAAAAGGTCAGCACCACCATGGCGCCGATGAAAATCAGAGTGACGATGCGGCTTTTAGGGCCCAGCATGGCGTAGACGATATGTCCGCCGTCTAGTTGGCCGATGGGAAGCAGGTTGAGCGCGGTGACAAAAAGGCCGGCCCATCCTGCGTAAGCGACCGGATGCAGCATGACATCATACCCCTCCGGCACCGGGCCGAGGGTAAGAAAAGTGAGCGCCTTGAACAGAACCGACTCTCCCAGGGTCATGCCGCTGTCGGCGAGTGTGGAGACCGGGACGACCGTAGACCATTCGAGGCCAAGAAAAACAGCCGGCAGCGTGACCACCAGCCCGGCCAGCGGCCCGGCGGCGCCGATGTCAAAAAGCGCCTGGCGGCTGGGGATTACGCCCTTCATCTGAATGACGGCGCCCATGGTGCCGAATGGATTAAGCAGGGGAAAGGGAATAAAAAAAGGCAGTGTGGCCGGCACGCCGTAGCGCCGGCACATCATATAGTGGCCCATCTCGTGCGCCAGCAAGATGCTCAGAATAGCCACACTGTACCACAGACCGTTGGTGACATAGGTCGAGAGCAAAGTGGCAAGAAACAGGATGACGTTGATCACCGGTCGATCGGTCGGCAGACCGCGAAAGTGAAACCAACGGCGCTTGCGTGGCGCAGAAAAAGCGGCGTCTTGGGTGGTGGGGGGCGGTTGATAATAATCCGTGGTTCGCTGTTCCATCCTATCTTCCTGTATGGATCGCTGTGCGGCCGCTGTTCAAGTCAGGCGGTTTTCCGACTGTTCCGGCGAATGCGCGCGAATCTGCTGAACGATCTCATGCAGATCCGACGGCCGTTTTTCGAAATCGAGCCGGTTGGCATCGATGATGACCAGGGGTTGTTTTGCTTCCTGCAGCCGCTTGATCCAGCGTTCATAGGCGTCGTTCAGCTCATAGAGATAAGCGGTGGTGATCCGTTTTTCATACTCGCGGCCCCGTTTGCGGATGCGGGAGATCAACGTCCAGGTGGAAGCCTGCAGGTAGAGGATGAGATCCGGCTTGTGCAGATAGTCCGTCATCGCTTTGAACAGATCACCATAATTCTCATAATCGCGATCGCTGAGATTGCCCTGCTTGTGCAGGATGTAGGCAAAGATCTCCGCATCCTCATAAATGCTGCGATCCTGGATGCAGGGCGTCAGGCTCTCCGAGATCACCCGTTGATCGATGAAGCGGCGCGCTAGGAAATAGATCTGCAGATTGAAACTCCACCGGTCCATGTCGGCGTAGAAATCGTCCAGATAGGGATTGTTGATCACCCGCTCATAATAGGGGGTCCAGCCCAACTGCTCGGCAAGCAGGGTGGTCAAGGTTGTTTTGCCGACGCCGATATTGCCGGCTATCGCCAGATGAAACCGTCCCGATCGTCCGTCACTCATGAATCGCCCTTGAATCGACGTGGAGGACCCACCGGCGAGGGCGCTGTCATAACGCCGTCCTCCTGGGTCCGCTTGGCGGTCAGGCGTTCATTGCCTGATCTTGCATAATTTACAATTTCTTGGCACAAAGCAAAACCATATTTTTTCCGCCACAGAGGATACAGCGAATTATTAGCCAGTGCCGGATCCTCTGTCTCCGACCACCATCCCTGCTCCTGGGCGAGTGCGGTCTCGGCGGTTCCCGGGATCGGCGAATAGGAGGCCAGGTTGACGCCGGCGCCCAGGCCGTGCACATAATCGATGCTGCGCTGAACCTGTTCCGGTGTCTGGCCGGCCAATCCCATCATCACGTAAACGCCGATCCGCTCGCGCGCAAAACCGGCGTCCTCCAGGTGGGCCAGCGCCCGCTCCAGCTCTGTGGCGCTGACCTTGTTCTGTTGCTGAGAGGGTTCCACGCTCTCAAAGGAAAGACGCAGGGTGACGAACCCGCACGCCTTCATCAGACGGGCCAATTCCGCATCGAGATAGCGCACTTGCAGCCCGTTGGGCGTGTGCCACTGCGATGCCAGATCCAGTTCGATCAAACGCCGCAACAAGGGTTTGCAGTGCCGCTCCGCCTGAAACAACAGGGCATCATCGAAAAACGCGAACTGGTTCACCTGACGCGTCTCTCGCCACCGCAGCACTTCCTGCACCACGTGGTCCACCGAGCGGCGGCGATACCCTTCGGTCAGCAGATGCGACGCGCAAAAGGAACAGCGATAGGGACATCCGCGCGAGGTCAGCAGAGCGGCTGAATGCACCATCGGATATTTTTCATACAGCGGAGGAGGCAGCTCATCCAGGTGCGCATAGCGATACTCCTTGCCCGGGCCGCCGCAGAGTCGGGCGACCAGTTGAACCGCCGCTTCCTCGCCTTCCCCGGTGATGAGATGATCGGGTCGAATGTGGGCGCGGGCGTGGTCCATACACAAGGTGGCATAGATACCGCCAAGGATCACCGGGCTGCTGGGGAAAAACCGGCGCAGCAGGCGCACCATATCGGCCACCGCCGGATACCAGTAGGTCATGAACGAAGTGATCAGAACGGCAGCCGGAGCCGGCATTTGAGCCAGTCTTTCCTCCACCATTTGAAGCGGCCAGCCATAGCGGCTGTATTGGCGAGGGATCAGCCTGAGATTCTCCGGCGTTTCGAGCCGTTCGCGGTGAAATTTTCCACTGCCGTCGTTGCGTACGGCGGACGGCGGCAACTCGGGATCAAAACGGTCGAGGCAGTCGATCAGCTGCACATCATAGCCCAGCCGGTCCAAAATGGACCCGATAGTGAGCAAACCCAGGGGCTTGTTCCAAAAATCATAGGCAGCGAAATCATAGATCCAGGGATTGACCAGCAGTACGGTGTGGGGATCCGGCCTCATCGAAGATCAGCCACCAGCAGTAAAAGATCGTCGCGGGGTGTGCTGTTGCTGAAATCCAGAGTCCGTTGAATCATGGCCTCGGTGGCTTGGCCGGCAGGCAACGGCCGGCAGGTCTGAGCGATGCGGAGCAAACCCTCCAGGGCTAAAGGTTCGCCCTGACTGTTCTCGGTCTCCACCATGCCGTCGGTGTAGAGGATCAACCGGTCGCCCGGGGTGTACGTCATCTCTTGCTCGATCCATTGGTCCATGGGCAGAGCGGAAAAGCCAAGGATCCGGTTCTGTGAGATCAGAGAGCATGCGGAGGCAGACGAGGAGGACAGCAGCAGTCCGGCGGGATGGGCGCTGCCGGCATAGACCAGCTTTTTCTTTTTCAGATCGCAGCGCAGGCAGATCATGGTGAGGAACAGCGAGATGCCGGTAAAAGTCTGCAGGAAAAAATCATTCAGCCGATGGAGGATCTGGCGCGGCGTGCAGCCGGCCCGTACGTGCACGCGCAATTCGCTGTAAACACGGTTCACCACCAGCGCGGCGGCGATGCCGTGGCCGGTCACATCCACCACTGAGAGATAGACCTGGCCCTGGCCGTTGTCATAGACATCGGCGAAATCGCCGCCGATGCCGAGCATGGGCCGGTAATGCACCCGGACCTCCAGTTCGGCGGATCGATACACCGCCGGTACCAGGCTGGCCTGCACCTGCCGGGCCAGGTCCATATCGTGCTGAAAAAGCCGGGTCTGTTCATTGAGGCGGCTCTCCTGCTCCCGCATCACTCTGCGCAAACGGCGCCGTTCCAGCGCCTGCGAGACCTTGATGAGCAGCGCATCGGACTGAAGCGGCTTGGTGAGATAATCGCAGGCGCCGATCTTCATAGCGTACACGGCGGTGGTTATGCTGCCGAAACCGGTGACGATCAGAACTTGAACATCCTGGTCTTTC
>CAZKQR010000225.1:4156-7212 GCA_964554965.1 uncultured Cytophagia bacterium | reverse complement strand
GGCCGATGAGATCAACAAGATGGGCGACAAGGTGGTGACCCTCACCGAGATGACCCCTCATATTCTGCAACAGTCCTTTGATGTAGAGTTTTGTGAAAAGGCGGAGGAGGTGCTGCGCTCTGACGGCGTGCAACTGCGCACCGGCGTCAAAGTGGCCGGTCTGGGCGGCAAGGAGCGAGTGGAGTATGTGGAGCTGGAGGGCGGCGAAAAAATAAAAGCGGATGCCGTGGTGCTTTCCATCGGCGCCTGGCCGACCACCGACCTGGCGGAAAAAATGGGCTTGCAGATCGCGGAATTCGGCGGCATCAAAGTGGATGAGTTCATGCGCACCAGCCATCCGGATATTTTTGCTGTGGGCGATTGCGCGGAGAAGCGTTGCTTTTTCTCCCGCAAGCATATCCCGATCATGCTGGCTTCCACCGCCACAGCGGAGGCGCGCTCCGCCGGTTCCAACATCTACAGCGTTAAATCCCTGGAGATGAACAAAGGCACCATCGGCGTCTATTCGACGCGGGTGAACGGCCTCAGTCTGGGCACCGCCGGCCTGACCGAATCCAAAGCGCTGGCAGAAGGTTTTGACATCGTAACCGGCGTCAGCGACGGGATCGACAAACACCCAGGCACACTGCCGAACAAAAACAAGGTCCATGTCAAATTGCTGTTCTCCCGTTTCTCCGGCACGCTGCTGGGCGGACAGATCTATGGCGGCGACTCGGTGGGCGAGTTGATCAACACCGTCGCGCTGGCCATACAAAACAAGATGAGCATGGTGGATCTGGACACCATCCAGTTCGGCACCCATCCACTGCTGACCGCGGCGCCTACTACCTATCCGCTCATCGTCTGCGCCAGCGATGCCTTGAAAAAGGTCTATGTGCCGAATTAAACTCGATGGCCAGGCCGGTTCGCGAAAGAACGGCCTGGCCGATCATGGATCGTTCGATCAATTTATCCGCCGGATCTGAAGGCGATCATGTATCAATTTCTTTTCGGCCCAGTCCCTTCTCGACGGCTTGGCCTTTCGTTGGGCATCGATCTGGTGCCGCTAAAAACATGCAACCTGAACTGTATCTATTGCGAATGCGGCCGCACAACCCAGCTCACCATGGAACGAAGAGAGTATGTTCCTCTGGACCAAGTCTGTGAGGAACTGGAGCGCTATTTCTCCGATCACCCCGCTCCGGATTACTTGACCTTTTCCGGTTCAGGAGAACCTCTGTTGCACAGCCGGGCCGGTGAATTGGTGGAATGGTTGAAAGACCGGTTTCCGCGTGTGCCGGTCGCGGTTTTGACCAACGGCGCCCTGTTCACCGATCCGCAGGTGCGACGTGCGGTTCGTCGCGCTGAGGTCGTGCTGCCTTCGCTGGATGCGGCCACTCCGGTCGTGTTTAAAAAGATCAACCGCCCTCATCCAACCCTGCAGATCGGGGAGATCATCGAAGGGCTGGTCCGTTTGCGTCAGGACTATGGCGGACAAATTTGGCTGGAGGTCTTTATCGTTCCTGGGCTCAATGATACAGAGGACGAATTGGCGGCACTGCGGGATGCCCTGGTGCGGATCTCTCCGGACGTCGTGCAGGTGAACACTTTGGACCGCCCGGGTGCGGTTCGCGCGGTAAGGGCGGCCACGCTTTCCGAACTGCAGCGCGTCGTCGTCCTCTGGCAGCTGCCCGGGGTCGAGATCATCGCGCGTTCTGCGGCAGGCCCTGAGCAGCGGGTCATGCGCGGGGACAGGGAATCGGCCATTTTAGAGACCGTGGCCAGGCGGCCCTGTACGCTGGAGGATCTGACGGTCATCCTGGGGATGCATCAAAATGAACTCAATAAATATCTCGGCATTCTGGAAAAACAGAAAAAACTGTCAAGCCGGCGGCAAGGGACCCTGATTTTTTATGAGAGAAGCCCAGACCGCTAGAGGGCCGGCGCACTCGGCTCTGGTCAAGAGGCGGGCAGCCCTCCATGACCTCACGCTGGCTACGGAGCGGCCGGGGGCTCAGCCTCCAAACCCCACATGGAGAAACACAGTGAAAAAATTTAAATTTAGAGGGCTGGTATCCTTTTTATTGTTTTTTTCCTTTCTGCTTTCCCTGGTCTCGGGCATAGTCCTTTATTTTCCGCCTCAGGGCAAGATCGCCCACTGGACGCACTGGATGTTTTGGGGTTTGGACAAAGAACTGTGGGGCGCTTTGCATATCAACGCCTCACTGGTCTTTTTTTTGGTCGCTGGATTTCATCTGTACTATAACTGGAAAGTGCTGGTACGATACGCCAAACAGAGAGCAGTGATGGCCTTGCATTTAAAATGGGAGTTGTTCACCGCCCTCGCTTTTTCTGGTTTTATCCTCGTGGCGACGCTTTACAACATAGAACCCTTTCGCACCGTGATCCGCTGGAACAATACCATCAAGGCGCACTGGGCGGCGCAAGCCCAGGCGCAGCCGCCGATCCCGCATGCAGAGGAGTTGACCGCTGTGGAGTTTTGTGAACAGCTGAACCTCTCCGTGGAATTCTTTCAGCAAGCCGTTCAGCGCCGGGGCTGGAAAATGGCAGGGGCGGAGGAGACCATCCAGGAGATCGCACGGCGCAACGGAGTAAGTCCTGCACAGATATTTGCTGCACTGAACCAGGCGGAACAGGGCCGTGGTGGCCAGGGAGCCGGCGGTTGGGGGAGAAAAACCGTGCAACAAATCTGTGCGGAAAAAGATATAGAAATCAAGGCCGCTCTGCAGCGGCTGGCGGCGCATGGGATTCAGGCTTCGCAGGAGTCTTTGATCAGGACGATCGCCGCTGAAGCTGGTTTATCGCCAAGTGCAGTGGTGAATTTGATCACTGGAGGCCACCGTGCGTCCTCGAATTCCTAGCCGCCTTAATGGCCTTTTCCGCCTATCTGCATGGTCCTGGGGCGGGCGTCGTGCGCAGCGCTCACGGGATCCCTTTTAACAGAAAGCAGCCTGTATGATGTTCGTCGGTATTGTAAAACATGCTCTGATGATCACCAGTTTTGTTTTCATGTGGAATCATGGGTGCGGGAAAACCATCTGTATGTTCTAATGATC
>CAZKQR010000225.1:2876-4056 GCA_964554965.1 uncultured Cytophagia bacterium | reverse complement strand
CGCGCAAGGAGGCGATCGGACGGCTTTGTTCCGAGGTGTTCCGCTGCAGCATGTGCGAGAGCGAATGCGCGCTGCGGCGGACTCTTAAAACCGGCAAGCCGATCATCGGCAAAAGCGGATACATTATCGACGCCAACGGGAACCGGATCCCCATCAGTGTGTCCACCGCTGTGTTGCGCGATGTGTCCGGCCGGATCATCGGCGGCGCTGAGACCTTTCGCGACCTGAGCGAGCTGGAAGCCCTGCGCCGCGAGTTGCAAGGCCGTCACCGGGTCGGCGAGTTAGTCAGCCACAGCCCGCTGATGCAGCGGGTGTTTGAGGTGCTGCCCGCGGTGGCCGCGAGCCCCAGCACGGTGTTGATCCTCGGCGAGACCGGCACCGGCAAAGAGCTGATGGCGCGGACGATTCACGAGCTCAGCCCGCGGCAGAAAAAGCCCTTTGTGGCGGTCAACTGCAGCGCGCTGCCGGACACGCTCCTGGAATCCGAGCTCTTTGGTTATAAAGCGGGCGCCTTTACCGGCGCCTATAAAAACAAACCCGGCCGCTTCAGCATGGCCCAGGGCGGCACTCTGTTTCTCGATGAGATCGGCGAGGTGACGCCTGCGCTGCAGGTCCGTTTGTTGCGCGTGCTACAGGAACGTACGTTTGAACCCCTGGGCTCGACGCGTTCGGAGCGTGTGGATGTAAGAGTTCTGGTGGCCACGCACAAAGATCTGATGGAGCAAGTACGCCTCGGCGTTTTTCGTGAGGATCTTTACTATCGCATCAACGTCGTGCGCGTGGAACTGCCGCCGCTGCGCCGCCGCAAGGAGGACATCCCTCTGCTGGTGGAGCAGTTCATCGCCCGCTTCAACCGGTTGCAGGGCCGAAGCGTCACCGGCATTGCCGCGGAGGCGCTCTCGCTGCTGATGGCGCACGATTGGCCCGGCAATGTCCGTGAGCTGGAGAATGAAATTGAAAGAGCTTTTGTGCTCTGCCGCAACGACCTGATTGACATATCCCACCTGTCGGACCATTTCTCACTTGGCCCGGGTGAAGGGGAAAGGGACCCGTCGACCGATATCCGCGCCAGCCGCGCCCAGCATGATCTGCAAACGATTCAAGCCGCTCTGCAGCAGGCCGGACAAAACCGTGCCAAGGCCGCGCAGCTGCTCGGCATTCACAAGACCACCCTGTTCCG
>CAZKQR010000225.1:0-2776 GCA_964554965.1 uncultured Cytophagia bacterium | reverse complement strand
CCGTCAAAGAGGTGGTTCTTTATTTCACCATCAGGAGGTCGGTATGTTTGGCAGAAAGAGATCAGGACAGGGCCCGGGCGATGGCAGCGGCAGAGGCGGGGGAGGCCGTGGCGGCGGGCGCGGCAGGATGGGCGGCAGCCAGGCAGCAGGTCCGGACGGCGAATGCGTTTGTCCGAGCTGTGGCCATCGTGAACCGCATCAACGCGGTGTGCCGTGCACGGAACGCAATTGTCCCCAATGCCATGTGCCCATGACAAGGGCTTGAGAGTACAAGAAAAATTTATTACCTTTAAAAGGGAGGACATTCAATATGCCTAGAGGAGATGGTACCGGTCCCAGAGGAATGGGACCCATGACCGGCCGGGCCGCAGGCTACTGCGCCGGCTATATTGTGCCGGGGTTTGCCAACGCAGGACGCGGTCTTGGATTTGGACGCGGACGCGGCTTTTGGGGGCGCGGCGGCGGCTATGGCTGGCGCAACCGGTTTTATGCCACTGGCCAGCCAGGTTGGATGCGGTTCACCGGGCCTGATATGCCCCTGCAAGCGCCGAATCCAGAGATGGAGAAACAGGCGCTCAAAAATCAGGCTGACGCTCTGCAGGCGGAATTGACCGCTGTGCAGGAACGGTTGGCCAATCTGGAAAAAGTAGAATAGCGTCTACTATTGCGGCGCAGGGCCGTCCGTCTCGCGATTCAAAGGAGGGATTCGGCCCGGCGCCGGCTGGCAACCAACAAGAGAAAAGAAAGGAGCTGTTATGGGAACAAAAGGACGAGAGATCGTCGGCATGGATGTCAACCACGTCCTGGATCTGCTCAACAAAGCGTTTGCGGATGAATGGCTGGCTTACTACCAGTATTGGCTGGGAGCGAAAATTATCGCCGGGCCGATGAAGGACAACGTCAACACCGAGCTGCTGCAGCATGCCGCCGATGAGCTGCGCCACGCGGATATGGTGGCCAACCGAATCATCCAGCTGGGCGGCACGCCGCTAACCAACCCGCAGCAATGGTTTAAAGAGACCAATTGCGGGTACGACGAACCCACCGATCCCTTTGTCCAACGCATTCTTGAACAGAACATCAAAGGCGAGCAGTGCGCCATCTCTGTTTATCACAAACTCATCCAGGAGGTCGGCTTGAAGGACCCGGTCACTTATAACATGGCCGTGCAGATTCTTCAGGATGAGGTGGAACACGAAGAGGATCTTCAGGCTCTGCTGGAAGATCTGACTATGATGCTGTCCAGAACCGGCCGCTGAAATCCCGGCGGGCTTTCCACTTAAGAACAATTAACAGCTGTTAGAGTTGCTGTCATTCCACATCGACTATTTGATCAGGTCGGCTGGCCGTGTTTTAACCGTTCAGCCGTTCAATAAAGCGAGGACCGTGTGAAAATTGCATTCAGTACGTCCGGCGAGGAGTTGAGCGCTCCCATGGATCGCCGTTTTGGCCGCGCCGCAAAATTTCTCATCTACGACCTGGAGAACGAAACCTTTACCGTGATCGACAACAAACAGAATCTCAACGCCGCCCAGGGCGCGGGGATTCAGTCAGCCGAGACCGTGGTTCAATCAGGCGCCCAGGCGCTTGTCACCGCACACTGCGGCCCCAAGGCTTTTCGAGTTCTGTCCGCTGCGAGCGTTGCGGTATACAACTCGGACAGCAACACCGTGGCTGAGGCGCTGGAACAGTTCAAGGCCGGCCGGCTCCATCCGTTGCAGCAAGCGGATGTCGAGGGACACTGGTGAAGGATTGTGAGGATGAAAAATCGCAATCAGATCAATCTGATCATAGATACTTTTATGCTGCTGGTTTTCGCCTGCCTGGCCGGCATCGGATTTCTCATCAAGTATGTGCTGCCGCCTGGGCGAGAGCAGATTCACTCCACTGGCAGCAATTTTGAGCTGACTTTATGCGGATGGGATCGGCATCAATGGGGGCACATGCATGCTGTGGTCGCATGGGTCCTAGTGGCGCTGCTGGTGTTGCCTATCCTTTTCCATTGGAAAACCATCACCTGTCTGGTTCGCCAGGCGGTGCCCAAAAAGCCGCTTCGCAGTGCGCTGGTTGCTGTCAGCCTCGTCTGACCGCTTTTTTATTGCTTTTCCCGGCTTTTATCCAGCCACAAAAGAGCGGACGGAACGAGTATCTGTACAGGCACCGCTCGCAAACAGACAAGCACAGAGACGAGGGTTTGCCTCAACGCAGCTCGGCGGTCGATCAAACAGAATCTCGAATGCAGCCTGTCGACCCCCCCCTTTGCAGACCGGACTACAGAGCGGAAGGGACGGCAGGCTGAAAAAAAAGATTCTCTTCAAATAGAGCATGATCATCATGATGAAGCACATTTGCTGCAGGGCAGAATGACGATCGCTCAAGTGGCCCAGGTCTATGAAATTTCCACCGCAGAGGTGAAAAATCGGTTGGGGATTCCTGCGGCGGTTTCAAACGGCATGACTCTGGGGCGGCTGCGACGTCAGTACGGGTTTGCCATGACCCAGGCGCGCGATCGCCTGCAAGCAAAAGGGGAGACCAGCCGTATACAGACAAACGATCGAGGCCTTCGATAGAACCGCTACAACGGCATAATGATTCCATCCATTGGATTGGTATGACAAGCGAATCCTACAGGACCGGCTGCTGGGGTATCCCTCTGTTCGGCAAACAGCACTCGGACGCCTGGCCGTGGAACCGGCCCTGCCGATCGCTGCATCAGCAGGGCGTGAAGAGATGAAAACCTATCTGGATTGCATCCCCTGCATCCTTCGCCAGGCGC
>CAZKQR010000224.1:0-7229 GCA_964554965.1 uncultured Cytophagia bacterium | reverse complement strand
CCTTTGGGCGCAATGGAACCGATGTACTGGTAGATGCGGGGTGACGCGAGCATCTCGCCGATCGCCATGGAGGCCAGGGAGATCAGAATGAACAGGCCGGCGGCCGGCAGCACAAACGCGCCCAGATCAATGGGCATCCGGGCGTCCTGATGCATCAGGGCTGGAACGATGTTGAGCACCATGCCGATCACTGTGACGATCACGCCGGCCATGATGGATTTCACCGCGGTCCAGGATTTAGACAGCCGGGTGATCAGCAATTGGAAGCAGACGATCATGACCGGATTCATCAGTGTATACAGCTCCACCGGCGCGTTAGGATCCACAAAGCGCAGGTAAAGCGGAATCAGATTATAGATCTGCACATAGATAAACCAGAAAAAGCCGATGACCACCAGAAAGAAAACGAAGCGCAGGTTTTTCAACACCGTGACCATGCCGATCAGCGCCTGGCGGACTGTTTTGGGTTTGGCGCCGGCCTCTGTGGCGGTCTGGTATTCCGGCTCTTTATAAAAAAGCAGTGTGACGAGCAAACCGATCAGTGCCGCGGTGGTGGCCACATAGGCAAAGATGGCAGGGATGCCAAAGGTGGTACGGACAAAGTAGGAGGCGGTACGTCCGGTCATGGAGCCGATGTTGATCACCATGTAGAAAATGCCGAACCCCAGCGTGGCCAGCGCGCCGGAGGTCTTTTGCACAGTGCCTGAGATGACCGGCTTGACGAAAGAGCCGCCCACGCCGATGAGCACAATGCCGATGACCACGGGCAGGGTGTAGTCGATGGCGGATCCTGTTTGGCCGGACAACCCCGGCCAGAAACGGGTGAGGTTGCCCATGATCAGATAGCCCAGGGAGAGGAGAACGAAAGCCAGTGTCAGAGCTTTTTTAAAGCCGAATTTATCGGCCAGCGTTCCGCTGAGGACCGGCAAAAAATAGATGAGCCCCCAGAGCAGCGTGCCGTTTAGAAAGGTGGATTTGGTCGGCGCCATTCCCAGCGTCTCGTTCAGATAGATCACCACGAAAGATGCCACGCTGTAATAGGCGGCGCGTTCAAAGAGTTCGATGGTATTGGCGGTCCAAAAGGTTGCGGGGAATTTTGATTTCATGGCACTCCTTTCCTTGGATGAATCGGCCGCCGGGAGAGCAGCCGGTTGAAACGGACAAGTGTACGAACTACGGCGGTTAATTGCAATTGTTTTTTCATGGCACGGTCCGTAATCACCTGGCGGTTGCGTGCGCTGGGATTGTGCAGGATGGACATTTTTGCTGGACCCCTTGGCGGGTTTAGCCGTGATTTCCGTTTGACGACAGAGGACGATAAGATGCTGGTGGTGGCGGGAGATGAATCAAGTCGCGCCGGCGACAGAGTGTCGGCGGCAGAGCGCCGGTGGAGGGCCCTGCGTCTTTTCCACCGCCGGACTAGGAAGCTTCCTGAGGTTCCGGCCGGGTGTATTTTTTCAGTTCAGATTTGACCACTTTGCCGTGTGCGTTCATCGGCAGGCTGTCCACCACGGTCACGTCGCGCGGGACCATGTGACGGGCGATACGGCGTCGACAGTGGTTGATAATGTCCTCGGTCGTCAGCGGCGTGTGTGGACGCAGGACGACGAACGCCCGAATGGCCTCGCCGCGCACCAGGTCCGGTTCTCCGATCACCGCTGCAGAGACCACATTCTCCAGTTCGAGAATGCAGGATTCGACATCCTGGCTGCTGACGCGGAATCCGAAGGATTTGATGAAATCCGCCTTGCGATCGACGATATAGATAAATCCATCCTCATCCACCGTGGCCAGGTCGCCTGTTTTCAAGGCCGAGTTGACAAATTTTTCAGCACTCGCCAGGGGGTCTTTCCAGTAGCCGGGGGAAATATTTTCTCCAGTGGCATAGATCTCGCCCACCTCGCCGGGTTTGACCGGATTGCCGGACTCATCCAGCACTCGCAGTTCGACCTGAGGGATGCCCTTGCCCATGGAGCCGAGTTTTTCCGGCAGTCGCTCAGGAGGCAAATAGGAGAGCCTTGCCGTCGCCTCGGTTTGCCCGTACATGACATACACCCGCGCCTGCGGCTGGCATGCGACCAGCTCTTTGATCAGCACGTTGTGCAGTTTGCCGCCCGCCTGCTGAATTTTGCGCAATGGTTTTTTGGCCCGCCGCGGGAATGAGCTGTTGCGCAACAGGAGCTGGTACGTCGACGGCACGCCGGCAAAGCCGGTGCACTCCAGCTCCTCCAACGTGTCCAGCACCGGTTCCGGATACACAAAGGAATTGCACAGCACCAGAGAAGCGCCGACGCGCAGATGGGTGTGCAGGAGCGACGTGCCGAAGCAGTAGTAGAACGGCAGAATATCCATCATCCGTTCATTGCGGTTCAGTTCCAGATATGCGATGATGGAGTTGGTGTTCGCCTGAATGTTGTGATGGGTGATGCGAACCGCTCTCGGTGCGGCGGTGGTTCCGGAGGTGAGCATCAGCGCTGCGTCCTGATCCCAGTTAAAGTCTTTGGCTTCTGCCGGCCAGGCCAAAGGGCCTTCCTGGTCAAGGCACTCGTCAAAGACCATAGCCACCGGCGCCGGCAGGGCGGAGGCATATTTCTTGTATTGCCGGATCGAAAGGCAGATGGCCTTGCAGTCGGTAAAGCGGGCGTTGCGGCTGAATTCTTCAGAGGTCAGGGTGGTGGAAAAGGGCACTGCCACAGCGCCGATTTTAAGCACAGCCAGATAGGAGCAAACCCAGAAGAGTGAGTTGTTGTCCAGGATGCCTACGCAATCCCTGGGGTGTACATCCAGGCGAAGCAACTCGGCAGCTATCCGCCGGCTTGCATGATGGAGGTCTGCATAAGTGAAACGCGCGTTTTCGCAGAATAGGACCTGGTCCTGTTTTTTTCCGGATGCCAACAAATACTCTGCACTATTCATCGTCACCCCTCCTTAGGGATGGATTGAATTTTCCAACGGCGAATGACCGGAATGACACTGCCGGAAGACGGCGGCGGCCGGATCTGCGGTTTTTCTGACGATCGGTTCAACGGTTTGACGGTGCTGGTGAAAGCTTTCATATAAAGCGTCCAGGTCCTGTGCGATCACTCGCCAGCTGTAGGTCTCCTCGATGAGGCGTCGTGCGTCGCGGCCGACCTGTTCAGCGATCTGCGGATGGCGCAGCAGGCGGATGACCAGGTCGGCAAACTGGCGATGATCCTGGGCGATGAAAATATGTTTGCCGTCCTGGGCTTCGATGCCCTCCGCCGCACAGGTGGTGGCCACAACGGCCTTGGCCTGGGCCATGGCGTTCAGCACTTTGAGTTTGGTGCCGCTGCCGCTGCGGATCGGTGCAATGAAAACGCCGGCCTGCTGCACCTGGCGACGGATATCGGGCAGGAATCCCATGACGTTGAGCCGGCGGTCCTGGGCGGCACATTTCAGCAGTCGGTCGGTCGGGGCCGTGCCGATGAAATCGATGGACGCGGACGGTACCGCCTCGCGGATGATCGGCCATATTTTAGCCAAAAAATAATCCACGGCATCGGCGTTGTACGGGCTTTTCATTCCGCCCACCCAGATCATCTTGAGCGGAAAACTGGGCGCCTCCATGGGGCAAAAATAGTCGGTGTCCACCCCGTTCGGGATCACGGAAAAATGACCTTTTTCACAGAGGTTGCCGAGCAGGATCAGATCGTGATGAGAGACCACCGTGCAGTGCGTGACCGTACTGCAGATGCGTTTTTCAAAAAGACGCATTTTCTGATACTGACACCACAAATAGGCCTTAAACAGGGGATTGGTGTGCACTTTCATCCAGCGATACAGGCGCAGCGATTCCACGTTATGATCGGTCAGCAGCACCGGCGTATCGCTGAAACAGCTCTGGTACAGGCCCAACGCCAGCATGTCGATGTGCACCAGATCGATGGACTGGGTCTGCTGGATTTCTTTGATCTTTTCACAGGCGGATTTCAGAAAATAACGTTGCGCGATGACCGGCGTCCGCGAAAAGAGGTTGCGCAGCGCGAGCAGGATGAACCCGGCGTTAAAGCCGGTCTTGGCCACGGCAAACAGATGCACCTGTTTGCAGTATTTCTCCATTTCCGCCGCGTACTCGAATTCCGCACGGTTCTGGGCAAAGGAGACAAAAATGATCTCGTGCTTTTGCGCAAGAATTTTTAAAATATTCAACGTGCGCAGATGGTGGCCGCCGTCCGGTGGAAAAGGGATCTCCGGCGATAGAAAGAGTATGTTCATGCATTCACTCCGCTTGTTGCCAAACCGTCCATGCGCGTCTCCCTGTATCAGGCATGGATATCCTCCTGTTGGTACCCTATTTCCCAATGCCGTACCGGCTTTCCCTCTTGTTTGGCCGCCACAAAAGCGCTCATGCGCGCAATCGTATCCAAATTTTCCGGGATGATCTCCAGATCTTCGATGACAATGGAAAACTGGCTCTCCAGAAAGCTGATCAGCTCCAGCACCCCGGTAGAATCGATGATGCCTTTTTCCCGCAAGGGATCGTTATCCTGCAACCCCGTGTCATCGCCGAATAAAAAATTTTCCACAACATATTTGCGGATCACCTCTTGAATCGGCATATGGTGTTTCCTTTCTTCTACGATCACGTTTTAGGCTGTTCCCTGCCGTTATCTTTCTCGGCGGCGTGGCCGCCCCGTCATCCGATCTGTTCCATGCTCGCGTCGCTGCTCCCGGTCGTCGATGACGGAAACGTCAAAGGGGGCAGGCGCAGATAATGCGTGTTGCCATGTTTTTGGCGAATGTCGTCCATCACCCGTTGCGCCTGCACGGGGGACAGCTGCAGCGACCGGGCGATTGTCTCCGCATCGCCGGTGTTCTCCATTTCCTCCCAGATCGCATCCAGGGTCGAAAACGAAACGCGGAAGAAAAAGTCCTCCTGCGTCACCTCCGCCGGGTAGGTGTCCGTCGTCGGTTTTCTCGAGATGATCTCGCGGGGGACCTGCAGATATTCGGCAAGCTGAAAGATCTGTGATTTGTACAGGTGGCCGATGGGGACCAGATCCGAACCGCCATCCCCGTACTTGACGAAAAAGCCCAACTGGATTTCATTTTTATTGCCGGTTCCCACCACCGCATAATTGCGCTGTTCCGCATGATAGTACAGCGTGGTCATGCGCAGACGTTGTTTCATATTCGAGGCGGCCACGATCTGCGCGTATTCGGCATAGTTCAACCGGACGGAATCTTCGCCGCCCTGTTCATCCACTCGCGTTATTTGAAACACATTCAGGGTGTTGGATTCCAGCGGCCTGGACTGCAGGGTGATCTTGAATCCCTGTCCGTCGTGGTAATCGGGAAAAACCCGCTTGACCGCCGCATCACGCCGGCGATAGGCGCCCAACCCCTCCAGGGCCGGCGTCAAATCTTCAATGGCCAGCTCGATATTCAGCTGTTGCGCCAACTGCTGGGCCAAGGTCAGGCTATCCGGACTAGAGTCCTTTTCCGGCATGGCGATGCCCATCACGCGTTGAGGACCCAGGGCGCGGCAGCAGAGGCTGGCCACCACGCTGGAATCGATGCCCCCGCTGATGCCGACTATGGCGCCGCGTTTTTTCAGCTTTTGCTGAACAGAGGAACGAATCCATCTCTCCAGTTCTGCGCTGGTCTGTTCTACGTCGAACACTTGCTGCATAGAGAGCTTCCACCTTTAGGCCTTCGTGCGCTGCGATCCAGCCGATAACTGTTTTCCTGTGAATGCTCACAGGCTTGAAAATCCTACCTCCTTCGTGCGCCTATCGCCCGGTCATCATCTGGGATACGGCAGGGGCGCGGTGTTCGGCATCACGACTGCGCGATTCTACGGATCTTCGGTCGATAGTTGGATAAAGCCGTTCATCCGCTTGCACGCTCTTTTGCTGATCAAAGATAAAAGAGTCCTGCAGCATATGCAGGGTAATGACTGCAAGGACCGCCATCTCATCCCGTGCGGATACGATCGCCTGGCGATCCAGAATCTTGCGTTTCAGCCATTCAACCCGTTCGGCGTTGAAGAGTCCGCCCTGCCGAACCCTGGCCTGGTCGAGATGATGCCAGCCGTTTTGTTCGCCGGCCTGGACCAGGCCGCGGATGGGCGCGCGATAGGGTTGCTTGGCGCGCGCCACGATCGCTGCGGGCAGCATGGCGCCAAAGGTCTTTTTTAAAATCCATTTTTCATTCAGCGCTTTTAATTTCAGCGCCGGCGCCAGCAGCGTGGCCAGATGGATCACGCGTTTGTCAAGGAAGGGGTATCGTCCTTCTATGCCGTGGGCCATCAGCATGCGATCCCCCTGGGAGCTGATGAGATATCCGGGCAGAAAAATGCCGGTCTCCAGCCTATGCGCTCTTGCCAACGGAGGCAGGCCCTGGAGCTGTGCGTTCATGCGGCTGTCGAGATCCGCCACCGGGTCATATCCTTCCCAGGTTCTCTGCACTTCAGGGTGGAGAAATTGGCGAATGAAGGGCCCGTTCTGCCAGCGGAGACGATGAGAATAATAGAGATCGTCTGTGGCAGAGACCTCTTTGAGAAAATAGTCTTGCCAAAAGGCCGTTTGGCGCGCTTTTCCCTGTTCCAGATACGGATAGAGTTGCTGCAGCAGCTTTTTGCGCATCGCCGATCCGGGCTGGCGGGCGATAAAGGAACGGATTTTGGTCTCTTTGTAGATGTTATAGCCGCTGAAATATTCGTCCGCCCCTTCGCCGGTTAGCACAACTTTAAAATCCTCCCGCCGTACCAGACTGGAAAGCAGCCACATCGGAGCCGGGGCTGAGCGCAGCAGGGGTTTTTCCGCATGAAGCACCGCTTGGGGCAATGCCCGGGCGATCTCCTCATCGCTGCAGCGAATCCGCGCATGCTCGGTGTTTAGATGCTGAATCATGGCATCCTGATAGGGCGTCTCATCAAAGGACTCATTTTCAAAGCCGATGGAGAAGGTCCTTAATCGCCCGGCATGGACTTTATGCATCAGGCTGGTGGTGATCGATGAATCGAGCCCGCCGCTCAGATAAGCGCCGACCGGAACATCCGCACGCAGACGGATCCGGACCGCATCCGTCAAAAGCTCGTGCAGCGCCTCGCTCGCTTCGTCGGGATCCGTGACGAGCTCTTCCGGCGCCGGGGCAAACGAACAGGACCACCATTTTTTTTCCGAACAGGACTCCCGGGTCAGGACCTGGAGGCAGCCGGGTTTGACCTCCTGAATGCCGTTGAAAGGCGTGTCCCCCGGCAGCGG
>CAZKQR010000223.1:0-7272 GCA_964554965.1 uncultured Cytophagia bacterium | reverse complement strand
GGTAGTGGCTTACCACGTTGGTCACATAGGCCGTGTCCTTGAGCCGGCCTTCGATCTTTAGGCTGGTGATACCGGCCTCCACCAGGGCGTCCAGATGCTCCGTTGCGTTCAGATCCTTTAACGACAATAGATGACTGCCGGCTGCGATCACTTGACCATCGGCATCCTCGAGGGTATAAGACTTGCGGCAGGGTTGGGCGCATTCTCCGCGATTGCCGGATCTTCCGCCTATGCTATAGCTGAGAAAACATTGGCCGCTATAGCCCACGCACAGAGCGCCGTGGATAAAACATTCCAATTCCACTCGAGTGTTGCGGCGGATCTCTCTGATCTGTTCCAGGCTCAGCTCGCGGCTGAGAATGACGCGGGAGAGGCCGACCTGTTCTAAAAACCGGACCCTTTCCACGCTGTGGTTATGCATCTGCGTGCTGGCGATCAGCGGAATGGGAGGGAGTTCGCATTGCAGCAGTCCCACATCCTGAATGATCAACGCATCCGCGCCGGCCTGGTACACTTGGTGGATCAGGGCTATGGCCGGATCGATTTCTGCATCGAACAACAGAGTGTTCAATGTCACATAGACGCGCGCCCAGTAGCGGTGCGCATACTCGCACAGACGGTGGATATCCTCCACGGAATTTCCGGCCTGGGCGCGCGCGCCAAATCGTTCCGGGCCGATATAGACCGCATCGGCGCCGCAATCGATGGCGCGTTGACCGTTCACGACATCGCGCGCCGGCGCCAGCAATTCTATGGAATGCTCAGAGTGATTCATTGTGGTTTCGTTTTCACCAGCTCCAATCATGCGGCGAACGGTTTGTGCCGCCCATGATGATCATCAAACCGCTGCTCTAGCGTTTTGATCACAAAGCGTGTCGCTCCTACGGAGCTCAAAATAAAAGGAAATGATTATTCTACTGGTATTTCGCCGCTTCACGGCTGAGTGTTGTTTCCGATCGCAGTGATGAAACAGCCTAAAAAAACGGCCGACAGAGGCGACGTGGAAGAGTTCACTGCTGGGAGCATCATAGAGACCTAGACGTACAAGTCCGGCGAAATGGCCAACAGAACCAATAAGGCAGAAGGGCGCGGCAATCACACCCTTCGCTTTTTTATCCGGCGGCATGCCTATTTTTTTTATTCGGTTGTCTTGCCCTGCCAATAGCGGACCTTGGTCACGCCTGGTCCATCGGAGGAGCCGTCGAACGCCAGAAAAGCGTTGGTCGGTTCTCCTTCAAAGAGCACTTTATCTTTATAGATAAATTTGGTCAAATTCACCGCCGTGTAGGTCAGCTCCTTTTTTGTTTTGACCGTCACCAGCAGATCCGCATTACTCTCCACGTCGAGGAAGCGCAGGCGTCCGGATTCATAGGTGTACTTGGGCCGGCGATAATCCCGGATCACGTCCATGCGCAGGTCGCGTTTGGCGCCGATCATAATTTCACGATCCTCGAGCTGGATCTGCAGGGCTACGCTCTTTTCATCCGGTTCCCCCTGGATCATTTTGATTCTTTTTGTCCAAGGCAGCGCTGATTCGCCGGCTTCGTGCGGGATCAGCACGGTGGTAAAGACAATGGTCTGTCCCAATTCAAAATGCTGACCCGTGGTCTGATGAATAAGCCATTCATTCTGATAATAGCGTTTCTCCGGCTCTACGCCTTCCATGCGGTAATGGGTCTGCGGAAAATAAATCAACAGGTGTTTGTTTTGCGGAAAGGTCAGCGTGCCAAGAGAGTCGTACACCGTGTCGTACCAATGTTCGCCTCGATCGATGATTTTACGGGTGTGCCACATGTTGGATGCGGTGAAAAAGGATTCTGTGCGTGACTTGCATACATCGAAAACCACGAACAACTCTGGGTCCTTTAGATAGGTGATAATGCGGTCGGTTTCGTATCCGGCCAGGTCGTCGATCAGGCGGGTGCGCGAGTAATCAAAATCGGCAAAGCTGAGAAAGTCGATTTTCTGTGTGCGCACCTTGCGATAGGAGCCGGCGTTGTGAAAAAAGTCCAGAACCGATTGCCCCGGGACGGCGCCGACACGATACATGGCATACCGGCTTTCGCCATCTTTTTGCCCAAAAAAGATTTTTTCCTGGCGCACACAGAGCCGGTTGTGAAAATAATCCTGTCGGTAGGCGCCAAAGGGTCCGCTGGGCATAAAGTCCCGATAGCCGCCGTCGTGCAACAGCAACGATCCGCCGGACATCAGCAGGCTCAGACTGTTTTCATCCGCATGGCCATGAGTCATTTTTTCTTCTTCCACCGGAATGCTGTCGCGCAGATAGTCGCGGTAAAGCAGGCCGCCGTCGCCCTCATCCCGATAGTTCAACAGCAGATAGGTCGAGGCGTTTTCCCAGCCGTTGCGAAAGACGATCTTTTTCCCCTGCACGTCATCCATGACCTCTGCGCTCATTTGCGAAGGTTTGGTAGATTTTATTCGGTCATCCGCCCAATGATAGCAGTCCATGAACGTGTATCCCAGGCTCACGGATTTCGGGCCTTGCCATTTGACCGTGCTTTTGATAATCTGATTCGCCGCCCACTTGAACTCGGGATTGGCATGCACCTTTGCGCAGGCTTCGAAAAAAGCGATGAAGCGGTGCCAGCTGGTGCGCCAGTCGGCGTCGCCAAAGTCCGGAATGGTCCCGTCTGGAGACATCAATTGTAAAAAATAATGGGCGTAATAGTACATCTCCGGCGTTTTCAGCAGCTCGGCAACTTTGCCCATGGCCTCCGCCGTGCCCAGCAGTGAGTACAGCCAGACGCCGTGATACCCGGTGGCGTCCTCGATCTCCCAGGTGCCCCAGTTATCAGACACCAGGGCATCCATGTTCATGCGCCACATCGCGTTGCTGGGATGATCCGGGGCCGCGCGCAAAGCCCAGGCCAGGCATTCACCGCGCAGAATGGCGCGATTCATGGCGCCCCATTCCTGGCTGGAGATGACGAAATCAGTGCTCTCGCCGATCAAGTTTTCGGCCAGGTCTCGTTCCGTGCGGCTGAATAGGTTTTTACGCCGTAGAATTTCATAGGCCCGTGTGTAGCGCATGGCGATAAAAAAATTGGGTAGCGCGGGTAAAATTCTGTTGTATTCCGGTCTCTTTTGTCGCGCGGCCGCCGGGTACTGGGATCGATAATCACCGTAGGTGAGCAGCACTTTTTTCGCCCGCTCGCCGTATTCGCGCCGTCCCTCCAATTCGTAGAGTTGCGCGTAGATGGCTGCCATGTCGAGCAGATGGGGCGGGGCGTTATAGCCAAATACATAATCCGGATCAAACTGCTTTTTCCAATCAGCCACCAGGCTGTCGTAATGCTGCCAGGTCCAGTCCGCGCTGGATCGGGCGTACTCTAGATACTGCTTGCGGGTAACGGTTTGGGCGTGGCTGGAAACGACCAGGAGAACGAGCCATAGGACGATAAACGTTTTCTTCATGCGGGATTCACTCCATTTTCATGTTGTATTTAAGGAATAAAATCGAAATATTACAGGGCTTGCGGGCCTTGAACCAGCCAGCAAAGATACTGGATTCTCTTCGGATTGGCAAGAAAAAAAAATAGTTCCACCGGGGAGTTGGATCATGGTTACTCAACGACAGGAACGGGTATGCGCACCATTCAGCTGATCGATTTGCTGGTGCTGATTTTTTACATGGGGTTGATGCTGGGCATCGGTTTGTATTTTCGCCGCTTTATGAAAGGGGCCAACGAATATTTCGCAGGCGGCAACATGATCCCGTGGTGGGTGGGCGGCATCTCTCTGTATATGAGCAGTTTCACCGCCTGGACCTTTACCGGCGCCGCTGGGTTCGTCTATCATACGGGCTGGTTCGGCGTGCTCTATTTTCTCAGCTGGCCCATATCCTATTTCTTAGGCTACCGTCTCACCGCGGCGCGCTGGCGCCGGTCCCGCGTGCTTTCGCCCGTGGAGTATGTTTCCACCCGCTTCAATCCTCTGACCCAGCAGATCCTGAGCTACGTGTTGGTCACCAGCGGCCTTTTGACGCGCGGCATCACCCTGGTCGCCGTCTGCAAGATCATCTCCGCCTCCGTGGGCTGGCGCATGGACTATATGATCATCGGCACCGGTCTGGTTATGCTGCTGTACACGTTGCATGGGGGCTTGTGGGCGGTTTCCATCACCGACGTGGTGCAGTTCATCTTTCTCTTTGTTATAACCGTGATTGTAACGCCTTTGAGCATCCAGCATGTCGGCGGCTTGCAGGCCCTGGTGCAAAAACTGCCGCCGTTGACCCTGCATCACGAGTATGCCGGCATGCCTTACGATATTCATTACATCATCGCGTTTCTGCTGGTCAATTTTTTGAACGCCAACTGGGGCGCGGCTCAACGCTTTTACAGCGTCAAGGATGAGCGGGACGCCAAACGGGTCGGTCTTTTCTGCGCCGCTCTTTTTCTGACGGCCCCCATTCTGTTCGGTCTGCCCCCTTTGGCTGCCAAGCTGATGTGGCCGGACTTGTCCGCCGTCCCCTTTTTCGCTCAATCCGGCCGTCCGGAGGATCTGATCTATCTTGGCATCGTCCTCACCTGGATTCCCAACGGCATGATCGGTTTTTTTATCGCCGCCATGTTCGCCGCCACTATGAGTTCCTTGTCCGGCGCCTATAATGTGGATTCCTCCATCATCGCCCGCGACCTGTACAAGGGGATGATCAAACCGGACGCGACGAATGAGGACATGTTGCGCGTGGGCAAGATCGCCACGGTTTGCCTCGGTGTCATCACCATTCTCACCGCTTTGATCTATGCCAAGAGCGCCCTGGGCATCTTTAACCTGATGGTGGTGTTCGTTTCCCTGTTTCAAGTGCCCATCGCCGTCCCCATGGTATTCGGTTTGATTTTCCGCAAGCCCTGCCGAGAGGCGGCCCTGGCCTCCATGTTGAGCGGTTTGGCGGCCGGCTTTTTCTTTCGATTTGTCGTCGGCTGGACCGTGGGGCCGCAAATCTATGGCATGATCGTCATCTCTCTGTCGGTGTTGCTGGTTTATCATCTGATCCGCCCCGACTCAACGCTGGATCGCGAGATCGTTGAACGGTTTTTTGCCAAACTGTCGACACCGATCGATGTGATGCAGGAGGTGCTGGCCGGCGGCAAGAAAAAGATGATCTCCGCCTACCCGGTGGTCGGCGTGAACACCGTGCTCATCGGCCTGGTGATCCTGTTGCTGGTTTTGGTGCCCTCGGCGAGGGAGCTGAAACAAATCAACCTGTTCGCCGGTGGATTTTTGGTGATCATCGGCGCGCTTTTTTATTTCCTCGGACAGTGGCAGAACCGGCGGCAAACTCTTTAATGATTCACCGGTTTTTTAACACAGCCTGTCCGGCAACCAAGGTCTTCAGGATAGGCTATGGCCGCGGAGTGCAAACCCACCTTTTCTCTGCCGGACGCAGTGGTGCCCCCATCTTGGGGCCTGCGGGGTTGGCGTTTTTCCGAAAGGATAAGGCGCATACCGTTCTGTTGGATTCTGTGATAATCAACAAGCGCAGCGATCGCCGCTTCACCAAACCGGAAGCGCTCTATGATGAAGGTATTTCACATTGTCCTGCTTTTTTTGCCGCTGTGGAGCTATGCTGAGGATGATTTGATTTTTCTTCATTCCTCTGGTTCAAAATTGGTACTCCAGTACCGTCCGCAATTTCAAGGCATCTCATCTTTTCCTCACCATCACGCCTTTTTGTTCGAAACGGCAAATTGCAGTTATCGCGCCATTCGTGAAAAACATCTTTTACCTGTTCGTCAGGTGATCCTGTCTGTGCCGGAGCAGGCTCGCCTGGTGATCAATGCCGACGTGAGCCATCGCACGTTTATCGCTGCAAATAAAGTGTCCATTCTCTCCGAGATCCACGATTCGCTTAACGCCGCTTTGTTTAGCGCTAATGATCTTACGGATGAACCGGTTCTCTTTAAAGAACCGGCGGTTCTGGGTCCACCCAGCCGGATCCGGCGGCAACCGGTACGAACCCTCTGGTTGCTGCCGGTTTTATATGATCCGCAGTTGAATGGATTCTGGATATATGAAGAGATCACCGTGTCCCTTGAAACGGTCTCACAAACAGCCGGCGGTTTTTATCCTGCGCCATGCCCCTCGTCCTTTTTGCTGAATCATCCTTCGGCTGGTTCCGACATTCCCCTCAAGCCCGTCCATTCACCGGCTTCTACGCATTTAGCCGGCGGTAACTGGTATAGAATGACGACTCAGGAAGAGGGAATGTATCGCTTGGATTACCAAACCCTTTTCAACGCCGGCCTTCGGCCGGCTGACCTGGATCCTGATCATCTGCACATCTATTACGGCGGCGGAGAAGAGCAGAGTCCGCGCCTTGATTCTGATCATCCGGCGATCGCTGAAATGCCCTCTGATTTCGACGACCGGAACGGCAACTCTGTTTTTGATGCAGAGGACGGATTGCTTTTCTACGCCCAGAGCATCTCCGGGTGGCGGTGTAAAGACGGCCGCTGGCGGCATGTGATGAACCATTATAACCGGACAAATTGTTATTGGCTTTGTCTAAAAGAAGGTCCGCGAAAACAGATGGGACTGCGTTCGCCCAACTTGCACGGGTCTGAGCGACTGTCAACCATCCGTGTCCATCGTGACCGGCTTTTTCAGGAAAACGAGCGCACATTGGTCAATGACTCGGGGTTGGAGTGGATGTGGGAAACCATCAGCCAGCCCGGCAGCCGTTCCATTCCATTTTCCCTGGCCGACTCGGCCACAGCCGATTCGGCCTGCCTCAGTTGGCGCATTCAGGGCCTGTCGGAAAACCACCACTTGATTCAGCTTTCCCTCAACGATCACCCTCTCTCCAGCTACGATCTCGGCTATACACTCGGTCTGACATCCACCGTCACTTTTTCCGGTCATATGCTGCAGACCGCCAACCGGCTGGGTATAAAATTATTCAGCCAAAACAGCGCCATCGGTTTTGATTGGTTTGAACTGATGTATAGCCGCAGGCTCCATGCCGAAGAACAGCGAATCTTTTTTTATTCAACCGGCTATCAGGGATGGACCCGATTCCTCATCAGCGGATTTTCTCATCAGTCTCCGGTCATCTTTGATATCACCTCTCCGGATCAAGTAACCAGGATGAACTGGTCGTTCGCGGATTCCACCCAAGAATTGGTCGCGGTCGTAGATTCTCTCGACAGCGCGCGGGAAAACCGTTACCTGGCGCTGACGCCCGACCGGTTTCATTCCGTCACCGATCTCTCCTATGTGCCGTATGACTTGAACACCCATTTAAAGGCC
>CAZKQR010000222.1:0-7272 GCA_964554965.1 uncultured Cytophagia bacterium | reverse complement strand
GGATAACGGCTGCAGCCGTAGAACCGTTTTCCGCTTTTACCCTGACGCTCCACCACCCAACCGCCGCAACCCGGCAGCGGGCAGGAGATGTTTAAATGCACGGAGCGGGTGAATCGACAACGGGGATAATCGGAACAACCCCAAAAAGGACCAAACGGCCCTTGCGCCAATCTGAGGCTTTTGCCGCACAGCGGGCAGTTCGCTTCGTCTTCTTGTACGGCGCGGGCGCTGATCATTCGCTCCGCAGTCTGGCGGCCCTGGCCGCAAAGCCGCACGCCCGACTCGTCATGATCCAGATGCCCTTCTGCCTGCAGGTGCGACAGGGCGATGCGAAAATCCGCTGCTGAGACAGGCATCAACGCGACCCTGCTTCTGTAGAGCTCGATGGCGCTGACCGCATAGTCCGGCTCTGCGGTCCGCCTTTGCGCCTCAACCTCCACCAGGGTCAGTTCCTCGCCGGGATGAAACAACGGATGGTCCTTGCTGAAAAAGGCGGTGGAACGGCCCAGCTTTTGCATCGACAGTGCCTGAAGAAAACCCCGCTCGAGGAGTTCCTCTCCCTGCCGGTGCAGTAAATAACGGCCGCCGGCGCCAGCAACAACATCCAGGTTCATGCGCTGCACCTGCGCGCATGTCATCTGTGAGGCCAACGCGCGTTCCCAGATACGGGTGTAGACCCGCCAGCAGGTCTGATCCAATTCTTTTTTCATTTTTTTCGGTGTGAACGCCAGGCGGCCGGGCAACAATGTGGAATCGCCTGAACGATCCGATTTGATCGGTCGCGGGCGGGGAGCCAGATAGGAAACGCCGTAATGAGCGACAATCCATTCGCGGGCTTCCGCGTACCAGGCGGTGAGTGGGGGGTGCCGACGGCCGGCTATAGCGATCACCGGCGCCGGCGTGCCGGAAGCCGTTGACAGCTGATCGATGGCGGACTGCACCTCTTCCACCTTCATGGAGAAAAGGGCGGCATCCAGCAGAATCTCATTCAGGGTCAACGGTAAAGGCGGCATGAGCTCGCGCGTCTGCCGCGTGTGCGTCTTTACGTGAAAGGTCTGTTCCTTGAGATCGACAACGATCGCTTTTACATGCGGCGTTTCTGAATGCTTTTTGGTCCATCCTTTAATGCGAACCACCGGCAGAGTAAAGGAACGATGATCGCGTTTGGCCAGACGCACATCGATGTTCCATCCGGACAACCCGATTGAGCGCTCTTGCTCCTGCTGCATCAGCGTCTGCAGAATGGAACCCTCCAGCGACGAAGAACGATTCATAATCGATCAGGTTGCCTGTGCGAATCAATGGGACAATCGGTTTGCGGTAAATTGAAAATATCCGGCGGATGCATTCTGCTCCACATCGAGCACCACCATGACGATCAAATCCTGCATATCCTGAATATCCAGTTTAGGAAGCTTCATATTCACAGCGCGCTCGATGATGGATTCCATGTCGTCGTCGTTCAGGATGTTCAATTCACGCAGGTGGAATAAATAGCCAAAGGCTTCGGGGGAAATAGCGTTGCGCTCAAAATCATTGAGTTGACGCCAGACCGGTCGCGGTACCGCGGAAGACCCGGTCTTGCTCATGCGGTCGATGGTTTCACCGTGGTTCACCAGCCAGACCATGGCGGAGGATATTTCGTTTTCGGAAAAACCCTTTTCCTGCAGGATATCCATGATCAACTGCAAGTCAATATCGTCAAAAGAGGTTTCGCGGATTTCTCGTATCATATAAGCTATTATTTCTAATGTTCTTTTATTCATCAACTCTCCTGAGCAAAAACAGTGGTGCGTCCCTCGAAATGAAATATAACAAGATTTCGTTCAAAGTCAAGCGATTACAAGTTTTTCCCGCAGCACTGCTTGTATTTCTTGCCGCTGCCGCACGGACAGGGATCGTTGCGGCCGATGCTGATGGCTTTGACGATCGGCGCCGTACGGCCGGCCGGGGTTGCCGGCGATGGCGAGGCGGCCTGCGGCGCCGCCTGCCCCTGTTTAAAAATTTCGACCTGTGAGTGAGTGGCCATGTAATTGCGCGGTTCGGCGCGCCGCAACTGCTGTTCCTCCAGTTCGCCGCCGACGTCGAAAACGCGGAACAGCGTGCTGACCACTTCGCGGTTCATGCGGTCGATCATCTTTACGAACATCTGATACGCTTCGCCCTTGTACTCCAGCAGAGGATCTTTCTGTCCGTACCCGCGCAGCCCGATGCCCTCGCGCAGTTCGTCGATGCCGTTGAGGTGTTGACGCCAGTTCTCATCGATTTTTTCCAGCACGTAGTAACGTTCATACCGGGCGGTGAGATCGAAACCGATCTCCTGGATCCGCTTTTGATACAGGCCTTGGGCCCATTCGCTCAACTGGGTCATCGCGTCATTGGGATTCATCAGGCGGTCGCCCTCGTCGGACAGCCGCGGCGCTTGACGAAAAAGCAGGCGGCAATCCGCTTCCAGCCGGCGTAAGGATTGGGGCGTGAGTTCCTCCTCTCCCTCGAGGGCGCTGCTGATGGACGCATAGATCACATCGTCGATCATCAGGCTGATCGAGTCGCGCAGGATTTCTCGGCTCAGCGCCTCCTGGCGGAAGCGTTCCTCGCGGTCCGCCGTGTTGCGGTATAACGCCAAAGCCCAGGCGGTCAGATCCTTGACAAAAGCGGCTTGGTCCGCAGCGCTGACGTTTTCCGGAATCATCCGCTCAGGCCGCTGCGACAGCATGCTCTCGACGGCATCGCCCAGTTGCTTGCGCTTGTCCTCCAGAGGCGACGGCTGAGCGATGATTCCGCTCGCCACCACGCCGACGACCGCCTCGACGCACTCTTCGATGGTCGCCCGAGCCACCATGGCCTCCTGATAGGTCTCCAGCTGTCGACGAAGCTTTTCACCATGAAGGCGCAGCGCACGATCCGCCAGTTTTTTCCACACAGGTGTTTTATCGCTGTCCGTCTCCCCATCTTGCCAGAGGGCATCGCCAAAGAGCCGGGTGAGCGTTAGTTTTTGCGCCGGCTCCAGTTCCACCGCCGGCTCTTCACCATCGACAGGGACCACGGCATAGACCGCCGCCTGAGCAAAGGACAATGAGAAAAACAGGCCGATCACGCGATGTCGGAGCTGTTCTTCCGGAAGACGATGCAATGGCTCTTCCATCCAAGCCCGCACATGCTCCTGGATCTTGATCCGGCGAATGGTGCGCATTTCATTGACACCGATGTCCGGCCGTGCACCAAAGATCCGCTGCAGATCATGGAGAAATTCTTCCGCGTTCCAGGATGCCGGCGAAACAGCCGGCGGCAGATGAATCATCATCAAGCCGGCCAGCAGGGCATCGCCCAGACCGGCGATATCCAGTCCGCGGAACAACGCCACATCCAGGGCTTGCTGATACAGGTCCTGATGGTCCGCATAGTTCTTTTTCGCCCAGTCGATCAGCCGCGCTTCCACCTCTTCGGCAGAGCCCAGACCGGCGTCTTTGCGCAGCCAATCGGGGCTGGCGTCAAAGATCCGGTTCATCTCGTAGCGAATGCCGTCCAGGTTCCAGCGTGCGGTGTCGCGAGTGCCGGCGTGATGCAGGCGGATTTTCAGACGCACCAGTTCGGCGATCAGATCTTCCATGCGGCAGAATCCGAGCAACCGATGACGCAGCTGTAGAGCGTTCATCTCATACGCTTCCTGCAGCTGCTCCTGCACCCACTCGAGCACCCTCTCTTTGATGGTGTCCGCGGCCTTTTGACCTTCGAGATCCTCCGCGGTGAAATCCGGAGTGCGGCCGAAAAAGCCGGTGAGAGTCTGGACCATTTTTTCCAGATTCCACTCACTGCGCTCTTCTTCCTCGTTAAAGAAGCGCTTGGCCTTGGAGGCGACGAAATCCTCCGCCTCGGCGAATCCCAGTAAATTCTGCCGGCGTTTATAAATGATCTTGCGCTGTTCGTTCAGAACCGTGTCATATTCCAGCAGGCTCTTGCGGATTTCGAAATTGCGCTCCTCGACTTTTTTCTGTGCGCGTTCGATGGACTTGGTGATCAGCGGATGTTCGATGCGCTCGCCCTCTTCCATGGGGCCGAGCCGGCTCATCATGGTCGTGATCCGATCCGATCCGAACAACCGCATGAGATCGTCTTCCAGGGAAAGATAGAACCGCGAGGAGCCGGGATCGCCCTGGCGGCCGGACCGGCCGCGCAGCTGCCGGTCGATGCGGCGTGCTTCGTGTTTCTCTGAACCGATGATATGCAGGCCGCCTTTAGAGACCACCTCCGGCGGCAGTTTGATGTCGGTCCCACGGCCCGCCATGTTGGTCGCGATGGTGATCATGCCCGGCGAACCGGCTTTAGCCACGATCTCCGCCTCCTGGTGGTGATATTTCGCATTCAACACGGTGTGAAATTTTCCCGAGGTGATCTCTTGGCTGACATCGCCCTTTTTCAGCCAGTTGGCGATGGGCACGCCGCGTTGGGTCAGCATTTCCGACAGACGCTGCGAAACGTCGACCGAAACCGTGCCGACCAGCACCGGCCGCCCTTGCTCGTGCATGGCCAGAGCCTCGTCGATGATGGCGGTGTACTTTTCTTTTTTGGTTCGATAGATGACGTCGTTCTCGTCGTCGCGGATGACCTGACGGTTGGTCGGAATGACCACCACCTCCAGTTTGTAGGTGGAGAAAAATTCCTGGCGTTCGGTCTCCGCCGTACCGGTCATGCCGGCTAGTTTTTTATAGAGACGGAAAAAATTCTGAATGGTGATGGTGGCCAGGGTCTGTGATTCCGCCTGCACCTCCACTCCCTCCTTGGCCTCCAGCGCTTCATGCAGACCATCGCTGAAGCGGCGGCCCGGCATCAACCGTCCGGTAAACTGATCGACGATCATGACCGCCTTGCGCCCCTTTTGCCCGCCCATCCGCCGGACCTCATTCTCCTCCAGGCTTTTGACCACATAATCGATGTCGCGGTGATAGAGCGTAAAGGCGCGCAGGAGCTGGGAGATGTTTTGCACCCGTTCCTCGATCTGGGTGTATCCCCGCCATAATCCATCGCGCTGGCTTTCCAACAGACGACGCGGCAATCGTTCAAAATGGAGCCGGCACAATGCGTCGATCTCCTCCGGATGTATCACGCTGTTGGGGGCATGGGCCTTATAGATCAGATCGTTCATCTCGCGTTCATCGAGGAGAAATCCTTTGCCGCGCAGGTGCGCTTTCTCCCGAGAGAGCAGTGCGTCCGCCTCCTGTTTGCTGTTGACTTTTTTCGCCGTCAGGCGTAAAATCTCTTCGCGCAGCCGCTGCCACTCCTGCTGGTAGCTGAAGAAGGGCAATTGGTCCAGCAGCCGGGTCCGCAGGCCCTTTTGCAGGCCAGCCGGTTTTCCCTCGTTATCGAAGAGAAAGATCGAATCCCGATCCACTTCCGAGTCCTGCACCAGCTCCAGGAAACGTGCGGCCATGCGGTTGCGCTGTTCGGATTCCGCCAGCACATTGCGCAGCCCGGTGTCGGACCATCCTTTGATCTTGTGCCCAGAGTCTGCGGAATCCAGAATAAAATAGCGGCGCAGATGTCGCAGACGGTCCGCTTCGCCCCACTCCTCCCGGTCCGGAACGGTGAGGATCACCTCCATGACCCGTTGCAGACGGTCCACCTCTTCGAATTTGCGCGACCAACTGGCGGGTTGCTCCGCCTCGGCAGGCGGGAAAGCCCCAAGGAGAAACTCATCCATAGCCAACCGCAGGGCGACATCGTTGTCCTGGCCTCCGGCCTTGTACTGCTGGCGCCATTCACCGATTTTCTTACGCATCAGATCGAACGGGGCGCCCAGCAGACGGTCCAATTCTTGTTCAGTCAGTCCGATGATCCGGCCTCGTCCGTCGTGCTTAAAGATGTTCTCATCCTGCAGATCTTGACCCAGGCGCACGACCAGCGCTTTGGTCTGATCGCCAAAATCGGAGGCCAGGTTTCTAGCCAGGTCGGTCAAATCCAAGCCCCACTCTGGTTCGATGCGGTCGGAACGGGATCGCTGGATCTGGGTGAAAAAGCGGTCGGACGGCTGCAGCGGCATCATCTGTTCCAGGGTGGTCTCCAGCCCCTCGACGGCGGCCACACGGCCGGTATAATCGAAATCCCCCTGATTGAGCGTATGGTCCAAAAGCTCTTGAATATACCGATCCCGTTCTTCTACGATGGTGCGGTCCGGCAGAATGTACAGATCAGGATTGCCGCCCAGCATGGCGATGCGGCCTTTTTCAGAAATATGTTTCGGATACGCGCCCTTGTCCGAGAATTCAAAGTAATCAAGATTCTTTTGTGCGACCATGGCAGCGCTCTCCGGCGCACCTAATCGCCCCTCGGCCGGACGCAACAGCGCGGCCATCTGGTCGATCACAGGGACCAGAAACGGGTCGCCGCCGTGATGCATGGCTAACACCGCCCATTCGCCTTCCGGCTTGAACGCCGTGGGCAGGCCGGTCTGTTTTTCCCAATCAAAGAACCGGCTTCGCACATCCCGTCTCGCAGCCTGCATCGCGGGATCTTCGTCGACCAGGCGTTCGGCGAGCCGGCTGAAAAGTTGGTCCACCGCGGCGGCAATGTCCGCACCCACGGACTGAGCGAGAAACGCCCGGCCTTCGTCGGTTAACCCGTCGACCAGGCGCTCGGGCGTTTCGGCAAAATGATAAAAGGCGCGGGCGGCGGCCAGGCGATCCTGTTTTTTCGACTGCATCCGCCCGGCGATTTCCACCGACAGCTCTCTGAGCCGGCCGCTCACTTTTTGAATGGCATCCCATTCCTCGTCGCCGGTTTCGCCGTTTCCTTTGCACAGAGCGATATACCCGTCGGCGGAAAGGCCGTTGCAGGCGCCGGTCAGGGCATCCTGGGTGAAAAAGCGGCGGCTGTTCTTTTGCTCGGTGATCCGTCCCAGCTGCTCATCCAATTCATCGAGCATGCGGATTTTGTAGACGATATCCTGATCGCGGCCGCCGGATAAAAAGATGCGCCCCTTTTCCGTGATATCCACCACATGGCTTTTTTCATCGATGGTGTAATAGAGCTCGCCGTCGATCTTGCCCATCTCTTTATTGATCTCGTATTCACCCTGCAGCTTTTCGATCAGCTTTTTGACCCAGAACTCGGAGGTCAGCAGCTCGAGCAGCTTGGCGTTTTTCGGATCGCCGCGATGCACGCGCAGCAGGGCCATTCCGGCTGCGGTTTCATCCTTCTCCAGCAGCTCCTTGCCGCGAAGGAACAGTTCCTCCACCAGTTCCTGCTGCTTGCGGTAGAGATTGGCGACCACCGGCT
>CAZKQR010000221.1:0-7304 GCA_964554965.1 uncultured Cytophagia bacterium | reverse complement strand
CGTTTGACTATTTCGTATTGGGATTTGTTGCGTATGGTGGAAAGGAGTTCCATGCGGATGATGCCGAGCATTTGTACGCGAACTTCTTTAATCAATTCGTGCAACTCCCTTATATAAGGAGAATTACGATTGCCCCCTTTTTTAAGAGCCAACGTCCAAACACTAGTGTCAACACAGACCTTCATTTCTGATTTCGCGTTTTTTTTCGCTCAGGTTCTGAATCTGCATCGATTTCATGGAACAACGCAGTGATTTCGATCTGCCGGCGACGCTGAATATATTCCTGCAACGCCTCAGTGACTGCGGCCTTTTTGGTCTTGTGTTTGCCGAGCTTTTGGGCTGTCTTGATAAGCTCGTCGTCTATCGCCAGGTTGGTAGGCATAATAACCCTCCAACATCAATTTACACATTTTAATGTGTAAAGTCAACTATTTTTTTTTGTTTTCATGCATTGTGAACGAGGAAGGTGCGTTAAGGTGCGTAGATAGAGGCAGGTTCCTCCTGGCGCAGGATACGGAGCGCTCCCTGGCACAGGGCCGACATCTCTTCCTCACCAGGGATAAGATGAATGGGAGCGATAAAGCTGATCCACTCGGCGATGAGGTCGGTAAACTCTTTATCATGGGCGATTCCACCGGTCATCACCACAGCGTCCACTTTGCCGGCCAGGACCGCGCTCATGGCGCCGATCTCTTTAGCCACCTGATAGGCCATGGCCTCGTACACCAGGCCGGCGAATGCATCGCCGGCCTGTTTGCGCTGAAGGATCTCTTTCATGTTGTTGCTGCCGAGATAGGCGATCATGCCGCCTTTGCCGACAATCATTCTTTTTATTTGCTCAAAAGTGTGACTTCCGGAAAAGCACATCTTGACCAAAGCTCCTGCCGGCAGAGAACCGCTGCGTTCCGGAGAAAAGGGGCCATCGCCGTCCAACGCGTTATTGACGTCGATGACGCGGCCCCGCTTGTGGGCAGCCACAGAGATGCCGCCGCCCAGGTGCACAACGATGAGATTGAGATCGGTGTAGGCTTTGCCCAGCTGTGCCGAGGCCAGACGGGCGACCATTTTTTGATTGAGCGCATGAAAAATACTCACTCGGGGCAGTTGCGGATGGCCGGATAACCTGGCCACCGGCTGCAGTTCGTCCACCACGACCGGGTCCACGATAAAAGCCGGCTTTTGCTCCCGGCGGGCCAGTTCTGCCGCGATAATCCCACCGAGGTTGGAGGCATGTTCGCCCTGAACGCCGGCATGCAAATCCTCGATCATTTTATCGTTGACCAAATAAGTGCCGCCGGCTAGCGGCGCCAGCAGTCCTCCCCGGCCGACAAAGGCGTCGATCTTTTCCAGCGCCAACTGGTTCCTGGATAAAAAACTTTCAATGGCGCGCAGACGCAGCGGCAGCTGATCCACTATTCGAGCAAAAGGCGCCAGCTCTTCGGCCGAGTGATGCAGATTCTGCGCAAACAGCTCCTCTTCCTCTTCAAAGTAACTGAGCTTGGTAGAGGTTGAGCCGGGATTGATGGCGAGAATACGGTACACAGTACCCCCTAGGATTCTTCGCTCACATGCACCAGGGATTCAATACGGTAAGAACCGAGCTTGCTGCGTCCTTTTAGAAAATCCAATTCTATGAGAAAGCAGGCGCCGCAGACCGTAGCTCCTGCCCGGGCGATGAGCCTTTCCGTTGCCGCCACTGTGCCGCCGGTGGCCAGAAGATCGTCAACGATCAGAGCCCGTTGGCCGGGTTTGAGAGCGTCCACGTGCATCTCCAGGCAGTCGGAACCATACTCTAGAGCGTAGGTCTCCCGAAAGGTCTGTGCCGGCAGCTTACCCGGTTTGCGCACCGGCACAAAGCCGATGCCCCAGGAATAGGCCAAAACAGCGCCAAAAATAAACCCGCGCGATTCAATGCCGACAACTACATCGATGGAGTCATGGTCAAACAGCGTTCGCATGCGCTGAATGGTGTATTGCAGGGCCGGTCCATCCTGCAGCAGCGTGGTGATATCTTTGAAAACAATGCTTTTTTTAGGGAAATCGGGTACGCTTCTGATTTTTTCCGATAAATTCATAACCAACCCTTTCTTCACATCCCTGCTTTCTGTGATTACGGATAAATGCGCGACATGGTGCGCGGAAATGGTATCGTTTCACGAATGTGTTTCAATCCGCAGATCCAGGTTACCGTGCGTTCAATGCCCATGCCGAATCCTGCGTGCGGGACCGATCCATAGCGGCGCAAATCCAGGTACCAGGCAAAGGCCTCCTCAGGGAGTTTATGCGCGCGTATCTTGTTCAGCAGGATCTCGAGATCGTCCTCACGCTGCCCGCCGCCGATGATTTCCCCATACCCTTCGGGCGCCAAAACATCGACGCACAGAGCGCGGTCAGGCTGCTGTGGATCGGCTTTCATATAAAACGCCTTCACGCCGACCGGATAATGGCTGATCATCACCGGGCTGGAATTCTTTTGCGATAGAATGGTTTCGTCGGGTGCACCGAAATCATCCCCTTCGATAAAATCCGGGTTTTCTTTTTTCAGGATGGCTGACGCCTCATCATACCGCATGCGCGGAAAGGGTGTGCGGATGGCCTCCAGAGGCGCTAGGTCGCGCTCGAGTTTTTTCAGCTCCTCCCGGCGGTTCTCCAGCACGCGTTCAAGTATTTTCATGATCAGCCCTTCCGCCACCGCCATATCCTGTTGCAGATCGCAGAAAGCCATCTCCGGCTCTATCATCCAGAACTCGGTCAAATGACGACGGGTCTTGGATTTTTCCGCACGAAAAGTCGGACCAAAACAGTACACTTTGCCGAACGCCATGGCGGCGGCTTCCATGTAAAGCTGTCCACTCTGCGTCAAATAGGCTTTAGAATCGAAATAATCGGTCTCAAACAGTGTGGTGGTGCCCTCACAGGCAGCAGGGGTGAAAATAGGGGCATCGATCAGGGTGAAATCTAATTGATCGAAATAATCGCGACATGCCTTGATGATCTCATGTCTTACTTTCATGATCGCATGCTGCAACGACGAGCGCAGCCACAGATGGCGGTTCTCCATTAAAAAATCAATCCCATGTTCTTTGGGAGAAATAGGATACTCTGGCGCGATCTGCAGAATTTCAATGGTCCGGGCCTGCAGCTCAAATCCACCTTTGGCGCGTTTGTCCTCGGTCACTATACCGGTGACCCTGACAGAACTTTCCAGCGTCAGCGGCAAGCTCTGCTCAAAGGCCGCCTCCCCAACGGTGTCCCGAAAAACCACTGCCTGTATGATGCCGGTACCATCGCGCAGCATGATAAAATGCAGTTTTCCCTTGTGGGTGTGGTTGTACACCCACCCTTCCAGCGTGACCTCCTGACCGAGAAAACGGCCAACCTGTGCGATATAGCTCTTTGGCGCCATCCTGTTTCCTTTCCCTTTTATTTCACCAACAAGACCGGACAAGTGGAGAAGCGTAGAATGTGTTCAGTGGTGCTGCCCAATATCGCTTGGCGAATGCGTGAACGGCCGAACGCTCCGATGACGATCAGATCCATGTTCTGGGATTGTGCATAAGCGACCAGTTGCTTGGAAGGTTCTCCGGCGATCACTTTAGTGTGCACTTGTCCGCTATAAGACTCCAGATACTCTTCGGCCTCCTCACAATAATGCGTTCCGGCCTCCAAATCGTCGCTGACGCAGACCACAGTAAGCTGGGCTTGGGATTTGTCGGCCAGATGAGCGGACTGCTGCAGCGCCCTGTTGGCGTGTTCGCTGCCGTCATAGCCCAAAAGAATTCTCTGAATGGGCCTGGGCTCTTTTTTAACGACCATAAGCGGTTTGACAATGCTTCGGCACACGGTTTGAGCAGTCACGCCCAGATCATGATTGTCCCAGCGCTCGAATTCACCTCGTTTACCCATGATCACCAGATCGGCGATTTGCGATTTGGCCAGCACCAACTCCGCTGGAGATCCAACCGCTTTTTCCAACTTGAAGGGGACCTGCTCTTTTTCCAGCAACTGTCCGCACTTTTGCAGAATTTTTTCCGCCTTTTCCTCCAGCAACTTGATCGATTCTTCTTGAAAAGTGCCGGAAGGCACAATGGTCACGAATCCATCGGCGCCGACCGCGGAGGCCCATTCAAAAATGCGCACATCGACTACGGTGAAAACAAAAATGCGGCTATGGTACAGTCTGGACAGTTCTGCGGCGTGGCTGATCACGGATTCCGAGTACGCAGATCCGTCTACGGCGATCATGATGTTTTTAAACACGAGAGCCTCCTTTCGGACATGTGAAAGGATATCAACGCACTGTTTGCATGCACACCCTTCGCTCCGCGTCAAAGCTGTGGCGCTCTGCGCCGGTTCATGGTCAGAGTTCGGATTTATATTCCCGCATCATCAGCGAAGCCAGGGCGGATTTGGCATTCTTTTCGCAGTACAACACCTCGTACACTTCACGGCAGATCGGCATTTCTACATCCTGTTTTTCCGCCAGGGCAACGGCCGACAAGCAGGTGCGTACACCCTCGGCCACCATGCTCATTTGACCGAGAACCTGGTCGAGTTTTTTTCCGCTGCCGATCTCTTCGCCTACATGCCGGTTGCGGCTGTGCCGGCTCATGCACGTGACGATCAAATCACCCATGCCTGAAAGGCCGGCGAAGGTCAGTGGATCAGCTCCCATCTTGCGGCCTAACCGGGTGATTTCCGCCAGACCGCGGGGCTGCAGCGCGGCCTTGGTATTGTCGCCAAAGCCGGCGCCGTCACAAATTCCCGCTGCAATGGCGATCACATTTTTCAACGAGCCGCCCAGCTCGACACCGGTCAAATCGTTGCTTCGGTAGCAACGCAGATAATCGCAGGACAGGGCTTTTTGCAGATAAGCGGCGCGATCATCCAGCGGCGAAGCGATCACCACGGCGGTGGGAATCCCCCGGCTCACCTCTTCTGCATGGCTGGGGCCGGATAAAACGGCAAAATGGTTTAAATCCCTGACCGCGAACTCTTGCTGATAGATCTCTGACATCCGCATCAGAGTCTCCTGCTCTAACCCCTTGGTGCAACTCACCCAGACGGGCTTGGCAGAGAAACGGCAGCGGGCAGCGGCCCGCAGAACAGAGCGAACCACATGGGATGGCGTGACCAGGAGAACGATCTGAGCCTTTTGCAGCGACTGTTCCAGGTCGCTGGTGATAGCGATGCGTTCATGAAGAAGCAGATGGGGCAACAGCTCTTCGCGGCGTCGCTCTGCAGCCAGATGCTCTGCGGCTCGGGGATCGAATTCCCATAGGGTGACCTGGTGACCGAGATGCCGGCAATGGTTGGCCAGGGTCATGCCCCAGCTGCCTGCTCCCAGGACAGTGATGTGTGTGCTGTTAGACATATTAGTGATTGCTGATTAGCGGAATAGGATTTATCAGGAAGCCGCGACCACTCGGCCGATGGGAATAGCGGTCTCGCCGATCTGTTTTAATGCGCTGGTTATTGTCCGCACCTCAGCGGCGTGCGCCAGCAGAACCAGGCCGATCCCTAAGTTAAAAACGCGGCGCATCTCTTCTGTGTCCACACCACCCAACTGCTGAATTTTGCTAAAGACCGGCGGCCAAGACCAACTCTGCCAGTCAACTTCCAGTGCCTGGCCGGGACGCAGCAGCCGCAGGGTGTTGCCGACCAGCCCTCCGCCGGTGATATGGCTGATGCCGGTCAAACCCGGCAGACGCCGGACGGATTGGACCGCAGTTTTGTAGCTTTTATGCACGGCCAGCAGGACATCGCCCCAACTGGCCCGCAGTTCGGGCACATACTCGGTCAGTGAGACATGGGCCATGTCCAGCAGCACTTTGCGCGCCAGGGAATAGCCGTTGGTGTGCAAGCCGGTCGATGGCAGTCCCAGCAGAACATCGCCCATCTCAATCCGCGAGCCGTCGATCACATGGTCGCTGTTGACCGCGCCGATGATGCATCCGGCCAGGTCATACTCTCCGGGGGCATAGAGGCCGGGCATTTCAGCGGTCTCTCCCCCGATCAACGCGCAGTTGTTCTCACGACAGGCAACGGCCATGCCGCCGATCAGCTGCTCGGCGGCAGCAGGTTCCAATCCAGCCACCGCATAATAGTCAAGAAAAAACAGCGGATCTGCGCCGCAGGTCATAATGTCATTGACGCAATGGTTGACCAGACACTGGCCAACGCTGTCATGCCGGTTGAGCGCAAAGGCGATTTTAAGCTTGGTGCCAACGCCATCAATGCTGGAGACCAGTATCGGACTGGTATATTTTTGCAGATCGAATTTGTAAAATCCGGCAAATAGCCCGATCTCGCGCAGAACCTGCGGATTAAAAGTCGATTTCGCCAACCGGGCAATGGCCTTGGTGGATTGCTCGGCGGCTTCCAGGTTTACGCCAGATGACTGGTAGGTGACTGCCAAGGAGTATCTCCATTTCTGGTTAAATAATGGTCGCGGACCCGGGTAAAGAAGGCAAGCGTTGCTGCATCCTGATAATCGGGATAGGTCCAGGGATTACATTGAAAGCGGCCGTCCCGCCAATAGAGCTGAACGTCGCCATAGATGCCCTGTCCAAGGTATATGCGATGACTGAAATTCTTTGTGGTGGCCAATATCAGCTTGGCGGCTTCCAGATAACCGGGGTCGAGATTGACCAAGCGCCGGCCGTGAACACTGAGCCGCTCCTCTATCTGGTTGCTGTACAGCTTGAGTTTCACCAAATCGGCTGGGTCCATCAGCTCGGCAAACGCATAAAAAATTTTGCTCAGATCCGAACCCATCTCCGGCTCATAGTACCGTGTGTGAATAAAGGCAAAAGGTTCACTGCTAAGGCTCGTCTCTCCCGCTTTTTCTTTGAACCATTTCAACGCCTGGTCCGCCTGTTCGCCCTGCTGATAGGTCAACGCAAGAATGGAACAGACATCGGCCGGCATTCTGATCAAACCCATGGATACCCTTCCGCTCTACCGGTTTTCCGGTTTGCTGATCCGGCGCAAAGTCGCGCCACAGAGGGGACAAAAGCTCCACGACCGGTTCGGATACAGATGAGTGAGATCGGATGTGCACTGCATGATGAAAACCGGTTCAAACTCCACGCGCACGCTTTTGCCGTTCTCCTGATCGAGCTGCAGTTGATAATCACCGAGATCGGTTCTTCCGGTTATATAGATATCGGCCGGGTCCGCGTGATGAATGCGGGAACGGATCACGGTTCCATTCCGGGTGGTGATCGCAGCATCCACCTCAACGGAACTCCAAACGCGATACCCCTCCTGATCGATCTCATCCGTTGTGCGCCGTTGGGACG
>CAZKQR010000220.1:0-7429 GCA_964554965.1 uncultured Cytophagia bacterium | reverse complement strand
ATAACCAAAGATGCCGGTCACTCCGTTGGCTGTGGCCGCCGCCCGTTTGGTCGCCAGATTGGCCGCGATCACACCGATCAGGCATTGCGGACCGTATATAAAAAAACCGACGCTGCAAAGCAGCATGCTGTTGATCAGCCATGAAGAAGAGTTCAATTTCCAGAACAAAAAGACGGACACGGTGCAAGCGGCCATATAGAAAAAGCATGCGCGCCCGCCCTTGCCTTTGAACAACTTATCCATCATCCAGCCGCTCACCAGCATGCCGAGGATGCCGGCGATTTCATAGCCGGCGACGATCCAGCCGGCATGATGCAGTTGGCTCCCCTTCATTTCGGAAAGAAAGGTTGGTCCCCAATCCAGAATGGCATACCGCACAGTGTAGACGAAAAAATTGGCGAAACTGATCACCCAGATGGCCGGATTGCCAAACACGTGGATGCGAATGAATTTTTTAAAATCAGGATCGCCCATGGCGGCCAACTTTTTCGATTCCGCATAATCATGGGCAAATGTTTCCACCGGCGGCAGGCCGATGGATTCAGGGGTATCGCGCAGACGATTGGCAATGAAAATGGAACCCAATAACGCCAATCCGGCCGGCACAAAAAAGCAGAGCCGCCAGTAGTAGAGCACCAGAAAGCTGTTCAGCAGCATCACCAGACCGGCGCCGATGGAGTGAGAAGTGTTCCAAATGGCGAATTTTCGGCCGCGTTCATTGGCGGAGAACCAGTTGGTCAGAGTGTGCGCGGTCGGCGGAAAGCCCATGCCCTGAAACCAGCCGTTCAGCAGCCAGAACAGGCCGAACGCCAACACCGTATTGCTCAAGCCGAAAAAAATGCTCATCAGCGCAGACGCGAATAGTCCCAGCGCCATAAAGTATCGGGGATTGACGCGATCAGCGATCACACCGTTGGCAAACCGGGAGATGCCGTAGAGCACGCCGTGCAGGGTGAGAAAAAGTCCCAGATCCACTTTGGAGATGCCCAGCTCCGCCTCCATGCCGGGCATGGCGAGCGACAAATTTTTCCGAACAAAATAAAACAGGGCATAGCCGATCATCGTGGTGTAGAGAATCCGCAAACGCCAGTACCGGTACTGCTTGTCGATTTCTTCGGGTGCTGCGTCGATCGGATCACGATGCGGCACTGGCTTAAAAAGATCCAGCCATTTCATCCGGGTTCCTTTCCGTGAGGGAACGAGTGTTATCCCCGCCAAAATCCATTCCGTGCAAACAGAGCCTCCAGCGCCGATGTCCAGCAGCCCGATTCAAGCGCAAGATCCAGTACCGTGTATCGCCGGCGGATCAGCTGCGCCTGACGATAACTGTTCTGCAGCCGATCCAGGGATATGCCGATCTCCTCCGGATGGGTTGGTGCACCGGCCTGCTTCAGCCACTGGCGCAACTCAGCGGCCGGGGGTAGCTGCTCTTGCAAGCGCGGTTGCAGGTCCGGCCAGGCGCCGGCCAGGCGCTCCAATCGCTGGCTGATCGCCGCGGCGGTCTGGTATTTCTCCCGGCTCTCTTGCAGAACCATGCCGGCGATTTTCGCATCCGGGAAATCACGGACAATCATTTTCTCGATGTCCTGCCGGCTCGGCCAATAGTCCGCCACCCGATGGGCGGCATGATGAAAATTTCCAACGGACAGGTGCAAAAGCCCGTGATACAGGGCGGCCACCGCCAACGAGCCGATGGCCACTTTAAAACCGTGAAAAGGGATGGAGCCGTTGTGGCGCAAGTGCTGGTTGTCCCAGAGATGACTGAATTGATGTTCAGCGCCCGATGCGGTTCGCGACGACTGGGTTTTTTGCATGGCCAGACCGCTCATCAGCAGCCCCTCCATCAGGCCGGTCAAGGCAGACAAATGACCTTGTCTGACGCCGTTTGGATCAGCCAGCCATGAGCGCAACGGCGCTTGCACCATTTGCCAGGCGGCTTTGTCGATGGGATCCAATCCCAGGGCATCGGCCACCAGCCAATCCGCGCCGGCCGGCATCTTCGCCAGGAGATCGCCATACCCCGCTGCGTTCAGCTCCGCCGGCGCAGCGGCGATGATCTCCAGATCGACCACCACGGCCTTTGGTGCTGGGCAAAAAAAAGTCTGTTTAAAGCCCTCGTTGCTGATCGAGGCGCCATAAGCGGTATAACCATCCATGGAGGCGGCGGTTGCAAAGGCGAGATACTGCCGTTGGCAAAGAAAAGCGGCCAATTTGGTTAGATCATTGATCGTTCCAGAGCCGACGGCGATGGGAATCGCCTGATTTTCAGATAAAAAAGCCTGCAGCCGGTCCACATGCCGGTACTCGGCGTAAAAATCGGGCTCGTCGAAAATAAACGGATCCAGTACAACGGTTGGGCTGCTGAGCAGGTGTTCCTGGACAGCCCGGCCGGCGGCATTATAGGTGTTCACATCGGCGACGATCACCGCCGGCTGGTCGCCAAAGCTTTGCTGAAAAAAATCAAAGATATGGGAAACCAATCCGGCGCCCAGGTGCAGATTTAGAGTGGTGTCTGCGGTTTTGAGCGCAGCAGCGATCCGGCGCCGGCTGTCAATGAGCGCGTCCAAGGAAGGTTCTCCGTGCTGAAAAGTAAAATAATGCGAAAGGGCGTTGCAAGCGGAGCAGCTGTACCCGCAACTCTATCCACTCTTTAATGTAGCGAAGCAATCCCCTGACAAAGGACAAACCCTTTGCGCAGGGAATCCCTGTCGCAGGGGATTGCTTCGGGCCGCCAACACCGCGTTCTTTACAGCTCGCCCTGCACGCCCACCGTATACATCCGCATGGGCATGAGATTGCTTTCCATGGGCGCATAATTATAGTTGTTCAGATTGCTGATCCCGGCCTTGAGGCTGAGAAAACCCAAATCATACGTAAAACGCAGATCGACGAACTTCATCGGCACCCGTCGGTTGATGGGATAAATTTTTACCGCTTCGATTCGGCTGGCATAACGGTAATCCAACTGTGTTGAAAATTTTTGAATTTTCAGCGACGCTTTCAACGCCGCAATCTGTTTGGGGCGATAGGTGAGCGGCTCCCGCCATTCCAGTTCCATGTGATCCATCATGGTCAGGCTTGCCTGCAGTCCGGGCCGGACCGCCCAATTCTTCACCGTCAAGCCATAGCTCCAGTTGGTGGTCGCTTCAATGCCGCGAATGCGCGCCCGTGGAATATTGCGGAACTGCACCTGGCCGCGGATCAAATCCATGTGCGCTTCGATCAACTCCCAATATTCGTTATCGAACAGCGAGACGTCCACATTCCAGTTTTCGTTGAGGTACTGCCGAAAACCCAGATCATAGGCCCAAGAACTCTCCGCTTTCAACTGCGGATTGGCCACGATCTTGAAATTCATGATGGCCAGTTCAAGAAACCGTTCGACGATAGTGGCGGCACGAAATCCGCTGCCCACGGAAGCACGCAAACTGGTGGTGGGCCAGGGCTGCCAGTTGACTCCCAAGCGCGGGCTGAACAGATCCTCTTTGACGCCGCCGACCAGCTGATAGCGGTCATAGCGAAACCCGGTTGTCATCCGCAGGTTCTCGCGGATCTTCCATTCATCCTGCAGATACGGTCCGATGAAAAAACCTTTGTGTTCACCGAAATACTTGGTGCTGCCGGCATCATGCTGTAACTGCACCCCGCCGGTGACGATGTGTCCTTCCTGCGGTATCCAGTCCGCCTGCACCTCCGCGCCCTGACCAAAGGCCGGATTAAAGCCGCTGCCCTCGCCGAACTGGTTGCCCATAAGCGTGCGCACAAAAGACGCGCGCAGATTTATTGAAAACCGCGGGGAAAAAGGGATCAGCAGTTTAGTATACGTGTTCAGCTGATGAACCGCTGCGTGATTTTTCAAATTGGCCGGATCGACCTCATAGGGATCATTCGGCCCCTTCCACTGGACAAAGAATCCCCGGCTGATATGGCTGTACGCCGCATAGCCGGTCCACTTGATGCCGCCTTCGAACTGATAGTCAAATTTTCCGGTGAGATTGTATTTTTTCGCATCGCCCAATTCGGTATAGCCGGTGGTCATCAACCGGCCGGCGGAAACGCGCAGACCAAGATGACGATAGCGCCGGCTGTAGCTCACATCCTCACGGGTAAAATGCAGACGGTTGGGATCGGTCCACTGCCATTCGTCATAATAGGGCTTGTCGTATTGGCCCGCAGAAAAAGCGTACAACACTCGCGCCTGTTGGGACGGATCTTTGGTCAGCACATTCACCACGCCGCCCAGGGCCGATGCGCCCCACAGCGTCGAGCCTGCGCCTTTCAGCACTTCGATCTGCTCAATGTCCAGCGGCGGCAGCATGTCCCAGTTGAATTCGCCGGTGTCCGAGGCATAGACCGGCACGCCGTCCAGCAGCAGCAGCACCTTGTTGCCGGCGCCGAAGGTATAGCCGGTGGAACCGCGGATGTTGATCTGATTGCCGATGAAATGCACGCCCGGCGCGGTCTCTAAAGCTTCGATGATATTGGTGGGATTGCGCTGCTTGATCTCCATGGAGGTGACCACGGATAAAGAGACCGGGGTCTGATCCAGGGACTGTTTGGTCTTGCCGGCAGAGACCACCATGGGGTCCATTTCGATGGCGGCGGCTCTGAGCGCCACTTTGAGCGGGGCAGAAGGATCGGTGGCCACTTTCACCTGAGACATGCTCAGGCTGTGATAGCCGATCATGGAGAAACGGATCGTGTAAACGCCCATTGGAACGTCGGTTATATGGAAATGGCCGTCGCCGTCCGATATTCCGCCCCGCAACGTCGTCAATACCTGGATATTGACGCCGGGCAGGAGCTGTTTCGATTCAGCATCCATCACCGTGCCGGTGATATAGTTCTGCGCATGCACCCATCCGACAAAAAAGCAAACTAGAAGAATCAGTTTTCTCATGATCCGTTCACATAGAAAGGTTGCGGTCGTTTGTCTTATTGCGCCAAAGACCAGTCTGCGTAAATATCCACACCGGTAACGGTTTGGCCAGATTTAGGTGAAAGCTTGCCTGGAAGGTCGGGATTTCTTGGGTCCCTATAAATGCCGATCTCTCGGAAATCAGCTAAACTGGCGCGTTCCGGCAGCCAATAAACCACGACGTTTTCGATAGGACCGGCACGCACCGGCAGCTTGAAATGATACGGATCACTGTTAACGGCAAAATCGATGGTCTTCAGATAGACCAGATAATGTACCTTTTCCGTCGGTCTGTATCGATAGGCCGCGACAGCTGTGGCTAAGGTGTTCTTTGGAAACGGACCGTTAAAGTAGACCGTTCCCTCGACAAAGGCATCGCGATTGACTCGCTCCCAACTCGCATACATATCGATTTGGGCTTCCGGATGCGCAGCCGAAAGATCAAAACCCAACGGCAGCAAATTGTTGTAGGCATCCAAAGGAATGGCTAGGATATCCGCCAGGTTGGATTTTGTCTCGGTGCTATACCACCACAAGCTGATGGATTCATAGTGTCCGAATGGCAGATAAATTTGAGTCTTGACCGTATCCTCATTGAGGGGTAGACTGTTGGGGCTATGAAACATTTCATTGATGGCATGCGGCGGAAATTGCGGCGCCACGATCAGGTAAATACCCTGAGTGTTGGCCGGCGGTGTTCCGCGAAAATAGACGGTCACCTTGATCTTGCCGGCCAGCGGCGCAATGCCGTGATCCGAACTGCAGGCGAAAAAGGTGCTTAAAACAGCCATTCCAACTGCGACCAAAGACTTCCTCGACAAAGCGTTCACACTCCTTTGACCGTTAATGCTTTTCTACGACCACTATTTTAGCAGCACCATGGTTCTGCGTTGACTTTGCTTTTCGGATTTCAGCTCATAAAAATAGAGACCCGAAGCGACCTCTTGCTGGTCCTGATCGCGTCCATCCCAAGACACCAGATGGCTGCCGGGATTCATCGTTCGATTCAACAGCTGCACAACTGTGCGGCCATTACGATCCAGAACTCGCAAGGAGACTGGGCCTTGGCGATCCAGCTGAAATCGAATGACTGTCGAGTGATTAAACGGATTGGGATAGTTTTGCTCAAGAGTAAAGCCGATAGACGAGTAACCCCGGTTCGATGCCACTCCCGTAGGAAAGTCGACAAAGCTGCCTTGAGGAGGGGGAACGGGATTAGCGATCTGAGCAGCCAATCTTTCCCCATCCTTTTTATTTAAACCGGCCGGTAGAAAATAGGCAATAAAGCCAAGACGCAAACTTGACACATCTCTGAAGTACAGTCCCTGATCGCCGTATGAGAAATTATCTCCCGTGTCTTCATCAACCGTATCAGCTGAATCGCGCGGAGCTCCTTTTAGACTATCCCAAAAGTATAAACCCATTGAGTGTGATACGCTGTCGGTGAAATGGGTGTAGGTGAAAAGAGAGCCTTGCACGCCGGAGGTGAGCATCCATTCGCGTACCGGCAGCGTAACAGTCGTGTCGATTTGATCCCTCATGCCGTCGACCAGCACATCTTGATTTTGCCTGCTGTAAAAACGCATGCCCGAGGCTGCTTCATTGAAATCCCATGATTGTCGTAAATATTTAAAATTGATGTAGATGTCGCCCGCATCAGGGAAGGCGCCACGCAAACTCTCTATATCCAATTTTTCTCCGCCGTCAATCGTGCCGGAGAACGGATAAAATTTAGTCACGACATAAAAAGCGATACGATCTTGAACGATACCAAAAAGCTGTATGGTTTGTCGAGTCTCGCGAATTAAGCGAACGATCGGTTTTTTTGTCGATTTATGGTATGGATAGACGTAGAAAAGACTTTCGTCCTCTTCCAGATCAATTTGAAAGAAGAGATCGATGGTGCCCGCAAAACGCATTTTCTGGGTGTCGAAAAAATCAACGCCGGTGCCAAAGGGCGGTTTAATCAGAATGTCTGTGATCAGGCCGGTCTGCTTGCTCATGGACACACCATAGTATTTGGAATCGATCCGATCCAAGGTCGAATCATAGCTGAAGGAATAAGGTGCCGGCACCGGTTCGGTAATGGTGGTGGAGCGATATAGATAGGCGTACGCTTTCGACTCGGGGTCATTAGGATCACTAAAGCTCAACTCCAGACGCGAATGCATGCGGCTGTCCGCATCGTCGATCCAGACATGGCTGGGCGCTTGGTCGCCGAGATCGCGAACCATAAACACCAACTCATCTTCCTCGTCAAAAATACCGTCATCGTCAGCAAAATAGCTGTGCCGCCAGGCGGTGGAATCCTCCGGCTTGGCCAGATCCGGACCTCGCAGCCTTTCATCAAACTGAAACGGCATCATGCGCCAGCTGTTGGCAACGTCGTCATAGGCGTATAAAAACAGCTCGTTGATCGGAATGCCGCGTACGCGTGAATCGTACAGCGGCCCAGCCTTCAATACGATCGGCTCGTACAAGCGCTCCAGGTAGAGTTTGTCACTGGCTTTC
>CAZKQR010000219.1:2724-7430 GCA_964554965.1 uncultured Cytophagia bacterium | reverse complement strand
CGCGGCGACGCGACAGCTCGATGTTGTATTCGCGTGTGCCGACGTTGTCGGTGTGGCCGACAATGCGAAAACGGGAATTCCGGTTCATGGCCACGATTTTGCCGTACTCGTTCTTCAATTTCAGCTTTTCGATCGGCTCCAGGGTCGCTGAATTGAAATCGAAATTGATGCGCACCAGCTTGGTGGCCACAGCCGGCTGTGTGAGCATATCCGTCGTGGGCGGTGTAAAAGCTGCGGACGCCTGGGGCAGGTGTTCAGTCCCGGTCAGCGAGATCGCGTTGACGACGCTGACGTTGGAAACAGTGCGCCAACCCGGCACCGACGGAGCCACCAGGCCCAGTTCCTGATAGGTTTTGCAGGCTTCGTCATAGATCATCTCAGCAGTGACCCCTTTGTAGCCGGGATTCAGGCCGAAAAATCCGCGGTTGTCGCCATAGGTGGCAAAGCGGACCTTTTCAAAGGTGGCCAGCCAATAATCCTCGCTGGTGCCGCTGTATCCGGCGGTCATAATCCGGGCGGCGCGGCTGCGCGCGGCCGGCTGCGCGTTGAGCTCCGCGGCGCCTTTCATCCAACCCTCGACGAACTTTTGCACATCCTTGGCGCGCTTGTCGATCAGATCCTGGCTGCAGAACATGATGCCGAACAGCATCTCGGAAGCCTCCAGGGTGCTTTTGAGAACATGGGCGCCGGGGACCCGCTGCAGCACCGCCTGGTCATCCGGCGACCAACCCACGGCCGCATCCAGTTGCCCGGTCTCAAAGGCCTTGAACGCCTGCGGCACTTCCTGAAACTCGATCGCCTGAATGCTGCTCATGGACATATTGGCTGCTTTGAGCATATTCACCAGCAACCACTGCGACGGCGTGCCCGGAACGAATCCCACCTTGCGGCCCTTCAGATCGTCCATGGAACGCACCTCGGAGGTGGCGAGGATTACATCCGCACCCTGCGATTTATCGGTGAGATAGAAAATCCTTGGCTTCAACGGCATCAGCTCTTGCAGTCCGATGGGATAGGCGTCCACCGTCAACACCAGAATATCCAATTGCCCGGTCTTCCAGGCCTGTATGGCGTCGGGGATCACGTCCATCACCGTAAACTTGACGTCCAGTCCGTACTCTTTCTTGTAGCGCGACTCGTCGTTGGGCGACAGGCCGTTGTTGAAATAAGGACCCGGCGCCATACCGGAGTAGGTGACCAGATGCACGCGCAGCGCGCCGCTGCTCTCCGGCAGATAAGTGTAAGCGGCATAGCCCACTGCGCCGACGATGATAAGACCGATGAGAATTTTGGCAAACGGCGTCAGTCCGCCTTTCTTTTCACCGGAAGGAAATTGATCAGCCATGAGTAAACCCTCCCATTAAATGCTCGTATAGCGGAAATTCGATTACCAGCTGTATTTTTTCTTTTCATCCGTCTTGGGCGCCGCTTGCACCGGCACCAGTTCACGCGTGTCGCCGCTCTTGACGATGGCGAACACCTGGTTCTTGTCTCCGGAGGACATGGCCTGGCCGGCCTTGTCGATGTTTTCAGCTTGTTGCATCAGCTGATCCGACGCCTGGTCCCATTGATCCAGCGTCTTCATCATCGCATCCTCGCTGACCATGTCATGCAGTTCGGGTTCGGCCATAAACTGCGGCGCCACCTGCATAAACCGGTCCACCTGGCCGGTGAACAGCGCGATCTGGCTCTGCACGTATTTAACCGACATCTCATAAATGTCCGAATGATCGTCTCCGCCCAGCACACTGGAAGTGGCTTGAGTCGCCTTGGCCATGGCCTGGGCTTCCCGGTAATCCGCGGACAGGGTGTCGGCGAAAAACTTGGTCTTGTCGCGATAAAATTCAAAAGCCTGTTGCATCTTTTTCATGATCTGGCAATATTTTTCCGCCCGCTCGAACCGCTTGGACGATTTGTCCAGATTGCCCTGCAGCATGCCGGCCTCGCTGGAGATCTTTTGAAACTGATAGCGTTTATCCTCATCGGTCCACTGATTGCTCTTATAGTACCGGCTTTTCAGCGTCTCCGCCTGCTGCATGCGTTCGCGGATCTGCTGCTGATAGGTCTCAATATTGTTCTTGATCTCATTGCGGATGCCGTAAACGCGGTCTGCGGCGCCGCGGATGGTCTGCAATTTTTCACCCAGATATTCATTGACATAGGCATAGATGATATCCAGCGGACCGGACTTGATCATCAGAGAAGTGAACCAGCGGTAGAATTTGGCGCGCCAGAAATAAAGGATGGCGCGGAACTTTTTACTGGTAAAAAGAAACCAGAGCAACGCCGCCAGTCCCACCAATCCACCCAGCACCACCATCTTGCCGACGATGCCGATCGCCATGGTCAACAATCCGAGGATAAAAGGCGCGGCGGCATAAAAACCAAAAGCCAGAGCAATCAGGATCAGCACCGTGCCGAAATTGCCCCACGTTTTTTCGCGCTTGGAGATGAAGGAACCGACTTTGTCTGCACCAGGCAGGGTGGGCATATCACTCATAGCATCCTCCTTGGAATTATTTAACGCTCTTTAAATTCATCTGCAGATTCTGTCTCAGTTGATCCAATCGCCGCTGATGGGCGTCGAGGGCGGCGTTGAAACGGATCTCCCGCTCACCCTTCTTCTGTTCCAGCTGGTTGATTTCGCTCTCCACCACCACGCGCTGGGAAATCAGCTGACTGCGCTCCTCTTCGAGCTTTTTCTTCTCGGCATTTCGAGCGGCGATAAAAGATTCCAACTCTTTTTCGATCGCCTGCAACCGGCTCTCGCGCGCCTGAATGCCCTCACCGATCTCCTGGGATTTTCTCCGCACCTGGCCGAGGTTGTCCTGATACCCCTGCTCGTTCTGCATTTTAAAGTCCCGTTTTTCCACATCGAGCACCTGGCCCAGACGATCCAGAGTTTTCAACAAACCGGTAAAGGTCAACGTGATTCCGCGCGCTTTGACCGCGGTCTGCGCCGCATGGAACGCCAGTTGATAGCGGGTGGGTTCGTCGAGATTGGGGAATTTGTCATTGATCACCGCTATCTGGTTGTAAAACTCGGCAGAATCCGGATCGATGGCCTTGTTCAGTTCCGCCTCTACCGCCTTGTAAAAGGTCGGATCCACCTCCACCGGCGCTGCGGCCGGCTGAATCGCAGTCTCCGGGGCCGGCGATGCTGTAGTGACAGGAGAAAACGGCGCCAGAGTGGGATCCAATCCGATCGGCTCCAGACGCGGCTGCTCTTTTTCCTTCCAAAAGATCTCAATCGCTGCTTTTTTTAGTTTTTTCAAGTCAGCCATAAGGACGAATCCTTGATAAGTGAAAAATAAACAACCAGGAAGCTCGACGGCTCTATCATCTAATAGTATATTAATATTGATAGTTATTAGCAAGCAAATTCGCACCGCGGCAAAAAAAACCGTTGAGCCACAAAGCCGACCGTTTCGGCGTTCCTTCAGGCTCGCACGGTATACGGAAGCTTCAGCCGGCGTGTTCCATCAATCGGCAGAGAACGGGTTGGTCTCAGGGCGGTTGTTCATGCCTGGAGAAAAAAATCCTTGCTATTCAGCTTTGCATTCAATATTTTGCCCAGTTGTAAAAAATGCCAACAAACCTTTTCTGCTCTGGGAAATAATCTGCCGGTCGCCAACACCATCCGCCGTCACCTGATTGTTCCTATCAAAGCTCATGCTTGTATGCATCCAGGAGGAAGAAGAACATGTCCGACTATGTCAAGGAGATCATGCTTCGGGTTTCTACAAAAAATCCCGCTGAACCCGAGTTTCACCAGGCTGTCGCCGAAGTGGCCGAGTCCGTGAGTCTGGTCTATGACAAGTATCCCGAGTATCGCAGCGCACAAATTTTTGAACGCCTGATCGAACCGGAGCGAGTGATCATGTTCCGTGTCCCTTGGATGGATGACCGTGGCGAGATTCAGATCAACCGGGGCTACCGCATTCAGATGAACGGGGCGATCGGCCCGTATAAAGGCGGTTTACGTTTTCATCCCTCGGTGACGCTGGGCGTGTTGAAATTTCTCGCGTTCGAACAGGTTTTTAAAAACAGCCTGACCACCCTGCCCATGGGCGGCGCCAAAGGCGGCTCGGATTTTGATCCAAAGGGCAAGAGCGACAATGAGGTCATGCGGTTTTGCCAGAGTTTTATGAACGGATTGTTCCGCTACATCGGCCCGGACACGGATGTGCCGGCCGGCGACATCGGCGTCGGCGGCCGTGAAATCGGCTATCTGTTCGGCCAGTACAAAAAACTAGTCAACGAGTTCACCGGCGTGCTCACCGGCAAAGGATTGAACTGGGGCGGTTCGCTGATCCGGCCCGAGGCCACGGGCTATGGCGCCACCTATTTTGCCGCCGAGATGCTGTCAACGCGAGGGGAGACGCTGGAGGGAAAAACCTGTCTGGTATCCGGAAGCGGTAATGTGGCGCAATTCACGGTGGAAAAAGTGAATCAGCTGGGCGGTAAAGTGGTGACCCTCTCCGATTCCAACGGATACATCCATGATGAAGCGGGGATCGACGCAAAGAAACTGGCCTGGGTGATGGAGTTGAAAAACGCACGCCGCGGCCGGATTCAAGAGTATGCGGACGCCTTCAAGGGCGCGGTCTACACTCCTCTGGACGCCAAGCTGGACTACAATCCACTGTGGAATCATAAGGCGCAGTGCGCTTTTCCCAGCGCCACCCAGAATGAAATCAACGCCC
>CAZKQR010000219.1:0-2624 GCA_964554965.1 uncultured Cytophagia bacterium | reverse complement strand
GAAACCGCCAAACAGTTCGGCACGCCGGGCAATTACGTCAACGGCGCCAACATCGGCGGATTTCTCAAAGTGGCCAACGCGATGCTGGATCAGGGTCTGGTGTGATTTTAGTTCCGGCGGGGAGCGCGGCGTTCCTCCGCCGGCAAAGCTATCGCGAACCCTGAACTAGGAGGGTCATCGTTCATGCCGAAATCGTTCAAAGATGTGCTCACCCACTTTGATCCCAGTTGGGTGGAACACGGCTACGGCACCCGTTTTCAGGGCTTTCAGAACCTCATGCGCCGCCGCATTCGCGACATTCTGCTGGTCTCCAGCCTCTATGACCTGTACGTGTTCGAGGAGGACGGCCGGCTGTATGATCTGCTGCGCAGCGAGTACCAGGATCTGCAGCTGACCAACACCCCCAACTTTACCCGCGTCTCCAGCGGTCTCGAGGCCCTGGCCCTGGCCAAGGAGGAGAACCAGTTTGATCTGATCGTCACCACGCAGCACATCGAAGACATGACCGCTGTGACCTTTGCCAAACTGGTGCGTCAGGCCGGGGTCAGCATCCCCATCGTGCTGCTCAGCTATGACAACCTGGAGCTGGCGGACCGTTTCCAGAAACAGGACATCGCCCCTTTTGACCGCATCTACATGTGGCAGGGTGATTACCGGTTGTGGATCGCCATTATCAAAAACCTGGAGGACCAGCTTAACCTCGATCACGACACCGATCTGGCCGGCGTGCAGTCCATCATCGTCATCGAGGACAACATCCGCTATTACTCCTGGTTTCTTCCGCTGCTCTATCGCGAAGTCCTTTTGCACGCGCGCCGGCTGATCAACGAGGGCATCAACCTTTCGCACAAGAACCTGCGCACCCGCGCACGGCCGAAAATCCTGCACTGCATCTCTTACGAAGAGGCGTGGAGTTATTTCGTTCAGTATCAGGAGAACGTGCTCGGCGTGATCTCGGACATGGATTTCTACCGCAACAACGCGGTGGATCCGAGCGCCGGCCTCGAGTTTGGACGCGAGGCACTGGCGCTGCAGCCGGACCTGCCCATACTTTTTCAATCGCAACAGGCGGAGAACGAGGCCAAGGCCCGTCTGCTGGGCTGCCCGTTCCTGCTCAAGAGCGCTGCCACTTTTATCCGCGATCTGCAGCAGTTCATGGTGGAAAATTTCAGCTTTGGCGATTTTGTCTTTAAACTGCCGGACGGCACAGAGGTCGGCCGGGCCTGCGACCTCATCAGCCTGGAAGAGCAGATCATCAAGGTGCCGGAGGAGAGCATCCGCTTTCACGCCGAGCGCAACCATTTTTCCCATTGGCTCAAGGCGCGCACCGAATTCTGGCTGGCGCACAAACTGCGGCCGCGCCAGGTTTCGGACTTTAATTCCATCGAGGAGATGCGCCAAGACTTGGTCACCTCGCTTCGCGATTACCGCAAGGTCTGGCAGCGCGGGCTGATGATCCCGTTTCGCCGGGAGACGTTCGATCCGGAAAAAACCTTCGCCTCCCTGGGTCACGGTTCCATCGGCGGCAAGGCGCGCGGACTGAGCTTTGTCAACACATTGCTCAACAACTATATGGTGCAGCACCATTTCCCCGGCGTTTCCATCAGCGTACCCCCGGCGGTCGTGGTCTGCACCGACGTTTTCGATGAATTTTTGGCCGCTAACCAGCTGCTGTGCTTCGCCCTGTCGGAGCCGGACAATCGCGAGATCCTCTCCAGATTCCTGGCCGCCGCCTATTTTCCGGAGACGATTTTACAGGAACTGGCCGCGTTCCTCGATCTGGTGCGCGAACCGGTGGCCGTGCGTTCGTCCAGCCTGCTGGAGGATTCGCAATACCATCCGTTTGCCGGCGTCTACCGAACCTATATGCTGGCCAACAACCATCCGGATCCGGCGGTCCGTCTCGCCGAACTGGTGCAGGCGATCAAACGGGTTTACGCCTCCACTTTTTTCACCGGACCCAAAGATTACATCAGGGCCACCTCCTTCCGGCTGGAGGAAGAAAAAATGGCGGTGGTCATTCAAAAGCTCATCGGGCAACGGCACGGCGATCATTTCTACCCCGATTTCAGCGGCGTGGCGCGCTCGTTCAATTTCTATCCCATTCCTCCGCAAAAAGCGGACGACGGGCTGGTCTCCATGGCGCTGGGACTCGGCAAAATGGTGGTGGACGGCGGCGCCTGCTGGCGCATCTCCCCCAAACATCCGTTGCAGAGCCAGCCGTACAACCGCCCGCAGGATATGCTCAACGCCGGCCAGCGCTCTTTTTATGCGCTGGATTTGCAGAGCCGTTTTCTCCAATCCGCCGAAATCAAAGATCCATCGCTGCGCTCTTTGGATCTGACCGTTGCCGAAAAAGACGGCGCCCTGACCTGGATCGGCTCCACCTATTCTGCGGATGATGACCGGATTTATGACGGCGTTTCCCGCAACGGCGTTCGCCTCATCACCTTCAGCCAGCTGTTGAAACAGAAACGTATTCCCATCGCCGCCATCGCCGATCTGCTTCTGGGCATGGGCGCCTGGGGCATGGGCACACCGGTGGAACTGGAGTTTGCCGTCAATCTGCAAAAAGAACCGGCGGAATTCGGACTGCTGCAGATGCGGCCGCTGGTGTTGAATCG
>CAZKQR010000218.1:0-7439 GCA_964554965.1 uncultured Cytophagia bacterium | reverse complement strand
GGCCTGTGGAGATTATCGACGACGGCACCGACAGCAATGAGACCAGGCGGGGAGCTGTAGCCGATATGTTGTATGCCATTCAAACAAAAGCGATCGACGATGATCTGTTGGTCTCTGCAGGCGACAATATCTACACCCTCAACCTGGCTGATTTTTATCGGTTTTTTACCGAGAAACACAGCGACATCATTCTGTCCTATCGCATTGCTTCCTTGGAAAAATTGCGCCGGACCGGGGTGCTGCAGGTGGATGCTTTAGGCAGGGTCATCGGTTTTGAGGAAAAGCCGGCTCAACCCAAGTCGGACCTGGGTTGTCCAGCGCTCTATCTTTTACAAAAGAACACCCTGGCCTTGATCCCTGCCTATCTGAATCAGGGCGGCAATCCGGATGCGCCCGGCCATTTTATCTCCTGGCTGTATCAGCAGCACCCGATCTATGCTTTTCTGATGACCCAGCCCTATTACGATGTCGGCAATCTCGAGTCCTATCATCGAATTTGTCAGCAGATCGAAACGTCCGGCTTTTCTTATTGATTTTCTTGATAGTTTTGCCTATTTTTCTTTAAAACAGCAATTTCGCTGATCGAAGGTACAGGAGTTGGTATGGAGTCGCGCAACAAAGCTTATATCGGTCTGGATCTGGGCGGAACTTTTCTAAAATATGCTCTGGCTGACGAAGATGGCGGCATTTTGATCAAATCCAAGCGTCCCAGCCAGGGCGATCAGAAAAAAGAGGCCATCTTTTCCAACATTTTTTTCGCAATCGATGAAATGGCGCAAGCCGCCCAGGCACGCCAGCTGGAGATTGCGGCTATAGGCATGGGCAGTCCGGGCGCCATCGAATTCAATCAATGCCGGCTTTTAGGCAACACCCCCAATCTGCCGGATTGGGGGGATGCAGATATACGCAAAGAGATCAGCAAACATTATCCATTTCCCGTCTGGGCGGATAACGATGCCAATGTGGCAGCGCTGGCCGAGGTGCGGCAAGGGGCGGCACGCGGCTATAAATATGTTATCGCCATCACCCTGGGCACCGGCATCGGCGGCGGAGTGATCATCAACGACGAGATCTTTCGCGGCTCGCATTTCTCGGGCGCCGAGCTGGGTCATATGTCCATCGATTATAATGGATTGCCCTGCGGATGCGGCGGCGTCGGCTGCATCGAAGCCTATGCTTCCGCACCGGCCATGGTGCGCAACTATGTGGGTAAACTGCAAAAGAATAAAACCGCAGTGCCGGCCATGGTGAACACCGAGCTGATATTTGCCGATGCCCAGAAAGGTGAACAAGCGGCCATGCAGGTCATCGATGAAACCTGTGAGTATCTCGGCGCCGCTCTGGCGAGTTTTACCAATATTTTTAATCCTGAAATTTTTGTCATCGGCGGGGGAGTGGCTGATGCCGGCGATGAATTCATGACCCGGATCTGGAACGCGTTGGTCAAACGCGCCATGGATGCGCCGCTGCGCAACCTCAAACTGGTTCGCGCACAACTGGGCAACGACGCCGGCGTCGTGGGGGCGATCTGCCTGGCTATGGACGCCGTTCGTGCGGCCAATAAACAGGATCACAAGTAGGCAGACCATGAAAATACTGATCGCCAACGTGGGCAGCACCTCTTTTAAATTTAAACTCTATGAGATGAAGGACGAAGAGATACTGGCCCAGGGGAGAATTGAGAACATCGGCTCTGAACGTTCTTCCTACTCGATGCAATGCAAGGACCAAAAGATCCAGGGAACCACCTCCTACGCTGGTTATGAACAGGCAGTGCTCGCGGCTATTGATTTCCTCACTCAGGGTGAGCACGCCTGCCTTGCCGCGCTCTCAGACATCGCAGCAGTCGGCTTTAAAACCGTGCATGGCAAAGGGATTCGGGAATGCAGATCTCTCGATGAGCCGGCTCTTCAGGCCATGGAGGCCTATACGTTTCTGGCGCCGGCGCACAATCCACCTTACATCAAGGCCATCCGTATTTTCGCCAAATTGATCCCTGAGGTGCCGCGCATCGGCCTCTTTGAACCGGCGTTTCACCGGAATATTCCTGCACAGGCCTACACCTATGGCCTGCCGGCTGAACTGGCAGAAAAGCATGCCATCCGCAAATATGGATTTCACGGCGCCTCGCACCGATGGATCGCAGAGCGGACGCCCCAGCTGCTAAACGCAGCGGCCGGATCCCTGCGCATCATCTCCTGTCACCTCGGCGGCAGCTCATCCATCTGCGCCATTCGCAACGGACGTTCGCTGGACACCAGCATGGGATTCTCACCTCAGAGCGGTGTGCTCAACGCCAAACGATGCGGGGATCTGGACCCGTTCGTTCCTCTTTTTCTCCAGCAGGAGGAAAAGTGGTCTGCAGAGCAGGTTTCCAAAGTGCTCAACTCACAGAGCGGACTGGCCGGCATCTCCGGCATTCCATCCGGCGATATGAAAGAGATCATCGACGCAGCGGAGCAAGGTTCTGAGAAGGCGACACTGGCCATCGATACTTTTTGCTACGGCGTTCTCCACTATATCGGCGCTTACTACCTGGTCCTGCAGGGACTGGATGCTCTGGTATTCACCGGCGGCATCGGCGAGCGGGGCTCCCTGATCCGCCGTCGCGTGTGCCGGCAGCTGCAATTCTTGGGAGTGGAACTGGATCAAGAGGCCAATCAGCGTGCAACCGGTGAAATGACCATCTCTACGCCGAATTCATCCATTCAGGTTCTGGTCATTCCGGCCAACGAAGAGCTGATCGTTGCCCGGGAGGCGAAAGCCCTGCTGGAGCGGAGCTGATTTTTTTATTGCAATTAACAATAAAATTCCGTAAACTAGATCATGAAAACGATACATTACAAATATAACCATGCCGTTCATCACCATTGTGTTCATTCCGGAGCCCGATAACGATTTGGTATGGTTTTATAAGACTGATGCAACAGCCCGCTAAATCCAACCAGCGGGCTTTTTTTTTACCGAACCGGTTCACTCTTTATTTACCCTTTAAGGAGAATGTATGGTTGATTGGAATGGTCTGGATCCGCGTGTGCTCAAGATCGGTTTGCCCAAAGGAAGCCTGCAGGAAGCGACCTTTCGCCTGCTGGCCAAAGCCGGCTTTCATTTCTCAGTCAGCGACCGATCCTATTTTCCCTCCATCGATGATGCAGAGATTCAGGCGATCCTCATTCGGGCGCAGGAGATCGCTAAATATGTTGAGGATGGCATTTTCGATATCGGTTTGACCGGAAGAGATTGGACCATGGAATGCCGCGCTGATGTGGTTGAAGTGGCTGAACTCACCTATGCCAAGTTGACCATGCGGCCGGTCAAGTGGGTTTTGGCCGTGCCTGCTGACTCGAACATCACCTCGGTGCAGGACCTTCAGGGCAAGCGCATCGCCACCGAATTGGTCAATTTAACCCGCGATTATCTGGCACACCACCAAGTCCAGGCTGAGGTCGAGTTCTCCTGGGGCGCTACTGAGGTCAAGGCGCCCACCCTGGTCGATGCCATTGTTGAAGTCACCGAGACCGGCAGTTCATTGCGGGCGAACAATCTGCGCATCGTCGAGACCCTGCTTGAATCCAGAACCCTGCTGATCGCAAACAAGGAGAGCTGGAAAAACCCCACAAAGCGTGAAAAGATCGAAAATTTTAACATGATGCTCCAGGGCGCGATCTGCGCAGAGGGCAAGGTAGGCCTTAAAATGAATGTGCACAGAGACAAGCTGGACAGCGTGATGAACGAGCTGCCGGCCATGAAACGTCCCACCATCTCGCCGCTGCATGGCTCTGATTGGGTGGCGGTGGAGACCATCATTGAAGAGGGGTCTGTGCGGAATCTGATCCCCAGGCTTAAGCGATCAGGAGCAGAGGATATTATTGAATTTCCGCTGAATAAAGTGATCTATTAAACCATTTTCTAAAGCAATTCAGGAGTTGCATAATGATCGCGATCTATCGCAGTAAGGAAATCGACCATTTCCTGATAAAATATGAGTCACGACGAACTTTGATGGCCGAAGAAATCGAAAGGACCGTGCTTCAGATCATCAAGGATGTTCGAGATAAAGGGGATGAGGCGCTCATCAGCTATACCGCTTCGTTTGACAAAGCGGAGCTGAGCGCTGACAAGATCGCAGTTTCAGCTGAGGAGATGGCTCAGGCACATAAAAAACTCAATAAAAATTTGCTTAAAACGATCCAGGGATCCATCAGAAACATTGAGGATTTCCACCGTAACAACCTGCCAAAATCATGGTTCAACTGGCAGGAGGATGGGGTGGTGCTGGGTCAGCGGGTCATTCCCATGCAACGCGTTGGGGTCTATGTGCCTGGCGGCCGGGCGGCCTACCCTTCGTCTTTGATCATGGGCGTAGTGCCGGCCCGTGTGGCTGGTGTGAGCGAGATTTATGTGGTCACCCCATGCAACGCTCAAGGGGAGGTTCATCCAGTCATCCTGGCCACAGCCCATGAGCTCAAGGTCACGAAGGTGTTTCGCGTCGGCGGCAGTCAGGCCATCGCTGCTCTGGCATACGGCACGGCCAGCGTCCCCCGCGTGGACAAGATCGTCGGGCCGGGCAATATCTATGTCGCCACGGCCAAAAAGCTGGTTTTCGGACAGTGCGGAATGGACATGATCGCCGGTCCGAGTGAAGTGGTGATCATCGCCGATGACACAGCGGATGCCGAGTTTGCCGCAGCAGACCTGCTAGCCCAGGCGGAGCATGATCCATTGGCTTCCTCCTTGTTGCTCACCAGTTCGGAGAAAACCGCATTGGCCGTGCAAAAAGCAGTGTCCGAACAGATGAAAAATTTAAAACGCACGGAGATTATCCGTCAGTCGTTGCAGAACTATGGCGCAGTACTGCTGACACAGACCATGCAGCAGGCCATCGATCTTGCCAATCGGCTGGCTCCTGAGCATTTAGGATTGCACGTTCAGGACGCCTGGCACATGCTCGGCCGCATTCAAAACGCAGGCGCTATTTTCCTGGGCAGCTATTCGCCCGAGACCGTAGGAGATTATTGGGCAGGGCCCAACCATATTCTGCCCACCAACGGCTCCGCCAGGTTTTTTTCTCCGCTGCGGGCGGATGATTTTGTCAAGTTCAGCAGCGTGATCTCGTACACTTTTGAGGCGTTGAACCGTCATGGTGAGCAGATCGTTCATTTCGCCCAAGCCGAGGGGTTGGACGCTCACGCGCAGGCAGTGATTAAACGGGTAAGTAAAAATGGAAAACTATTTTAAAAGAGCGGTCTTGGATCTGCAGGGCTACTCTGCTCCGCCGCAACGGCGCATGCGCGCCAAGCTAAACCAGAATGAGAGTCCGTTCGATCTTCCTGAGGAGTTCAAGAAACGAGTGCTGACCGCCGCGTCGGCGCTCTCCTGGAACCGCTATCCCATGAACGAATCCAGTGATCTCAAACAGGCCATCGCCGCCTGGCACCGGCTGAGTCCGGATCAGGTGCTCCTCGGCAACGGCTCCAATCAACTGCTGCAGACTGTGCTCTCTGCAACGGTGGCGGAGAACGATCGCGTGCTCATGTTTCCGCCGACCTTTGGGTTGTTTGAAATCTTTACTGTTTTGTATGGAGGCCGTGTTCTGGCGCAGCCGCAGGCGCCTGCCGAACCTTTTCCCATGAGTAAAGCGTTGCATTTGATTCAAAGCGAGCAACCGCGGATCATTCTTCTCTGCTCGCCCAACAATCCAACCGGCGCCTTGCTCTCTCTGCAGCAGGTGCAGACCCTGTGTGAGAAGGCCTGCGGATTGGTTTTTCTGGATGAGGCCTATGCGGAATTTTCAGGTCAGACCGCTATTTCCTTGTTGGATAAATATCCACAGCTGATCATTTCCCGCACTTTTTCCAAAGCCTTTTCGCTGGCTGGATTGCGCTTGGGGTATCTACTGGCCTCCTCTGACTGCATTGACCAACTGCGCAAGGCCAATCTGCCCTATAACGTCAATCTACTGACCGAGATCATCGCCATGCAGCTGCTGGAGGATCGAGAGACCATGCTGCATCAGGTTTCCAGGCTGGTGCAAGAACGCGACTGGCTGCTGAGCGAGATGCTGCAAATCCCTTCGATTCGTCCGTTTCCCTCTGCCGCTAATTTTATTCTGTTCCACTGTCCGCAAGCCGAGTTGGTTTTCAACCGCTTAAAAGATCAGGGAATTCTCGTGCGCAATGTCGGCGGTTATCCTTTGCTCAAAGATCATCTGCGGGTCAGCGTTGGACGGCGTGAGGAAAACCAATGGTTCTTGGATGCCTTGAAAGCGAGCCTATCATGAAAAAACGCACCGCTCAAATTGTACGAAAAACCCGCGAGACGGACATCACTCTATCGGTAAATCTGGACGGCAGCGGCAAAAGCGATATCCAGACCGGCATCGGATTTTTTGACCATCTCCTCGATAGTCTGGCGCGGCACAGCCTCATCGACCTCACCATTCGGGCCAAGGGCGATCTCTACGTCGATGGGCATCACACCGTGGAGGATGTGGGGATTTGCCTGGGTGCTGCCTTTAGTCAGGCGCTTGCAGACAAACAAGGGATCAGCCGATTCGGTTTCGCCTGCTGTCCTTTGGACGAGGCTCTGAGCCGGGCGGTGGTGGATGTAAGCGGCCGCGGTTTTTTTATCTTCGAACCCCGGATGACGCTGCATCGAGTGGGGGAATTCGACGGCGAGCTGCTGATTGAATTTCTCCGCGCTTTTGCAGTGCACTCACAGATGACCGTGCATGCCGGTATGTTGTACGGCGCCAATCAGCATCACATGATGGAGTCGCTGATGAAAAGCCTGGCTCGCGCACTGCGCATGGCGTTGACCGTCGACCCGCGTGAATCGGGTGTACCCTCCACCAAGGGGGTGCTGGCTTGATCGGCATCATCGATTATGGTGCAGGCAATCTGAAAAGCGTGCACAAGGCGCTGGAGCACCTGGGCGCACAGGCGGACATCATCAGCACCCCGGAGCAGGTCGAACGCGCCGATAAGGTGATTCTGCCGGGCGTGGGCGCATTCGGAAAAGCGGTGGAGGCCATTGACCAGTTGAACCTGCGCAAGCCTCTACAGCAGGTGATCGCCGCAGGCCGGCCGTTTTTGGGCATCTGTCTCGGCCTGCAGCTGTTGATGCAATCCAGCGAAGAGAGCCCAGGGGCTGTGGGGCTGGCTATTCTGCCTGGCACGGTGGTTCACTTTTCTGCCGGAAACAAGGTTCCGCATCTGGGCTGGAACAGTGTCCGTCAGAACCGGTCCTGCGCTCTTTGGCGCAACATCCCGGATGACAGTTTTTTTTACTTTGCCCACTCCTACTATGTGCGTCTGCAAGATGAGACGCAGTCGGTAGGACTCACCGATTATGGCGAGTGGATTCCTGTTGCGCTGAACCGGGGGTCGCTTTTCGGCGTGCAATTTCATCCTGAAAAATCGCAGAAAATCGGTTTGAGT
>CAZKQR010000217.1:0-7511 GCA_964554965.1 uncultured Cytophagia bacterium | reverse complement strand
GTGGTCTTTGGCCATCCGCCGAAAAGCTCCCCGTCTCTGACCAATTACCCTGAATGCGATCAGCAGGTGCAGAAACTGGTCAAGGAGCTGTGGGGCTCTGAGGCAAGCGCCGGAGAGCGCAGGCTGGGCAAGGGACGCCTGATCTGGTCGCCGGTAGCGGTTGACGAAACCTATCCCTCCCTGTCGACGCTGGAGGCTCTTTTCGCCGAAATGAACTGGCCGCCGGATTTCAGCACCGATGCCCCGTTCCGATATTCGCATCGACGCATGGACCAGAGCGAAGTCTATTTCCTCGCCAACAGCGAGGATCGGGCCATCAAGGCTTCCTGCCGCTTCCGTGTGACCGGAAAAAAGCCCTCGTTGTGGAATCCGATGACCGGTGCAACAACCGAACCCGTCGATTTCAGCCAAAAAGCGGGCTGCACAGAGATCATGCTGGGTCTCGAGCCTCACGGTTCTGTCTTTGTCGTTTTTGATAACAGCAAACGCAAATCGGTCACTGCCTTTTTCCGGGAGCCGCGCGTCGTTCAACAGATCGAAGGGCCCTGGCAGGTATCGTTTGATGAGCGCCTCGGTGGGCCGAAACAATCGGTTGTTTTTCACGTATTACAGGACTGGAGCACGCATGAGGACCAGGCCATCCGCTACTATTCCGGCATGGCCTCTTATTCAATACGCTTTGATCTGCCGTCCTTGCAACGCGGCCGGCTTTGGCTGGATCTCGGGCAAGTGAGAGAGATGGCCGGCGTTCGGCTCAACGGAAGCGAGCTGGGCACAGTGTGGAAAAAACCATATCGCATTGAGATCAGCGAAGCGGTGCGGCTGCAAGGAAATGAATTAGAGATCACGGTGGCCAATCTCTGGCCCAATCGCCTCATCGGCGATGCCGGGCTGCCGCCGGAAAAGCAGATCGCCTGGTCCACTTACAAACCCTTTGCAGCGGATACGCCTCTGCTGCCTTCCGGGCTTTTGGGACCTGTCACCCTGTGGCTGGCTGAGGAAAAACCATGACCCTATTGACCTCGATACCGTTTACTCTGGACATCGCCCGCTTGATGAAAAACGCCCATCTGCCCGAGGATGTGCTGGATCCACAGGTGATCAGCGGATTGGTTCAATTGGCGCAGCTGCACGGCAAACCCAAGGCCATATACAAACCGGTTTTCGTGCAGGAACGGAAACCGGATGCCGTCACTTTCGAGGGCGTCACCTTTCACAGCCGTGCGCTGGCGGAAAACATGAAAGCCGTTGAAAGAGGCTTTGTTTTTGTCGCCACCTGCGGGACCGAGTTGGATCAAGTCCGTGTTTCCAACGGCGATCCGCTGGAAGATTTCCTCTGGGATCACATCAAAGCCGCGGCGCTGGAAAGCGCGCTGAACGAACTGCAAACACATTTGAAAAAAGAAGCAGGATGGCGCCACTCCGCCTCCATGAGCCCTGGTTCCGGCGACGCCGAAATCTGGCCCCTCCAGCAGCAGACCAATTTGTTCAAGTTGTTGGGACCTGTGCGCGAGCACATCGGCGTAACCCTGACCGACTCTTGTCTGATGATTCCGAACAAATCCGTTTCCGGCATCCTGTTCCCCACTACCATCGATTTTCAGTCATGCCGGCTTTGCCATCGAACCGACTGCCCGTCGCGCAGAGCCGATTATGATCCGCAACTTTGGCATTCCTTGTATGAGGATAGGGTGACCGCGCATCCGTGTGAGAACCGTTAACCAGGAGAGTGTCTATGAAATCCCACATGCAAAAGTTCTTCGTCCTCCTCGTCGTGGCCTTGGCCACGGCCGCCGGCAGCCAACCGCGCTTTCAGGGCAGCCTGCATCTGGCCTCAGGCTTGTTGCAGGGCGAGTTCAAAGAGAACGCGGGCAACGACGGCTTTGGACTCACGGGTGAATTTTTTTATTCACCGTCCCGCAGTATCTTCAGCATCGGCGTCAGCGCGGGGTTTCTGATCTATGGCATGGAGTCGCGCCGCCAGCCGCTCAGCAGCGAGTTCCCGGATTTCACCGTGAAGGTGAGCACCGATAATTCCATGGTGCTGGCCCAACTCGTGTTGCGTCTGCAGAATCCCACCGGCCGGCTACGGCCCTATGTGGAGGGGGTCGCGGGTTTGAATTATCTGTATACGGAGACGAAGATTGAGAACGCCGATGACTGGTTTGAGAACGACCGGATCGCCGGCAAAGTCGATTTCGACGACACCGCTTTCAATTATGGCGCCGGCGGCGGCCTGCAGTGGGTCGTGTATACCGCCACGCCGCGCGAAGGTCAAGAGTACCACCCGCTGTCGGTGGCGCTGGATTTTCAGGCGAAATACCTGATCGGCGAACAGGCGCGCTACTTAAAAAAGGGCTCTGTTCACCGGGAGAACGGCCAGGTCCTCTATGACGTTAAAGAGTCCAAGACGGACTTGGTCCTGATCCAGATCGGCGCAGCGGTCCGTTTCTAGCTCTGCCGCGCTTTGCGTTTTTGCAACCGGGAATGAATGAACCAGCCCATCAGGACGACAAGAAACAGGACCACGCCGATGTCGATCTGATGCGAATATTTTTGCACCACCTGCCAGTTCTCGCGCAGCTTGAGACCCAGATAAAGCAAAAAACTGTTCCACAGGGTCGCGCCGATGACCGTGGCAATGACAAACGATCCGACCGGCATCCGGCCGATCCCTGCCGGAATGGAGATGAAATGACGGATCACCGGAATGAACCGGCTGATAAACAGCGTCCAGACGCCGCTGCGCCGGTTGAAAAATTTTTCCGTCATCTCCAGATCATGACGATCCAGCAATAGATACTTGCCCACCTTGAGCACCAGGGGCTTGCCGCCGTAATAGCCCAGATAATACGAGATCAGGGACCCGATGATGGAGCCCAGGGAGGTGGACAGAATGGACGCCCAGACGCTCCACTTGCCGTCTGCCACCAGAAAACCGACAAAAGGCATAACCGCCTCACTGGGCACCGGCGCAATCATGCTCTCCAACGCCATCAACAGCCCCGCACCCCAATACCCCATCGCTTCCAGAATTTTAACCGCATACTGTGAGATGATTTCAGTGATCATGTGTCCTCGTTGTTTTTATGTTCTGCATAAAGGATTTTAATGGACGTTCAACGTACCCGCACGCGATCGTCGAGCAGTTTTTTCAGTCCCGCACTGCTGCCCGGCGACCAGCCGAACGCTTTGCGCCACACCTCGTCGCTCTCCATACAGAGATAGACGCCGGTATCGTACCCGTAGGCGCGGATCCATTCAACCATCCGACGGAAAAGTTCGATGCGCAGGGTTTTGAAATACCGCCGTTTTTTATCCGGGCCGGGCAAAAGCTCACCGAGGACAATGCGGGAGTGTGGATGTCGCTCGCGGATCACTTCATCCATGGCCGCGGGATAACGCAGGGCGCCCAGACTGATCCAGGCGATGTTGTCCGGCCGGGCGAATGCAAAGATGCGCGCCACGGTTTCACGGTAATAATCCTCCCAGCCGTCAAACCAGATCATCGGATCAAAATGAAAGCCCAGCCAGTAGCCCATCTCCTGCACCTCGGCCGCAGCCTGCAAACGATCCGTCAACGTCGGCGCTCCGCTCTCCTCACTCCGGCACATCGGCTCCGCGTTTACCGACCACGAGACCACCGTCCGCCGGTTATGTCGAAGCGCGGCCAGGTTTTCAATATGAACGTTTTTGGACTTGAGCTCGATGATCGCATTCTGCCAACGGCTGAAATAGTCCACCAGATCCAAGGAAAATCCGGTCAGATGATCAAAGGTCATGCTGTCGGACAACTCGCCGGTGCCGATTCGGAAAAAGTGATCCGTCCGCTGTAAACGCGCGTGATCCAGCTCTTGGAACAGATCGCCGCTGTTGACATACAGGGTTTTGCCCGGTGTGTTGAGATAGCCCTGCAGAATGCAGTAGGTGCAGTTCATATCGCAGCCGGCGGCCACATCCAGATTCTGATACAGACAGCAGATATGTCTGGGCGTTCCGGGACAGTAGCGCAAAAAGGGCCCGCGCTGCCGGGCCAGCAACAGGGCTTCATCCAGATCGCGGTCTCCTCGAAGCTGTTCGATATCCGCAACGAACTCGGCGGAGATCTGTGGCAGGCGTTGTCGAACACGCGCCACCAGCGGTTCCCGGGCAACCGACTCCTCGATGATCAACCGGTGGGGAGAAAAATTTTTTTGCGACGGAAAGTGCATTATGGCAGTTGAACCAGTTTTTCAATCACACCCTCTGCATCCAGCCGCTGCAGGGTGCTCAGGCATTGACGGAATTCTTTTTCATTCTTGAACGAAAAAGCGATCGAAACCTCCTCGCTGTTGAAAAAGGGGGATGGCGAAATCCGCAGCGCCGGCGGCACGCCGGCCTCTTTCAACCGGTCGTGAAAAGCCTGCTGGGCGCGGCTGAAGCGGGGATAGCGCAGCCGCATCAGGGCCTCCTTGCAGCGCTCGGCCTTTTGGGTAAAAGTGAGCTCAGCCCCGGCAAGGATATCGGCCAATTCCGGCTGCTGCAGCAAAGCGCCCATAGATCGCCCCTGCATCTGGCAGACATCGCGGATCAGCGAAAACATTTCGCTCTGTTTATTCTTGCCCAGACGCAATGTCTTGAACAGATTCAGCAGATGATGACGCTCTGCAACAGCCAGACCGGGAAGGGCGAAGACGACCTCTAGAGATAATCCATCGGCAAGCAGCTCGTTTTTGCTGCGCTCATCCAGCCCGGTGAGGGGCAGATAGCGGTCGAGCCAGGTGCGGTTTCTGCCGAGCCCCAGGGAGGGCATAAAATCACGGACCACGCTCTCCGCGGAGAGAGAAAAAACAGCCTGCAGCTTTGCCAGCACTTCTGCGATCTCGAGAGGGCTTAACGGTTTTGCGGCAGCCAGCCGTTCCTGCAGGCTTACAATATAAAGATCCAGATCGCTCTGCCGCTCGCTCACCACCAGGGCCGGCACCTGATCCCAGCCTAGTTCGCGCACCAGCTGAAAACGCTTGAATCCGGAAACCAGCCGGTAGCGGCCATCGGCGCGCGATTGCAGCCGTACCGGCTGCAGCAGCCCATACGCCGCCACACTGGCGCGCAGAGACTCATCCGGCGGATCCAGCGCAACACGAAAGGTTTCATCCTCTGCGACGATCTCTGCTAAGGGGACAAGGACAAACCGGTACCCATTCATGGCATTTTCCAAAAATTGTTTCATTTAACGGTTAAGTTACATAACTTTCCACTCACTTGAAACACTTTTCCAAGTTCAGCGCCAAGAATCCGGCGTTTCGCTAAATAACGCTTGACAAATTTAATATTTCTTTGTAGACTGAACTTAGGGTCACTGCTCCTTTCAACCTATTATCTCATATGGAGGTGTGTCATGGCGTACGACAGTAAAGGCACCTTGAACAAAGTCATGCTCATCGGCCGGCTTGGCCAGGATCCGGAGGTGAAATACACCCCTTCCGGAGCGGCCGTGGCCACTCTGAGCGTGGCAACCAACACCTCTTACAAGGACCAGGACGGTAAAATGCAGGAGCAGACCGAATGGAACCGGGTGGTGGTGTGGCGCAAGCAGGCCGAGCTGGTGGGCCAGTACTGTAAAAAGGGACACCGCATCTATGTGGAGGGCAAGCTGGTAACCCGCTCCTGGAACGATAAGGACGGCAACAAGCGCTATGCCACAGAGGTCCAGGCGGATTCGATTCAGTTCCTCGAGGCCAAAGGCGACCGCGAACCGGTCAGCCATGAACCACCGACGCCTGCCGGGGAAGCGAATTTCAGCGAACCCATGCCGGCGGATGTGGACGACCTGCCCTTCTGAGTTCCTTTGGGCGGCCTCGGCCGTTCAGCAATAAATCGTTTGCTTTAAACGGTTATTTTCTTACCTTAAATCCAAGTCGAAACGACTTGGATTTTTTTTCGGAGGCGCTTTTGTCCCTCTATGCCGGTCTCATAGCTCACGCCAAACAGGCGATCCTTCGGGCTCAGGCCGCTTATTCCGGATTTCCCGTGGGCGCAGCCCTGATGGCCAAAGATGGATCGATCTTTACCGGCTGCAATATCGAATCCAGCTCCTATGGCCTCACCCTGTGCGCTGAGCGCGTGGCGCTGGCCAAGGCGCTCTCTGAGGGTGTGACGGAATTCCAGGCCCTTGCCATCGCCACTGCCAAACCACCCTTGTGCCCGCCCTGCGGCGCTTGCCGCCAGCTGCTCTGGGATTACGCTAAAAACATAGAGGTCGTCCTCGCTGCGGGGGATGAATATCTGATCTGGCCGCTCCAGGAGCTGCTGCCGCATGCATTCGACGAAGGATTTTTACGATGAGCCGGAAGCCCTTTGTCATCGCTGTTGCCGGCGGCTCTGGTTCAGGCAAGACCTTTCTGGCGGAGCGGCTGGTGGCTGCGCTGCACGATCGCCGGCCGCTGCTGCTTTCTCAGGATTATTACTATCGCGACCGTTCGGACCTGACGTTCGAACAACGACAATGGATCAACTATGACGATCCGGAGGCCATAGAGTTTTCTCTCCTCATCCACCAGCTGCAGGCGCTCGGCGAAGGCCACAGCATCGAACACCCCTTATACGATTTCGCCACGCACAATCGCCGGCCGGAGACCGTGCGGGTGTCGCCCTCCGATTGGATCATCCTCGACGGCATCCTGCTTTTGGCCGTGGCTGAGCTGTCGCCGTTGCTGGATCTAAAAATCTTTGTCGACACTTCCATGGACCTCTGCTTTATCCGGCGGTTGCAGCGCGACACCTCCAGCCGGGGCCGCTCTGTCCAATCGGTCATCGACCAATATCTGGCTACAGTGCGACCCATGTACCTGCGCCATGTGTTTCCCAGCCGGGTGAACGCGGATCTGGTGGTCTCGGGCGAAGAGGAGAGCGCGGTGACGATAGATAAAATTTTAGCCAAGCTGCCCGCCTAAGCCCGTGTGGTCGGGAACGGCGGCAAAGAAGGTCTCACCAGGAAGGAAGGTTATGCTGAATACCATCGCCAAAGGGATTGGTTGGATCGAAGTGATTTGCGGCAGCATGTTCAGCGGCAAAACCGAAGAATTGATCCGCCGGCTAAAGCGCGCCGAGATCGCCAAATTAAAGACCGCCATCTTTAAGCCGGCCATCGATGACCGCTATTCCGTGGAGCATATCGTTTCACACAGTTCCCTCAAGCTGCCCTCCATCGCCGTGAGCTCGGCCCGGGAGATTTTGGAAAAAGCCGGCGACGCCGCGGTGATCGGCATCGATGAGGCGCAATTTTTCGGTCTCGATCTGGTCGATGTGTGTCAGCAGCTGGCCAACTCGGGTAAACGGGTGATCGTCGCCGGTTTGGACCAGGATTACACCGGCAAACCGTTCGAGCCGATCCCGCAGCTGCTTGCGGTGGCCGAGGATATCCACAAGACGCTGGCCATCTGCGTTAAATGCGGCAATCCGGCCAACCGAACACAGCGGCTGAGCCACGATTCAAAACGGGTGGTGGTCGGCGCTGCAGAGACCTACGAGGC